>NZ_CAWUDI010000011.1:0-176193 GCF_963920925.1 Calothrix sp. CCY 0018 | reverse complement strand
AGCAGAGGCGCTCTCGCGTCTTTGTAATGTGGTTGTCATGGTTCAGATAATTGCTTTATTTGTCTTATAATCGGGTCGGATTTCTCTTCCCCGTTGTTAACTACTTTACATTAGTTTATTCACTTAGGATCATTTACTCAGATTATTATTACTTATTTAACATATAATCCAGGCTTATATGGGCATTGGGCATTGGGCATTGGGATGATCGTTAACTCCTAACTCCTAACTCCTAACTGCTCCCTAAATTAAAAATCAAAGTAAATATAAGGTAATCTTCCTTCGGGGGCTAAAACCCAAACTGCCCAAAGACATAAGGGTATGAATAAAAGTTTTAAATGCCAGTTAAGCTTTAATTTGAGGCGATTGTTGAGAGCGTAGGAAATTGCCATGATCGATGCGATCGCGATTAATAAAGCGGCTAGCTGATACTGACTAATACGTATAGCTTCTACATAGACTTTCTGAGCAAATTGCGCGTCGGCAGTACGACCAAATAAATGAGTAATTACTAACCAGGAGTCTTGTACGTTAGGTAAGCGGAACCATATCCATGAAGTGAAAACCATTAATTGAGTTAGCAGCCAAGCTATAACTATTCCCGCCGGATTTTGCCAGAAGTTTTCTAAAAGCTCATATTTGTCGCTCACAACATCTGTTAAACGATGCACAACTAACGCAAAACCGTGATAAGCACCCCAAATAACCCATCCTAATGCCGCATCGTGCCAAATCCCGGCAACAACCATGACGATTAGTAAGTTTAAGCAGGTGGTAGCTAAACCTTTGCGCGAACCTCCGAGGGGAAAGTAAAGGTAATTCCGCAGCCAGTCACCTAAAGTCATGTGCCAGCGTCGCCAAAAGTCAGCAATGCTGGTGCTGAAGTAAGGATGATTGAAGTTTTCTGGCAATACTAAGCCGAAGAGTAAAGCACTACCGCGAGCAATATCTACATAACCGCTAAAATCTAAATATAGTTGTAAGCCGTAAGCAAAAGTTCCTAACCATAGATCCACGCTACCGGCTCGTTGCAAACTGCTAAACGCTAAATCAACATAAATTCCCAAATGGTCTGCTAAAAGAGCTTTTTTCACCGCACCCCTAGCAATTAACCATAATCCTTCAGTTATCGTATCGGCATTAGGAAACTTGAGATTGTTAAATTGACTTGCCAGATTGTGGTAGCGAGTAATTGGTCCAGAAATTAATTTAGCAAAGAAGGATTTGTAACTAGCAAATTCAATAAACTGCCCGGAAGCAGGGGCACCGCGATAAATATCAACTAAATAAGCAATACACTCGAAAGTAAAATAGGAAATTCCTAAAGGTGCAATTATTTTAAAAGCATTTAACTCGTTTGCACCACTAATACTGCTCGAATTAAAAAAGCCAAACAAAGGTGCTAAATATTTAAAGCCAAACAGCAGCAAAAGATTTAAACCAATCCCCAGCCATAAAACCTTCAAACGGCGACGATTCCAATCAGCTTGAGCAAATTGCCATTCTTGATTAGAAATTCGCCAATCAAGAGTATGCTTTCCAGGGGAAGTATTTTGTCCGAGAGCCAACCCGAAACGAAAATTGATAAAAGTCAGCGTCAGCAACAGCGGTAAATAATAAAGCTGATTCGACGCATAAAAAATTAAGCTAGCAATAAATAAAGTCCACAGACGCAACCTTTGTTGTTCTACAGACCAATAAATTCCCAACACAGCGATTAAAAATAGTCCGTATCCGAACGAAATAAAATTCATTTGAATCAGTGAACAGTTAGCGGTGAACAGTTATCAGTAACTAAGGTTAAAGGTTAAAGTTATCCCCATCTCCCCATCTCCCCATCACTTCCCACCCCAGGGAATCATCGGATCTTGGGCGAGTTTCTTGGATACTTCGTATGCACCGTAGCGGTTGAGGTGGCTGGGATCGGAAAAGTAGTCGTTGGCTTTTGGCCATGTTTGACTCAAGTCTCGGTAAACAAAGTTGGGACGACTTGCTAAATCCAACATATATTTCTCAAATTCTTGTTCGTATTTTGTCCGTGCTGGATCTAAATATTCCGCTGTTAAGGGCATATTTACGAACACTACATTTATATTTCTTTTTTCGGTGTAGTTGAGTACTGCTTGCAAAGCTTCGTTTTGCTCTCCTAATAATTCAAAGTCTTGATAGTCTCGATCGTAATTTCCGGCAACTTTGGCGTATTTTTGATAATAATTACTGGGATTAAAACGGATAGATAAGGGTAAAAATCCATCAAAGTCTACTGCGTAATTGGAAACGTCTTCTGAAGGATCTGTTAAGTCATCTGAAGTATCTGTTTTAAGAGCGCTAATTATGGGTAGAGATTTATATATTTTGACCAGATGCCCTTTTAGTTTGTCGCGTTTGTTGTAGGAACTCGAAACAGTAGAAAACCCATCGTTTAACTTTTCGTTAATAACTTCATTGCCGTTGGTTTTCTGTTTGGCAATTTCTGCTTCTTTGGCGGTTATTGGCGTATCTGTAGAATCTTTTCTAGCTAAAGATGTTTTTAAAGCATACTGATAACCACGGGATTCTGAAATAGCATCAAAGGTATCATCGTTTCTACCACTATTAAAAGCACGGGAACCATCTGCCCAAATAATTGTTTTTGGTAATTGTGCTGGTTGAAGTACGCGACGAATGATAAAGTCTACAACTTGGGCTGTTGCTCCATTAACGCCAAAGTTAAATACATCAACATCTGGATAACCCTGCGTTGCTAAACCTTTGGAAAGTGCATCGGGATCGACACCTCGTAAAGCACGGGAAGAACCGATAATTAGAACGTCTGGTGGCGTACCGTTTTTTGCCAAACGCTGTTTGTATAACGCTAGCTGTTCGTCTAACTGGCGAACATTAAAACTAGGAAGTTGCGATCGCGCTGCTAATAAAATGGCTGTTGATGTTGCTTTACCTCGCTTTGAGTTATTTTGGCTGGTAAAGCCGGAATTATTAAATGTTGAGTTGGGGTTTGAGTTTGGCGATAATTGTTCTTCGGTGCTGTTGGGGAGAAATGCTGTTGCTGTTTCTTCGGGTGCTGTGGGAGATTGAGCTATTTGTGGAGCCGGAGGTGCAAGGGAAGTTAAAATTTTACCCGTTAGCCAATCGGTTTGTAAGGTTAATAATAATCCTACCGCACCCCAAATTAATGCCACACGACCAATTCCTTCTGAATTCTCGGATGCCTGCTGTTTTTCAACAAATAGCTGGGTACCTAAAAACCAGCTTTTGACGGTTCCACCCCAATCCCGCGCTACGTTGGCAACGAAGTTGTGAACTTCTTCTGCGGTTAAATCGGGACGCAATACGGGTTCTTCTTCGTTGGGTAACAGTTCCTGCACGTAGGCAGAAGTAGCGGCAAATTCTGGTGTTGCTTCCGGTACTACCCGCTCCCGCTCTTTAAAATCTATGCCAGATTGCCAAAATGGTTTTTTGTTACCAGCACGCCTTCCGTAAACGCGCACTCCTGCAAGCTCTGGTAACTGTAAATGTCGAATAAAGTTAATGATTTTGGCAGCTATTTTTTTCCTTGCGGGACATACGGGGGCATCACACATAATGTGTAATAAATCTTCTTTACGCGCTAAAATTACGCGAATACCCCCAGTTTGCAAGCGCTTATCTAAATTGGGATTGAGCAATCGTTGAAGTAGAAAAACAATTGCTTCCATGTCGCCATCCTGGGCTAATTCGATCGGCGATGTTGCTAAATCCGGATGTTCTTTAGCTGGTAAAGACTGCCAATCAATCCACTCAGGTTGAGAGGAAGTTACTGTTTTTTGTCCGTAAATGGCCGCCGATAGTATCCCTTGAGGAGCTAATGCTTCTAAGCTGGGAACAATTTTATCCACACACAATTTTTGAGCAGGAATCGCCGCATCTTCTGGAGATTCAGTACCGGGCATACAAAATATATGTAGCGTTGAATCTTGTAAAGAAGCCTGTATCTCTAAGAGGGAATTATTAAATCCAATATTTAACAGCCTGACAATTGCTTGCACATCTCCCCATCGCGCCCATTCTTTGAGCATGACTTCTGGGGGTGTCAGATCGATTAACAACAGCCAATCCGGCTGAGTTTCGCCGACAACCTGCGTTGAAATTACTGCATCTTGATAATTCAACAGCTTAAGATTTCGTAACTTAGCTGCTACAGGCTCGGCAATTAAAGATGGATCTGGCGTATAATTTGACTGACAAAAAACCCACAAACGACCTTTATTGCTAGGAACGTTCGCCTTTATTTTTTGCCTTTTAACCTTAACTTGAACCGCTACACCCAAAGTACTCAGAGTTTCGCTGAGGTAGCGAGCAATTGCGTTTGGATCTCCCTGACGGGCTAAACTCTCATTGGATAAGATTAGCGCTCCGGGAGGTGCGTCTACGGCGAGAAGTGCTTGTTTTACCTCCTCTAAATGCTTTTCAAGTTGATTTAAGTAAACCTTATGGCACCATTCGGGGCGTTTTTCGGTTTTTTTCTTCCCGTAAACGAAAACTTGGTATATTGAAGGTTGTTCGCTTTTTGTTAAAGCATCTAAATTCGTTTGCTGTAAAGCTTTAAGCAAATCCGATAAAGTGTTCCAACGAGGAGGACACTCAGATGATTCGCAAAGAATGTGCAGGTCGTTTCCTCGCAACCGGACTTTTACCCCTATAGAGTTTATCCCTGTTGCTTGGCTTACCCACTGTGCTAATGATTGTTGGGTTTGTAGAGTGGCTGTTTTCATCGCAAGTTGACGAAAAGGGATTGATCGGACGCAGTTAGCTGGCAACTGCTAGTAGACTAGAATTATCGAAATCGTTAAGCGGGAGAAGTATTTTTTACCATGCTTTATTATCTTCCTAGCTTATCTATTGATTTGTTTGATGTCGTCGATTTAACTCCGCCCATATTAACTTTGTCATAAAGGGTAATAGCTCTTTCATGTAAAGTTTTGTGTTCGATCTAACTTATCTTACAGCAGTAAAAAATATCCATGTCATCTAAAGAAGTTAATTCTAAATCATCTCAAGCCGGATTAAATTTAGGTTTATTTTCAATCCCCCAGTCTGTCATCTTGCTTTCGGGTACCGTTTCTGTCTTAACATTAGTGTTAGCAGAAAAAGCTACAAGCGAAGCACTCATAGCCGTAGGAGAAGCCAGCGAAGAATTATTTCGAGGCGAGCGCCTACCCATACTTGATTTTCCGGCTTCAACTGAGACAAAAGCTATTAGCTCTTAGCACCGCTATCAGCTTTTCTGTTGGCAATTGGATGGTAATTCAAACCCCAGTAAGACGGTTTACACGCCAATTGCGGCGGTGGGGTATTTAACCCACTCTTCCGCCAAAAGCTAAAAGCTCGATAAAAGACCAAAACCCAGTTTAAGTTGTTTTAACCCGTTTGCGGGTGGAAATTGAATTTCTATGCTAGGTGCCGCAGCAAACGAAAAAATTACATACAGTAATCTGCTCTATTACCTATTAGGATATGAGTACCGTTTTATACCCTCACGCTCAGGCTGTAAATATCTACCCCGCATCAGATTTGTTTTTGCGCCATCGCCTACAAATCGTAGAGGAAGTGTGGGAATTAGTTCTCCGCGAAGAATGCGGACAGCAAATGGTCGATCTCCTCAAACAATTACGCGATTTATGTTCTCCAGAAGGACAAGCAACCGATAATCCAGCTTCCTCCGTATTTAGTTTAATTGAAAAATTAAGTATTAACGAAGCAATTAGAGCGGCTCGTGGATTTGCACTGTATTTCCAGTTAATCAATATCGTAGAACAGGATTACGAACAAAAAGAGCAATTAACTCGCTACGAAGAAGATGAATCGGCAGAGAAAGAAACTTTACCTGATATTGTTTATTCGAGCAATCAGCAGGTAGAGGATGTTCATCTCAATAATGGGGTTAATGCAGATTTACTAGCCAAAAGTTGGCAAGCTAAAGCGAATCCTAAAGATAAAGGAACGTTTGCCGAACTATTTCCTAAATTATTTAAACTAAATGTGCCACCAGCACAAATACAGCGCTTAATTGCTCAATTGGACGTGCGTTTAGTGTTTACGGCTCACCCTACCGAAATTGTCCGTCCCACCATTCGCGACAAACAGCGACGAGTAGTAGATTTACTGCAAAAACTCGATTCATCCGAAAAGCGCTCTGGCAATGCCACAGCAAAAGTATATTCTTGGGAAACAGCCCAAATTCACTCTCAATTACTCGAAGAGATTCGTTTGTGGTGGCGTACAGATGAACTGCATCAGTTTAAACCTAGCGTACTTGATGAAGTAGATTACGCGCTGCACTACTTCCAAGAAGTATTGTTTGATGCAACTCCTCAACTGTACGAGCGCCTAAAGTACGCTTTAAATACAACCTTCTCCAGGCTTGAACCACCCAGCAAGAGCTTTTGTCAATTTGGTTCTTGGGTGGGTTCCGATAGAGACGGAAACCCATCGGTAACGCCGGAAATCACCTGGCAGACTGCTTGCTATCAACGCCATATGGTGTTGGAAAAATATATCGAATCTGCTAGAAGATTAATTGAACTATTAAGTATATCGCTACATTGGAGCGATGTTTTACCGGACTTATTAGAATCCTTAGAAATCGAACAGTCCCAAATGAGTGAAGTTTACGATGCATTAGCTTTACGCTATCGTCAAGAGCCTTATCGCTTAAAACTTGCTTATGTTGTTAAACGATTGGAAAACACGCAAGAACGCAATTCAGCATTGCGGAAACGCGAAATAATTAAAGATGACATTGCTCCAATCTACCATTCTACTTCAGACTTTTTAGCCGATTTAAGGTTAATTCAACGTAACTTGTCAGAAACAGGTTTGAAGTGTCACCAGTTAGAAACTCTCCTCACACAAGTTGAAATTTTTGGCTTTAATTTAACCCAGTTAGATATTCGGCAAGAATCAACTCGTCATAGCGATGCAATCGGCGAAATTCTCGAATATTTAGGAATTTTAGAGACAAAATATGACGACTTGGCTGAAGAAGAAAAAATTGCTTGGTTAACTACAGAACTGCAAACGAGAAGACCTCTAATTCCCGCACAGCTACCGTTTGGAGATAAAACCAACGAAATCGTGGAAACGATGCGCTTAGTGCGATCGCTCCAAGTTGAATTTGGCTGCAATATTTGCCAAACTTACATCATCAGTATGTGCCGCTCCGTCAGCGATGTACTAGAAGTATTGCTGTTAGCCAAAGAAGCAGGACTTTACGATCCCGGAACGGCTGTAGGTACAATCCGAGTTATTCCCTTGTTTGAAACGGTAGAAGATTTACAGGGTTCGAGGCAAGTGATGAGAGACTTGTTTTCTCTGCCGCTTTATCGCGCTTTACTTGCCGGAGGATATGCAGCTTATGAGCAGCAGATGAAAGCAGAAGGCGACGAAGAAACAAGTAAACAAGGAGAAAATTCCTCTACCTTAAATCCCAACTTACAGGAAATAATGTTGGGGTATTCCGATAGTAATAAAGACTCCGGTTTCCTCAGCAGTAATTGGGAGATACATAAAGCCCAAAAATCATTGCAGCAAATCGCCGAAGAATACGGCTTAGGCGTGCGAATATTCCACGGTAGAGGTGGTTCCGTAGGACGCGGGGGCGGCCCCGCTTACGAAGCGATTTTGGCCCAACCTGGTAAAAGTATCAACGGACGAATTAAAATTACCGAACAAGGAGAAGTTTTAGCTTCTAAATACTCCTTACCAGATTTAGCCCTATACAATCTCGAAACAATCACCACCGCAGTAATTCAAGCCAGCTTACTACGCGCCGGGTTTGACGATATTCAACCCTGGAACGAAATTATGGAAGAATTAGCAGCGCGATCGCGTTCCCATTATCGAGATTTAATCTACGAGCAACCCGATTTTATTGACTTTTTCAATGAAGTTACTCCCATAGAAGAAATTAGTCAGTTACAAATCAGTTCTCGTCCCGCTCGTCGCCCATCTGGTAAAAAAGGCTTGAGTAGTTTGCGAGCAATTCCTTGGGTATTTAGCTGGACGCAAACTAGATTTTTGCTACCGGCTTGGTATGGAGTTGGTACGTCTTTACAAGAGTTTCTCAACGAAGCCCCTGAAGATCACATACAGTTACTTCAGTGTTTTTACAGGAAGTGGCCATTTTTCAAAATGGTGATTTCCAAAGTAGAAATGACCTTGGCAAAAGTCGATCTACAGATGGGACGACATTATGTAGATGAACTATCTAAAGCCGAAGATAAACACCGTTTTAACGGAGTATATAATCAAATTTCCAGCGAATACTATCTAACGAAAAACTTGGTTTTGCAAATCACCGGGCACGAACGGCTTTTAGATGGAGATCCAATTTTACAGCGTTCCGTACAGTTGAGAAATGGTACTATTGTACCTCTAGGATTTATTCAGGTATCCTTACTCAAACGTTTGCGGCACAGCAAAAATAACGCTACTTCTGGAGTAATTCACTCGCGTTACAGCAAAGGAGAATTGCTCAGAGGAGCGCTGTTAACTATTAACGGAATCGCTGCCGGGATGAGAAATACTGGTTGATTGAGAATTGGGTAATTGGGCATGGGGCATGGTAATTGGTAATTAGTAATTATTCTCCCCATCTCCCTCCAAGATCAAAAACTCCGACTTCTAGATAAATTAGGCTAGAAATCGGAGAATTACAAATTATTAAACTATTATTTTTTAGCTGTGTATTTGGTTGTTTAATAGCTAAGTTTACAGGCACTATCAATTTTCTTAGCTATTAGTTTTTACAAACTGATTACTTACAGACTTTCGAAAAATCCCTAAGTAAGTAGATTTAATCCCAATCTGGAATACTATTCAATTCTTCTCCACCAATACCAATTCCGGTATGGAATATTTCGGCATCAGCGATATTCATATCTTCCATTGATGCTTCGTATACGTTGGAGTCGTAAATTTTAGCGCTGGTTAAATTGGCATCATTCAAATTAGCTTGCTTGAAATTGACGTTAGTTAAGAATGCCGAAGTTAGTTTGGCCTCTTTTAAATTTGCCCGAGTCAAGTCAGCACCCTCAAGGTTGGCGTGTTCGAGATTTGCTCCCTGAAGATTTGCTCCTCTTAAATCAGCACCAATTAAATGCGAGCCGCGTAGATTTGCTCCTGACAAATCACAAGCGACGCATTCCCCAGTTTTTAGCAGCTTTTGTACGTGCTGTGGATTTTCAGCTTTTACCAAGCTAGCGAAAAACAGAGGAGCTACTATAGTTAAAGCAGCCAAAAGTTTCTTAATCATAAAATTTCTCCTCTTGCGGTCGAATATCTTCCGTTCATTTCCTCACGTGTCTATTATCTCACTAAATTTCTGAAGTATAAGGATTAACGCCAAACCTTCATAGTGAGAATCACTTTCATCTTAGTTAATAAGTAAGAAAACGATAGACTAAACTACATATTACCAGGGTTTTCAGCGATTTTTGAATCCGGAAAGTGTTGATTCCTTGATGTAAATTTTTATTAATTGTGACGAAATGATAGTATAATTTAATATTATTCGCTCGCTAAATTTTTAGAACAAGCTTTTATACTCATCATTTAGCTGTTTTAATAAATACAGTTATTTAAATATAAAAACCTACAGTAGTAAGAACTATCATTCCCGCATTTTCTCCATAACCCTTATAATATTTACTAGAGTAATGGTGAAAACATGGCAGATATAGTTGATATTGCTGTTAGTGCTGATTCTTTTAATACCCTAGTTCAAGCTGTACAAACTGCTAATTTAGTAGAAACATTAAAAAGTCCTGGACCTTTTACAGTTTTTGCACCTAATGATGAAGCTTTTGCAAAATTACCGACCGGGACTATTCAAACTCTGTTGCAAAATCCTCCTGGGCTAGCAAGAATTCTCACATATCATGTTGTACTGGGCAAGTTAATGCAGGCTGATTTAGCAAAATTGAAAACGATAATGTCTGTGGAAGGTTCTACTATTAATATTAATTGTACCGATCGATTTGAAGTGAAAAATGCCACAGTTTTAGCAGCAGATATCGAAGCTGATAATGGTGTAATCCATGTAATTGATAACGTCATTCTTATGGGTTGATTTGAAATCGTTTCTTTATTGATAGCTTCGTAATTATTGGTATCAAATATTACTATTACTTAGCTAGTAAGCCGTTGTGCATTTAATTTGTATATTAAGACGGGCAGTGATGCCCCGCAGTCGCTACAACGGCTTTGTACCCCCCTTCGGGTTCAACACTTTGCTTATGCCGGGAAACCCGTCCACCGCAAGTGTTTCACCGCAACGCGCTGCTCTCCATCCCACAAGAGTCAGACAATTTCTGAACATCCAATTTAAATGCGTTTTAACTTATCTCATCATTGATTTTCGGTAATTTTGTATTTAAATGAACGGTTGTGTTGCAAAAAATATTCAGCGTTCAAAATATACTACTCGTTAGGGCGCACATTAGTTTGTACTATTAAGAAAGTATAAATCAATATATCGTAACTTACGCAGGGACAACGTAGAAGCGGCTATCCATCCCCGCCGTTTAGACGGATCGGGAATTCCGCCGTTTTGTTAAAAGATGAAAACAACTGTTCCTAGCTGATTCGGTTTGGCTAAGAAAAAAACAATTAGACAAAAAGCAACGACAAGAGTTAAGAATAAGTCTAAAGACCCAAACGTCGAACCGTATCATCTTCGGCGTGGAAT
The DNA here is from genome assembly GCF_963920925.1 of Calothrix sp. CCY 0018. Classification (NCBI taxonomy): domain Bacteria; kingdom Bacillati; phylum Cyanobacteriota; class Cyanophyceae; order Nostocales; family Calotrichaceae; genus Calothrix; species Calothrix sp. CCY 0018. The sequence goes on along the minus strand of NZ_CAWUDI010000011.1, from coordinate 165,467 downwards.
TGAATCCAAACTAGGCTTGGTTCCAGAATTCTTTCAGGAATGGGGACGCGACTACTGCTCTATTAGTAGAAAAGTTTTAAACCAATTTCAACTAGGCGCAACAAAAAAAGATTTAAGTCCTATTCTACAAAAACAGCACAATGTTCAATGGGCTTGGATTGACTCTTTATTGACGGATGTTCAAGGAACTTTTGAGCAATTAAAAGCTTCAAAAGATAACCGAATAGAAGAACTGAAAGCTGATATTAAACCGGGTAAAGAGCGAGCTTCTGATATGATTGAAGAAGTTCAAAACTCTTTAGAGTACCCTACAAAGAAAAATATTAAAGGTATTCCGAAAAAACTGAGAGGAATAAAATCCAAGCTGAAAAAAAATCAAAACAATCAAGCAAAACTAGAAAAGCTAGAATCAACGAAAAGACTTCACATTTGTTTTGGTTCGCAAAAATTATTCAACGCTCAATACCATCTAAAAGAAAACGGATATAAATCTCGCGAAGAATGGTTGGCTGATTGGCGCAAAAGTCGTTCTGGTAATATATACTCTCTCCGGCAAAGGTTCTACCGACGGAAATAATCTAACAACCAAAATCCATCACAAAGAAGGCGATATTTTTGTTTGTCGGGCTTGGGTTCCTTACTATTTACAAGCAAAGTACGGAGAATGGCAGCAAGTTGAGTTTGAAGTATCCGGGCAAAGAAAACATGATTTACTTTACGCTTTAGAAGCAAACAAGCCGGTAACAGTTCAGATATTTCGCCGCGAGCATAAAAACGACAATTGGTACATTCATCTAACAGCCTATGTTCAAGAAGTGCCTTGGATTCATACTATAAAAAACGGTTGCTTAGGTGTTGATATTAATGCAAAATCTATTGACGTAATTTATATAAAACCGGACGGAAATCCCGGACTTGATTGTAAGAGAAAGCAGATGAAATTTTCGTTTTATCTTGACGACAGATGGACTACCGGGCAGCGTAAAGCACATTTACGCGACATTGCCTCATATATTGTAAAGCTAGCTGAAAGTTTAAATTGTGCAATATCCTTAGAATCTCTCGACTTTTCAGTAAAGAAGTCAAAGATGCGAAATTCCGGCTCAAAGAAATACAATAGAATGTTGTCCGGGTTTGCTTACGATGGTATTCGTTGTGCCTTGCTTTCCCTACCAGAGGATAGAGTGAAAGCAAATTCAGGTTCATGGCGAACGATACTTAACCTTCTTCGGAAGCAAAAAGTGTCTCGTCATGACCAATTCCAGATGCATACCGTCGAGGAGGTCTTGAAAAGCTCCCTAAAGTCGAAACGAGGTTCTGCCAATGGTGGTGGAAAATCGCGTAAACGTAAAGGAGGGAAAACCACTTCCGAGCCTGAGAAAAACAAAAACTCAGGATAATTCTGGTCTTAATCGCGGGGAAGTTCCGCACAAAAAGGTATCACCGATGCCTACTTGAAAGATATCTACTTATTAATAGATGTTGACAGGTTTAAAGAAGGTGCTATAAGCGTGGAACTTTATTAACTTTACGAACTAAATATTAAAATAAATCAAATCGGAGCGGCGGGATTTGAACCCACGACCTCCACTACCCCAAAGTGGCACGCTACCAAGCTGCGCTACGCCCCGTAAATCGGACTTTATTTAACTTCAAAAGATTGATTTTAAATTTTCCTTTCTGAAAAAATTAAATCTAGGGGTTTTAACTTTAGTATATTAACACAAAATTGAAACTAAACAACTATTTTATTCAAATAAAACAAATAAAAACTAAAAAACATTGAGCGTGGCTGCGGCTTGGATTAAATCATCAACAGCACTGACATCCCATTTACCTTCTACGCAACGTCCCGAATTAAGGATAAAACGTAAGCTATACGAGTGGGGATAGCCTTCTACTTCCATCCAAATTAAATTACTTTCAGCCTCGCAAGCGATTTTTTCTTGATCCATCAACTCCGAAGCCATTTGTTGCATAGTCTCTGCAAGCTGTGCCAATAGCCGACAAAAATCATTCAACTCAGCTTCTGTTAATTCCACAGCCCAATCATCCGTACCTACCAAGCCTTTGAATTCTGCGGCTGCGGGGTTGATGCCAATACGCCAGCCGTTTCCTTTTTTTAGTACGCGCATGGGGGATGGGGAGACAAGGGGACAAGGGGAATAATTACTAACTGACTACTTATTACTCTTAACTCCTAACTATTCCCAATTACAAACTAGCAGTTGTTGATAGACTTTTCGCCAAGCATCTAATCAAGCGATTCTTTGAGCAACAGCAGGTTGTATTCCGACTATATTTTTATCTAAATTTAGATAAGGCGAAGTAAGAATAATTGTGCTAGCTGCAATGATGCCTATAAATAATTTGTATTTTAATTTGATTAAAAGAGTTAATAGTTAACAGCGAGCAGTGATGAACTTTACCCTACCATTCGATAACACCTTACGGTGAACGGTTAATAACTGATAATTGTTCACTGATAACTGTTCACTGTTAACTGCTCACTGTAATTACATTTCGCCGATGATTTCTGGCTGGGTTAATTCATCGGACATTTCAATAATTGAGCGTAATACGGGCTTCATCAATACATCTTCGGTATTGTCGAAATCTTCGTAGCGGCGACGTTTGGCGCGGTTTGCCACTTGAACTGTAATCCGGTAACGATTGGAAGCCGCGCTAATTAAGTCTTCTGCACGATGCATGATTTGAGATTGAGTTGTCTCGAATTTAGAACGCTTTAGCATAAATTACCAGTTCAAAGGATCAGTTATTAGTTTAACAAGAGAGTGGGGGAGATGGGGGAGAGAGGAGGAGACAAGGGGACAAGGGGAAATAACTCCTAACTCCTAACTAATGCACCATTCCTACTTTCTTTTAAAAATGATCATTTCGGTTCCGACTACTGGATTGCGGGCTATTAGCTTGCCTTGTAAATCGGTAATTTCTAGGTGAGTAAAATCTAGTTCTTGGGAGCGCTGTAAGATTTCGGCTGCTAGTTTGTCTTGTTGCTTTTTTTGTAAGCTGTACCAATCGTTATTAATTTTAATTGTCAGATAACTGTTTAAAAAGTTGGCCTGAATTGATTCTATGATTTCTGCAAAAGTGCCATTTTTGGAATTTGAATCTTTTAAGTTAAGGCTGATTTCACCAACTTGATTTTGAATTGCTGCGATTAAGGTTTCTTCTGGTGTTAATGGTGTGGGTGGAGTCTTAATTTCTAACTTTGATACGGTTTCTTCTTGAGGAGTTTGCTCTATTAAAGGTGGGATTTCAATTTTTGGTTTAGGTTCAGTTTCTTCTTGAGTTGGTAAAGGGATTTCTTGCTCTTGCTCGGATACAGTTTCTTCTTCTGATGATGCGGAAGTTGTTTGTTTCTCTGTAGCGGGTGGAATTTCAACTTCTGGCTCTGATGCTGTTTCTTCTGGTGGTAAGGAAGTTGCTTGTTTCTCTATAACGGGTGGAGTTTCTTCTTCTGATGGTGCGGAAACTGTTTCTTTAGAAGGCACTATAGATTCTGGCTCGGTAGTAGATACCACTTGCGGAATTTCTGTGTTTGGGGAAACTGTTGCTACTTGCGATGGTTTGCTATCAAATACGTTTGAAGTGATTAAAAATATCATTACGACTAATCCACCGAGAATTCCACTCAAAGCTGTATCTGACAATTTTGCTGAAAATTGTGCTGGTATAATGAGCCGAATTTTTCCTAATAAACTAATCCAAATCTGCTGAAGCTTTTGTAAAAAACCTCGTTTCTCTACAGTATCCGGAAAAGGTTCGGTTTCTAATTTGATTGCAGTCGTTTCTAATACTCCACTCGTACCTCGTAAAACTTTAATTAATAATGCTTTCCAAAATGAGACTTTTTCTGGAGATGAAGGTGGCTGTGTATTTTTATTTTCTTGTGACATGGAATTATAATATACGGCTTGTCTAATTTTAATGGGGTATAAATTCGGATATGAATTGTTAATAGCAGCTTTAATTTACCACTCATATTTATTTGATCAACCTTTTTACATATATTTGTAACTAAAATACACTATTGATTTTTATTTTTATTTTTTGTCTTCTAAACTACAAGATTCAATCTGCTTTTAGTAATAATTTTATTTCCTCTTAGGAAGAATTATTTTACTTAAATATTTAATTTACTATCGGTTTTATAGAACACGATTATCGCGCCAATAGAAAGAAATTCAAGCTATCTTTATTAATAATTACGTATTCCATTTAATACGTAATTCTAAGTATTAAAACTTAATTCTAAGTATGAAAATTAAGCATATTGAGATGAACTCTTTTCGCGGAATTGGCGATATAAAGCTGGAATTCCAAGAAAAAGAACCGAATGTAATTATTGGTATTAACGGTGTCGGTAAATCCAGTATTCTTGAATGCATTGCAATTCTATTATCTCGCTATACAAAACCAGTCCAGTATCCCACAACTTCGGGGAGATTGTTCCAGGAAGAGGATATTTCTACGGGAAGTGAAGAAACTCGTAACGAGATTACTATTGAGACTTCTGGAGGTGAGGTAACTTGGTGTCTTTCTAAGATGCGAAAGAAACGTAGTAAAACCGCTGGTAGCGATTTAAGCGAACTACGTCAATTAATTGAATCAACTCACGAAAACTTAAAAAATAATTCTGAATTCAATTTACCCGTTATCGTTCATTATGGCGTAAATCGCGCCGTACTTGAAATTCCTTTGAGAGGTCGTAAAAAGCATTCTAACGAGCGGGTAAGCGCTTACGAGCAATCGTTAGACAGCGTACAAATAAACTTTAATAGCTTCTTCCAATGGTTTAGAAAGTTGGAAGATTTAGAAAACGAACAAAGAATTGATGATTCTAATTTTGTTAACCATCAATTAGAAGCAGTTAGACAGGCAATTTATTCTTTAATTACAGGTTTATCTAATTTAAGAATACGTCGTTCTCCATTAAGAATGACGGTGAAAAAACAGGATAGAGAATTAAATGTTAATCAGCTATCCGATGGAGAAAAATGTTTGCTGGCAATGGTGGGAGACTTAGCTAGAAGATTAGCGATCGCCAACCCTGGGCTTGAAGATCCATTGTTAGGTGATGGTATCGTTCTAATCGATGAAATTGAACTGCATTTACACCCCAGATGGCAAAGAGACATTATTCCAGCGCTGAAAAAAACGTTTACTAACTGTCAGTTTATTATCACCACTCACTCACCACAAGTAATTAGTCACGTTCATCCGGAAGGAGTGTTCATTTTAGAAAGAGATGACGAACAAAAACTGATTATTATGAGTCCCGAAGGTTCTTATGGAAGAGACAGCAATAGCATTTTAGAAGACTTAATGGAAGTTCCCGAAAGACCTCAAAAAATCAAAGATAGTTTGCAGCAACTATTCAAATTTATTGACGACGGAAACTTAAAAGGTGCTAAAGAATTACGTCAAAAATTAGTAGAAGAAATTGGCGACGACGAGCCGGAATTTGTGCGAGCGGATGTATTAATTCGACGTAAGGAAATTCTTAACAAATGAAACATATTGAAAAAGCTTCGGAGCCAAAAAGCTTAACTGCTTACAATAAGAAAGTTGGTAAAACTACGAAATGGAAATCCTTCAATCGTAGCGTTAAAAACGATGTCTACCAATCAATACTTTACGAACAAGGTTACATCTGTTGTTACTGCGGTATTCATATTAGTAGAAAAAGGTGTCATATTGAACACTATCGACCGAAAAGTAAGTATACCGATTTAACATTTACTTACAGTAATTTAATTTCTTCTTGTCAGGGAGAAGACGAACAAAGACCAACAAAACCCGTACATTGCGGACATAAAAAAGGCGGTTGGTTTGACGAAGATTTGATGATTTCGCCTTTAGATCCTAATTGTAATAAGTACTTTAGATACACTGGTGCGGGGGAAATATTACCGACAGTTGACCCCAAACATCAAGAAGCAGCCGAAACTACAATTAAAATGCTGGCGCTAGATATTAACAAGTTGAAGAAAATGCGCCGTAAAGTAGTTGATGGGGTGATGCAGGCGACTGAAGGGTTGACAGAGAAAGAAATTAAGCAGCTAGCTGAAGGTTATTTAGAGAGAGATGAAACAGAAAGTTATGCTCCTTTTTGGGCGACTATTGATTATGTGATGCGGCAGTTTTATTAACCTCACCCTCTTTCCCTCTCCTTGTCAAGGAGAGGGATGTCCTGTCTTGTCAGGGTGAGGTTTAAATGTATTGTATATACGGGCAGGAATCGCAAGACTGTACTTCATTTTTCTGCAAACTGCTGTATTTTTTATAATGTAGAGACGTAGCACTGCGAAGCTCTCTACATTGTTGATTGGTAATTTCGCAAATAATCACAACCCAAACTGCCGAAACACCTCACTCGCAGCCCGATGTAACAAAGAATGCCGCCACACTAAAGATTTCATATCATCCGCATAACCGCCACCAATAACGCAAGCAACGGGATAACCAGCAGCGACGCAAGTACTCAATACCTGCATTTCCCGACGATAAATTCCGGTATCTGTTAAAGCCAGCTTTCCCAATTTATCGCCTATATGAGTATCCACTCCGGCATCATATAATACTAAATCTGGATTTATTTGTGCGAGTAAATCCGGTAGATATTTAGCTAAAGTTTGCAAGTATGCATCGTCTTCCATTGCTTCGGGAAGAGGTACGTCTAAATCGCTTTTTTGTTTTTTACCGGGAAAGTTAACTTCGCAATGCATCGAGAAGGTAAAAACGCTTTCGTCATCTTGAAATATAAAAGCAGTACCGTCTCCTTGATGCACGTCTAAATCGACGATGAGAATTTTTTGCGCCAGGTTGAGTTTTTGGATGACACGAGTTGCGATCGCGAAGTCATTGAAAATACAAAAACCGGAGCCATAACTGGGGAAAGCGTGATGGGTACCTCCAGCAGTATTACAAGCTAAACCTTTACTTAAAGCTAATTTCGCCGCCAAAATTGTACCACCAACCGCCGTACAGGTACGATTAACTAATTGCGGACTCCACGGTAAACCGATGCGTCGTTGTGCTTTTGTATCGAGGGTTCCTTGTAAATAACCTTCTACAAAATCTGGTGTATGAACTAATTCGATAGTTTCTTGATTAGGTTTTTGGGGAATATAAAACTGTTGTAAATCCGCTACTCCATCGGATAAAAGTAATTCATAAAGTAAGCGAAACTTTGGCATTGGGAAACGATGCGCATCCGGTAATGGGGTAACGTAATCTGGATGGTAGATAATCGGTAACGACATAAAAAGTGAGGAGCTAAGGGCTAAAAGTTAATAATTGCATAGGTAGATAATTTATTCCTCTTTTCCCCATCTCACTTCTCTATTTATCTGTAAACCAATCCTACGGAATAATTTACATATAACTTTTTTACAGTTTCTGTTAAACCTGTTGGCGCTAACAAGTCACCAGCAGAAACTGATTTACCCTTCCTCTAAGTAAGTTTTCAATGGCAATACTTAGGTAATATTCTTCATTATAAATGGGTTCTATAGACATAATGGGATGCATAAATAACCTGACTTTTCACGGGATGTTGAAAGCGTCATTTTAGCCGCATTGAGAACCCTAATTCTTTGGGGACTAATTATCATTAGTTTATAGTTATTGATAATAAGTCTGTAGAAAAAGTAACGTTTTTTGGTTGACTCAGGACTTAGCATGAAAAGTCAGATAAATAACAACTGTATTATTGCGAACAACCAATTTTGCTTTCAAATGTTTAAGTGTAAATACGTAGATTTTCTAATTTAGTCACTAATTTTTGACATTCAAAACTAACTTAAGTTAAAACCAATAAGAAACCTTTTTATTAATAAAACATAAGGCTAATAAACATGGATGAAATATTAATGCCGCCAGGAGTCAGTCTAGCTTTTGACTCTATGAGTATTGCTGAAGATAGTGGTAAAGCGTTGGTATACACTTTTAAGCGCGATGGCGATACTACAAATGATTTAACAGTCAACTTTACTGTCAGCGGTGATGCGACTTCGGAAGATTACGATTTAACAGGGGCTGATGAAGGTTTTGATGGTAGTCAAGGTACAATTACTATTGCTGCCAAACAAAGCGAAGCCACTATTACTATTACACCGATTGCAGATAATGAAATTGAGTCGGATGAAACTATTAAGTTAAGTTTGGAAGAGGGTGCTGATTACATTATTAATAATCCAGAAATGTCCGATGCAAGAATGGATTCTTGGACAAATGAAGATGCCATGAAAATGAATGTTATCGGCAATGATGACGTTATGTTAAAGGCTCCTTGGGCAGAGAAGTTTAATGCTGCTGATAATGGCTATGAATTCCTAGCGGTGGATGCTGAAGGGAATACTTACGCAACGGGAGATTTTACAGGCGAAGTTATCCTTGGGAATGACACTCTTACATCCGCAGGTGGTTCGGATGTTTTTGTTGCCAAATTCGATACAGATGGAAAAATTGATTGGGCAAAGAATTTTGGCAATGAAAATAATGATTATGTTGAAGATATAGCCGTAAATAGTGATGGTGAAGTCTACTTTACCGGCACATTTGAGAATATAACTCCCTCTGAAGATCCTTCTCTACCTGGTGCTGAATCAGACGATATTTTTGTCACCAAACTTGCTGCAAATAGTGATGAATTATGGTCGAAAACCTTCGGCGGTACGAGCAATGACGAAGCCTCTGGTATTGAAGTAGATGCTGATGGTAATTCCTACATTACTGGAGGTTTTTCAGGACAAGTAACTTTTGGTAGTACTCCTGCTCTTGATGGCGGACAATCCGATGATGTATTTGTTGCTAAATTAGATAGTAAAGGTGATGTACTGTGGGCAAAAGACTTTGGTGCTGATTTAGAATTAGATCAAGCTGAAGATGTCGTTGTGGATAAAGAAGGTAATGCCTATCTTTTCATGACTGAAAATCTTGAAAGCGGCGCAGAAAATGTTTCGGTTGTCAAACTGAATAAAGACGATGGCAGCGAAACATGGAAAAAGACTTTTGGTGACACTACTAATTATGTCGTAGCTGAAGATATTGCTATAGATAATACAGGTAATACTTACATTGCTGGAGAATTCAGAGAGTCATTAACTTTTGGCAATGCTGCTCCTATTGAAGGTGGTGAAAATGGTGATGTATTTGTTACCAAATTAGATAGTAAAGGTGATGTAGTTTGGGCAAAAGATTTCGACAGTGAAAATAAGAGTAATGTTGAAGTCGAAGCTATTGCTGTTGATGATATGGGCAATAGTTACGTCACTGGATATTACAAAAGCGAAAGCATGAGTATTGGTAATTTCATGCTTTACGATCAAGGTGGCGAAAGTAGTGAAGGTGAAGATGCTTTTATCGCCAAATTTGACAGCGAGGGTAAGGTAAAGTGGGCGCAAAATATCGGCGGTATGAATGGAGAAACTGTCTCCGATATCGCTGTAAATGATGGCAAAATCTACATTGCTGGTGAGTTTTACCAAGAAGCTACTTTCGGAGATAAAACTCTAAAAACTGACAATTCTAGAGATACATTCCTTGTTAAATTAGAAGAAGGAGAATTTCAAAAAGAAAAACCGGAAGTAAGTTTATCGGTTGATTCTAATACCATTACCGAAGGTAGTAGCAGCAATCAAGTTACTTACACTTTCACTCGCACGGGTGAAGTAACTGCGGCTTTAACAGTTGAATTTACCGTTACTGGTACTGCTAAATTTAAGGAAGATTACTCTTTAACCGGCGCTGATGAAGGGTTTGATGGTAGCAAGGGTAAGATTACTTTCAAAACAGGAGAAAAAACGGCTAAGGTAACTTTAGATATTAGCGATGATTCTGATACTGAAGAAAATGAAACTATCGCTTTAAGCTTAGTAGAAACAAGCGAGTATATGGTTTCTAAAATGGATATCGCGATGGGTACTATCACCATTAACAGTGACGATATAGAAACTATTGTTGATGAAAAACCAGATGTTTCTATAGGTGATGATAATGACAATGACAGTGACGACGATCAAGTAGATTTCAGCTTAATATCTAAAACCAAGCAAACCTTCAAGTTCAAAAGCAAATTCAAAAACGGTAAATCTTCCATCAAGTTTTCTTTCAAGAGTAAAAGTGTCAAAGAATTCCAAGAAATTGGTTTCTTTACCGTTGATGATGAAGAGGGAACTATTGATGGGATTTCTCCCGATGATGAAAAGTATGCCGAAGTCGCTTTAAAACGTTCTCAAAGCATATTTTCTTTGTTAGGAAATACGCCTCAAGGTTTCTCCGATACCGATATTGAAAAGGTTTTAGAATTTAGCAGCGATACTACTTTCCGTTTCTTGTCGGTGAAAAATGGTAGCCTTAAAGATGTGAAGAAAGGCAAAGTCAAATTATCGCAAGTAACTTTTTCTTCTACTGATTTCTTGGAAGTATCCGAGTTTGAAAAAAATGACTTTGATTTAGATTTTGCAGGTGTAAAAATCAAGATGAAATTCGATGCTAAAGCTAAGAAAACTATCGGCAACGGATTGCAAGATGAAATCGCAGTGCTTGATTTGAGAAGCGAAGAATTAAGCGGCAAGCAAAAGGTAAAATTTACCGTTAACCGCGAAGCTGCATATGAGAACCTTGTTGGTTTCTTCCAAGTTACTGATGAAGATGGTGGTATAGATACCGACGGCGACGGTACGGCAGATATACTAGTTGGAGATGCCGGTTACGCACAAGCAGCAGTTCAAAACCGTATCACTAGCATTGATTTAAGTGTAAAAAATCAGTCTACAGCAAGTTTTGAAGGCGAATTTGATGCTGGTTCGATATTTGTACCTTTCTTAATTGTTGACGGTACTGTAGAGAATTTCAATGAGGTTTTCTTCCCATTCCTTGGTGCTAATTCCGATGGTGTCGATCATGTTATGATGCTCGGCGATAATCTTTTCGGATTTGAAGATTTAACAGGAGGTGGGGACAGAGACTTTAACGATATTATTGTCAAGGTTGATTTTAGTGTAAATACATAAATTTGATACTGACAAAATATTAATCTAGAGACGTAGCACTGCTACGTCACTTTTTTTTGTCTGCGTAATGCAATATATTGATTCTCTATCAAATCCAATACAAAAAATAGGATGAGCAAAAATACTCATCCTAGTCGTAATCTATATTACTTAATAAACAAATAAACTATTATCTTTTTCCACCTGGAGTACGTCCACCTTCGTCGTTGCTACCACCGTGGGGACGAGAATTTCCTGGATCGCAGCCTTCAGCACCGTTACCAATTCCTTGGTTGCAATTCTGTTTGGGTTTTTTAGTACGACTAACGTTAACATTGTCGTTTTCTTCCATTTCGGCAATCTGCTCTAATTCTGCGGCTTCTTGGGTTTGTCCGACGGCGTACTGCGATGATATATCTGCTACCTCGCCGGTACTAACTAAAGCTTTATATAGCAAGGCGCTAACTTCGGCTCTGGTTGCTACTTTTTCAGCATTTAGGGTTGATACGTTGGGATAATTAACCACAACTCCCCTTTGTGTCAGAGCGGCGATCGCACTCCGCACGTCGCTGCGAATCATTGTGGCATCTGTATAAGCTGTCAATATTGTTTCTGTGGAACCACTGACGTTATAGTTAAGTCCCCGCGCAAATGCAAGCAAGACTTCTAAACGCGAAAGGGCTTTTTTAGGTTTGAATTTACTATCTTCTACAGTCAAAAAGCCCATTTCGTATGCTTTAGTAATAGCGTTGGATGCCCAATAACGATTGGAAACATCGCTAAATTTGATGGCTTTGCGAACTTTGACTTTTTCAAAGGCTTGATTAATCATCGCTGCAAATTGAGCGCGGTTGACTTGTTCGTCGGGACGAAAAGTACCGTCGGGGAATCCTTCAATAATTTCTAAGGCAGCTAATTCGGCAATAAAATCTTTTGCCCAGTGATTCCTTGATACGTCAGAAAATGCTACCTGAATGTTGCGGGATACACCGACATCACGATAAGCCATCATTTGCTGGGTGACATCGAAGGAATTATTCTGTTGGCTGACTTCGGTAATTTTAACTATACTACCGGGAGCGGCTTTTAAAGCGGCAGCAGAATCAGAACTAAAAATGTCCATAGAGCTATTAGCAAGGGAATATTCACCGCTGGAAAAAGAAGCGGAATAAACGCTGCTGGCAGTTGATATTCCCTGCATTTGGAATTCGCTGACGTTGATATTGCTGCTGCTGCTAAGGAAACTCACGCGCTGGTTACGAACTTCGGTAAAGTAGCTGTAGGTGTTAGAGTTTGCATCAATGTTACCGTCAAAATCTGAGTCAATTCCGTAGACGGTGCGAACAACTTGATTTTGGGCGGGATTGCTGGGCAAAATCAAGTTAACTACAGTATTGGCTGACAAATATTCAAATTCGCTGTAGCCGATAAAGCGTTTTTGCATATCGTACAAACGAACAACCATTCTATCGCCAGTTTTTAATCCCTTAACAAATTTGGCTTTCTGCTTTTGCTTAATTTTGTATTTGTAATCACCTAAAAACCGCTCTTTATAAAAACCTTTCTTACCGCCTTTAGTTTTTACAGAAACACGGGTAATGACTTCAGAAAGATTTCCTGCTGGCTGTAAAATTGCGATCGCGATTCCCGATTTGCTTTTGATTTTAACCTGACTGCTGGCATTAACTTGGGTGCTGCGTGCTGCAACATTAGTAGCTCTAGCTTGAGTACTGCTGCTATTAGCAGAGAGTACCCGAGAGCGGCGCTGTACCTGCATATCGCGACGGCTTACTTGACTCATGACTGTTTGTCGCTTAACCATCATAGCGCTGTAAGTTTGAGTGGATTCTTCATCCAACTTGGCTATTTTCCCCGATTTATCGGTGCGATAAACCCACATTTGGCTGTCGCTAGCAACCACGGCTATATAACCGGGAACCAAACCTTTACTACAGTTTCCTTTCAAACCCAAACAACCATTTACCCAAGTTGTTTTTTCTGCTTTCAACAACCGCAAAGCTGAATATTCTACTTTTGTTTGCTCGGAGATATCTTTAAAAACTGCTGCTTTCACAGTTTCCGGTAGCATTACACCAGCCTTTTTTTCATCCTCATCGTCATTATCTGCCAGTAACAACCGTTGTAACTGAATATTTTCGACAGTTTCGTCACCAGCAGTAGAAAAACTCTCAGCCGCAAACGCTCCAGATACAGGAAAGGCGATCGCCGTTGTCGAAGCCGCAGCCAAAATGATTTTACTTAAAGCAGCAATATAATTTTGATTCATTCTTTCAACCACACAATTAATAAAACAAATTCAAAGACAAATCAGCCTGTGAATCTTAATTTATTAATCCCTTAAACTGAATCAAACTAACAATAAAAGAGCTATTTTTTAAATCTTTATCATTGCTTTATTCTCTAAATAATTTCAACTAAGAATAATTACGTATTAGTCTTTTATTTATTAATAAATAGCCATTTACCCGGCGGTTGAAACCGCACGCCAGTTCCTTCAAGTCGGGGAACCCGCCCAACACACTGGCTTAGCTACACAAACAAAAGCCACCTGCGTGGGTTATTAACACCTACAAACCGTTAACATAATAAGAAAGCCTTCACTTATCTTCACAAAAACCGTGACTACCACACCACAAACAACAACCTTTGAAAAACTCTTTTGGAATTGGAAAGGTTACAAAATTCAATACACCGTCATGGGTACGGGAAAACCTTTAGTACTAATTCACGGTTTCGGCGCATCTATCGGACATTGGAAGAAAAATATTCCCGTATTAGCTGACGCTGGCTATCAAGTTTTTGCACTTGATTTACTAGGATTTGGCGGCTCCGATAAAGCGCTGATTGATTACAGCGTCGATTTATGGGTAGAGTTACTCAAAGATTTTTATCAAGAGCAGATTAAACAGCCTGCCGTATTTATCGGTAACTCCGTCGGTGCATTAATTAGCTTGACTATAGCCGTAGAACACCCCGAAATCACCAGCGGCGCTGTTTTAATTAACGCTGCGGGAGGATTGAGCCATCGCTCTGATGAACTAAACCCAGTATTAGGTTTTGTTATGGGGAGTTTTAATAAATTGGTGAGCAATCAGATAACAGGTAAATTTGTATTTAATAATATTCGCAGAAAATCGCAAATTCGCCGCACGCTTTATCAAGTTTATCGCGATCGCAATGCTGTCACCGATGAATTAGTAGATATGCTTTACGAACCATCTTGTGACGAAGGCGCACAGCAAGTATTTGCATCAATATTAACAGCGCCTCCCGGTGTTTCCCCAGAGGAATTGTTGCCAAAGGTCGAGCGTCCATTATTAATAATTTGGGGTGCAGATGACCCCTGGACACCGATTACAGGAGCAAAAGTTTACGAACAAGCTAGAGATAACGGCAAAGATATCAAGATAGTACCTATACCAGGAGCGGGGCACTGTCCCCATGATGAAGTTCCCGATTTGGTGAACCCAGAAATTTTGGAATGGATGGGGTGATGGGGTGATGGGGAGATGGGGAGACAAGGGGACAAGGGGAATTATAACCTTTAAGCTTTGCCCAATTCTCAACTTTCAAAAGTATTACAAGCATCAACGCTACCCGATTGAAAACCTGTTTTAAACCATTTAACCCTTTGTGCAGAACTTCCGTGTGTAAAGGATTCGGGGACGACATATCCTTTGGCTTGCTTTTGCAATCTATCGTCTCCGATACTTGCAGCGGCATTCAGGGCTTCTTCAATATCGCCAGGTTCGAGAATTTGTCTTGCTTTCTGTGCTTTATTCGCCCAAATACCGGCGAAACAGTCTGCTTGCAATTCCAATCTGACGGAAAGTTGGTTTGCTTCAACTTTACCAACTCGATTTTGGACGCTTCTAACTTTGTCGGATATTCCCATCAAGTTTTGCACGTGATGTCCAACTTCGTGAGCGATTACATATGCTTGAGCAAAATCTCCGGGTGCGCCAAGCTTGTTTTTTAAATCTCGGAAAAAACTTGTATCTAAATATACTTTTTCGTCTGGGGGACAGTAAAAAGGGCCTACCGCAGCACTCGTATAACCGCAAGCTGATTGTACTGCATCGCTAAAAAGAACTAATTTCGGTTCCCGGTAGTTTGCTCCCATTTGTCGAAATAGCGGATTCCAGGTATCCTCGGTATCGGCGAGTACAACTGAAACAAATTTTCCCATATCGTCTTGAGGTTGAGAAGTCGTTTGAGTTGGAGTAGAATAACCGTTATCTCTGGGAGCAATCTGGTCGATAATTGCTGGATCTACACCCAAAAGAACTGCAATTAAAGTAAGCACCAAACCGCCAAGCCCACCACCAACTAAGCCCGGAGAAACACTTCTACCGCGTCTATCTTCTACATTGTCGCTTTTTCGACCAAATTCCCAACGCATAATAATAATTAGTAATTTTTAGGTTGTAACTCGTAATTATTATACAGATGGGTTTTGATACCTATTCTTAATTAATTACGAATTTTTCTTTTGTCAGCAGTATGAACGATTTGAGTCAATTTTGAAAACTAACTTTAGTCTTGCTTATTGTTTGCTCTACTTATGGCTAAAGAGAGAGGGAATGGGGCATTGGGCATTGGGCATTGTTTTTAGTTCATGCAATTGTGTCACACGAGCGTAGCCCTCACCCCGCCCTGACGGGCACCCCTCTCCAGGAGAAGGGCAGAGGGGAGGGGGAGAGGGATTCGGGGTTGAATGCGAACACGTTTTTTGGATGATTTTTTACCCTTTGAAAAGGCACAAAGTCAACACCCCAGGCTCTGCCTCTTGATTAATGATATTTTGCTATTAGTTTCCTCTATAAAATATTAAAATATGACAGTACAAAATCCAACTATTCAATCTCTGAAAACTCAGCTAATGCAACAGGTAGAAGCGTTACCATTGCAACAAGCCATATTCCCCCAAGCAGAACCAAATATAGATCAAATTATTCAAAAAATCGAGGAAATTAACCCAACTCCACAACCGTTAAGTTTAAAAAATCAAGCTTTAATATCTGGTAACTGGCAATTAATATATGCTTCCAACGGAACAGTCGTGACTCGTCAAGTTGCCACAATTCCCGATTGGACAGGAATTAACATTAAACAGGTATATCAAACTTTAACTGCGAATAATGCCGGAATTACAGCTTCTAACTGTGCCAAAATCGAATTACCTTTATTAGGTGAATGGAAAATCCAAGCTTCTGGAATTTGGAAATGTGAGGAAGATCAAAAAACTGCTTTTGTCAGCTTCGATGCATTTGGATTTCAAGCAACAAAACCTTTTAATTTACCATTTGATTTACCCGAATTAAAAATCCCAGTTATCGAAGCTCTCCGCAACGAAGCTGTATGGATAACTTCTTATTTGGATGAGGAAATTCGAGTTGGAAGGGGGAAAACGGGGAATTTGTTTTTGTTCGAGAAAAAGGGGTAGAGGGGGTAGAGGGGGAGATAGGGGGACAAGGGGACAAGGAGAATTTTAAACCTTTAACCTTTAACCTTTAACCTTTAACCTTAATTTCCAAAATTTAAGTACGATTGTTCTACCATAACTACAGTAACGATAGTATTATTAAAGATTGTTCATTGCCGCCATCCCACCTTGCTGATATGTCAGAAACAAAGTTAGCTGCATCCTTAAATGGAAAACTCCCTAACTCTAACCAAAATACAATCCGCATTCGCGGTGCTAGGCAGCATAATTTAAAAAATGTCGATCTAGAAATTCCTTCGCGTCAACTTATTGTTTTTACTGGGGTTTCTGGCTCTGGTAAGTCTTCTTTGGCTTTTGATACCATCTTCGCCGAAGGGCAGCGTCGTTATGTTGAGTCGCTTAGTTCCTATGCGCGGCAGTTTTTGGGACAAATGGATAAGCCGGATGTGGAAGCGATTGAAGGTTTAAGCCCAGCGATTTCTATCGATCAAAAGTCTACTTCTCACAACCCGCGTTCGACTGTAGGAACGGTAACGGAAATTTACGATTATCTACGTCTGTTGTTTGGTAGGGCTGGCGAGCCTCATTGCCCGGTGTGCGATCGCTCTATTGCTCCTCAAACGATAGATGAAATGGTTGATAAAATCATGGAGTTGCCCGATCGCACTAAGTTCCAAATTTTGGCTCCGGTGGTGCGCGGTAAGAAGGGTACTCATGCCAAATTATTATCCAGTCTCGCTTCTCAAGGTTTTGTCCGAGTTCGTATCGATGGCGAAGTGCGAGAACTTTCGGACTCTATAGAATTAGATAAAAAATATACTCATACTGTAGAAGTTGTTATCGACCGTTTAATTAAAAAAGCCGGTATTGAAGAGCGTTTGGTTGATTCTCTGTCTACGTGTTTAAAACAGTCTAATGGTATTGCAGTAATCCTCTATACTCCTACCTCCCCTAACCCCTCCTTGGAAAAGGAGGGGGATAAAGAAGAAGAGAAAGACCAAGAATTAGTCTTTTCGG
Source organism: Calothrix sp. CCY 0018 (assembly GCF_963920925.1). Taxonomy (NCBI): domain Bacteria; kingdom Bacillati; phylum Cyanobacteriota; class Cyanophyceae; order Nostocales; family Calotrichaceae; genus Calothrix; species Calothrix sp. CCY 0018. Next base: position 147,962 of record NZ_CAWUDI010000011.1, on the reverse strand, counting down.
AAAACTTTGCTTGTCCCGAACATGGCGCGGTAATGGAAGAATTATCGCCGCGTTTATTTTCCTTTAATTCACCTTATGGTGCTTGTGCTAATTGTCACGGAATAGGCACATTAAAAAGATTTTCCCGCGATTTAGTTGTACCCGATGCTCAATCACCAATTTACGCTGCGATCGCGCCTTGGTCTGAAAAAGATAATTCCTATTACTTGGAGCTACTTTACTCTCTGGGACAGGATTATGGCTTCGAGTTACAAACGCAGTGGCAAAATTTGACTGAGGAACAGCAAGAGATAATTTTAGAGGGAGAAAGCAAAACGCCGGAATCGGAACGAATCAAGAAATTTAAGGGCGTGTTACCGATTTTACAGCGCCAGTATGAGGGTGGTTCGGAATTAATTAAACATAAATTAGAACAATATATTATCGATCAACCTTGTCCGGTATGCGAAGGTAAAAAGTTGAAACCGGAAGCTTTAGCCGTAAGGTTGGGACAGTATAAGATTTTGGATTTAACTGGGGTTTCGATTACTGACACTCAGGAAAGAATCAATAATTTACAGTTAAGTAAGCGGCAAATGCAAATTGCAGACTTGGTATTGCGCGAAATCAAAGCGCGTTTGCAGTTTCTTTTGGATGTGGGCTTAAATTATTTAACTTTGAATCGTACAGCAATGACGCTTTCGGGTGGAGAAGCCCAGCGAATTCGGTTAGCAACTCAAATCGGTTCTGGGTTAACTGGCGTGTTATACGTACTCGACGAACCAAGTATCGGTTTGCACCAGCGCGACAACGCTAAATTGCTGCAAACTTTATTTAGATTGCGGGATTTGGGTAACACATTAATTGTGGTAGAACACGATGAAGAAACAATTCGCGCCGCCAACCACATTGTTGATATTGGTCCAGGCGCGGGTATTCACGGAGGACATATTGTAGCAGAAGGTGATTTACAGGTACTGCTAGATGCAGAGGATTCTTTAACTGGTGCTTACTTATCGGGAAGAAGAGTAATCAAAACTCCCGCTCAGAGAAGAGATGGAAACGGCGTTAATTTAGTTATGCAAAACGCCCATCGCAACAACTTACGGAATATAGATGTAGAAATTCCTTTAGGTAAATTAGTTTCAGTTACAGGTGTTTCGGGTTCGGGTAAATCAACTTTAGTCAACGAGTTACTTTATCCCGCACTAAAACACCACCTGCTCAAAAAAACTCCGATGCCGAAAGAAATTGACGGCATGAAGGGATTGAAAGCAGTTGACAAAGCAATTGTGATCGATCAATCTCCCATCGGTAGAACTCCACGTTCCAACCCAGCAACTTATACGGGCATATTCGACGCAATTCGTGCGGTATTTTCGGAAACCATCGAAGCCAAAGCGCGGGGTTACAAACCGGGGCAGTTTTCGTTTAATGTCAAAGGCGGACGTTGCGAAGCCTGTGCGGGGCAAGGTGTCAACGTGATCGAAATGAATTTTCTCCCAGATGTCTACGTACAGTGCGAAGTCTGCAAAGGTGCCAGATATAACCGCGAAACCTTGCAGGTAAAATACAAAGACAAATCAATTTCTGATGTTCTCAATATGACAGTTGAAGAAGCATTAGAATTTTTCACCAACATTCCCAAAGCAGCAAATAAACTGCAAACTTTGCTAGATGTTGGTTTAGGGTATGTAAAACTCGGACAACCAGCCACAACCTTATCGGGTGGTGAAGCGCAACGGGTAAAATTAGCCAGCGAATTATCGCGTCGAGCTACCGGGAAGACGCTTTACTTAATCGACGAGCCGACAACCGGATTATCATTTTACGACGTACATAAATTATTAGATGTACTGCAAAGATTAGTAGATAAAGGTAATTCGATTTTGGTTATTGAACACAACTTAGACGTAATTCGTTGTTCCGATTGGGTGATAGATTTAGGTCCCGAAGGAGGAGATAAAGGAGGAGAAGTTATCGCTGTAGGTACTCCCGAAGATGTAGCGAAGAATGAAAAGTCGTATACGGGGAGGTATTTGAAGCAGGTATTAAAGCAGTATCCGGCAAGTAAAGCGGGGTAATAAAATGCTTAATTACCAATCCCAATCGATTGATACTAATCATAAAATCGACAAATTTATGATGCAGGCTTTTCGCCAAATGCCATTATGGAAAAAAGCCCATTTAATTAATCAAGCAACTAAAGGTATTCAGCAATGTAATCTTATTGGTATTCGTAACCAATATCCTAATGCTAACTATAAAGAAATTCAATTATATTTAGCAGTGAGATGGCTGGGTAAAGAAAAAGCGAATCTACTTTATAAAGATAATCAAAGGCAAATTGTGGATGCAGAATCGATTAAATTAGCTTTAATAATTGCAGAAATTTTTGAAAACTTAGGAATAAATTATTTAATCGGAGGTTCTGTAGCTAGTTCTATTTTAGGCGAACCCCGCGCTACTTTAGATATAGATGTGGTTGCAGATTTACAACTTTCTCAGGTACAACCTTTAGTGGAAATAATGACGGGAGAATTCTATATTGATGATGCAATGCTAACCCAAGCAATTGATAGTAAATCATCATTTAACATTATTCATCTCGATACCATGCTGAAAGTTGATATTTTTATTCTTTCTCTACAGCCATTAGCACAAATTGAAATGCAGCGCAGACAGCAATTAGTTGTGAGTGAAAATCCTCTACGTACAGCTTGGTTTGCTACTTCAGAAGATATTATTTTACAAAAGTTAATTTGGTATCGTTTGGGTAATCAAATTTCAGATAGACAGTGGCGCGATGTATTAGGTGTAATGAAAGTACAGGGCGATCAACTAGATTTCAACTATTTACAAGAATGGGCAGAAAGAATAAATTTATTAGATTTGCTCGCACAAGCGTTAAGAGAAGCTGGGTTAAGAGACTAAAAATAAATAGATTTATTAAATCTCGCCAAAATTCAATACAAGTTGTTTAGGTTCCAATTGAGGTGTTGCTTTACTTTCAATATATTCAATTATTGTATTAGCAACATATTCGCTTAATTTTACAGGCACGGCATTACCAATCATTTGTTCTAAATCAGTTTTTGTTTGATTCTCCCTACGGTTGATTTTCATTCATGTTTGACAATTAAGATTTTCACGAGTTTTGTTTTTACGGTTGCAGAAAATTTTTACATCTATAGCATTAGATAAATCATTAGGATTGCCCAAGTCCTATATTTTTTCACGAAAGCAGAGAAAACAATAAAACGTAACCAACATTTACTTATTTAAACCAACTTTTAGTGTATCTTATATTACTGAATACATTTATTTCTTGTAACAGATTCAGTCCCGATACTGAAAGTAGTAAAATGTAACTATATAAGCAAACAACTAATTCTTGACAGAAAATTCAATCCTACTTTAAATAGATACTACAATGCGACTTACCTCTAAACTCCAAAAGATTTTATTAGCAATTTCTTTTGTAGCGATTTTTTATCTAATCTTGGCGCTTGCTTTACAAACTATCGGTTTGGGCAATGCTCAACTCTTGGTAAAAAAAACAGGAGCATGGGCACCTATAGTATTTGTGCTTTTATGTGCGGCAAGTTTAATTATTGCACCTTTAAGTGGAAGTTCGTTATTTGTAGTGGGTGGAACGTTATTTGGCAAACATGATGCTTTCTTATTAAGTTATATAGCTAGTATTATTGGATGCAGTACTAATTTTTGGATATCTAGGAAGTTAGGAAGAAAGGTAGCTCAAAGATTTATAGGAAAGGCTAACTTAAAGGAATTAGATCAGTTTATTGGCAAGTTAAAAAGTAGCCGCAGTATTCTATATATGATAGTAATAATGCCTCTTTCTCAGGATATAGTTAGCTATGCTATCGGTTTAACCAAAATAAAATATACTTACTTTTTGATTGCTTTAATCGTAAGCAGTACTATAGTTATTTCTGGATATGTATATATTGGTTCTAGTTTATTAGAATTATTCGTTCAACCTAAATAAAAAATCAGGTTAAAGGTTAAATCGATTTTGGATTTTAACAACGGATGCTTTTGTTTTGGATTTTAGATTTTGGATTACACTGGGTAACATGATATTAAAGTTATAAGTAAACTATTCCCTATTCCCTTCTCATATACTAGCGGCTAAAATTACCACACTGGGAATCAACAGATTATCAATTTCCTTTGGGCTGCAAGCTTCCACTACTGTAGCAATTGCAGATAATAGTAAAATCCGGACAATATCTAACTCATTCGGTATAATCAACCAAACGAAAAACGTACTTGCAGCAAAAGCAGCAATTAACATTGATAAACTTCCTTCCACACTTTTACTACTAAGTACTTCATATTTCAATTTACCGTAACGAGAGCCAACTATAGGAGCAATTCCATCTCCCCAACCGAGAGTTGCGATCGCCATTATTCCGGGAAAGGTTTTGTAAAATAAAGTACCGCAGATAGTAGCTACAATTACGAAATATAAAGGTCCTTTCAAAAGTTCGCTTTTATCACCATTGCGAGTCATGGTTTTAACAGCTTCATCTTCGTCGCTAGCAAATAAACCTTTTTGAATTAACAGTATTATCCAAACAACAAAAATAGTAACGTTAAGATATTTTGACCAATGTGAATCATTATAGAGTGGCAAAAATCCAATCAAAGAACCCGCACCAATATGAGTTATTTTACGGCTAATATCTTGTGATAATTTTAAGCGAGTGACACAGAAATTCATTACCGCTACCAGCCCAAAGACGTAAATAAATGTTAGGGCTGTTACGATTAGGTTTTGAATAAAAGGACTTAACATAAATTGCAAGGGGTTTGCTTATTCTCTCACAATACCCTATAAGGGTATCGCTACATTTACAAACTCTACCTTCGCAGGCTGAATTGCTAGCCTGCGAAGGCAGGCTTTGTTTCTGTAGCCCCACTCTTCGAGAGTGCGGGTAATTTAGGGCTTCTGTTTCTGAGGTAAAAACTGACGTAAAATCTCGCCAGGTTTCCTATCCCAAGTATCAATATGTTCGTAGATCGAACCATCTTGATTTAATTTATAATTTGAATGACCATTAAAGAATATTTTTGCTTTCCAAGGTACTCGTAATGTACCCCTTACAGTCCACTTCGCAAAAATCGTATAATCATTTGATTGATATACATCGTGTAAATCAAAATGAATATCTGTAAAAAACAACCCAGCGTGAAATCTTAAAGTCCAAAAAATAATTCTATAGTTGAATTTCCATTTAAACTTATTTACTGGATCTTCAAAGTAGATATCATCCGTATAAATATCATAAGAAATATCCTTTTTAAACAAAGTTGGTAAATCGTGCTTGAGAATTTGAATATTTTCTTCTATCTGCGATTTATATTCTAATTGCATAATAAATATTATATATTTCTTGTGGTACGGGCATCCTGCGCGTTATTATTCACAAATGTCATAAAATCAAAACCAATTTTTCAAAAACTTAAATAAACCCCGCTTCTCATAAACAACTTCTTTCTGACTCGCATCTTGATTCAAATCTTCCAAACAAAGAAAATTAGCCGACTTAGCATAATAACCTTGTTTCAACACCTGAGCTAAAGCATTATTATTATCTCGTAAACCTTCGTAAAAGAAAAATACTTCTCCTTGAATACCGCAAGCACGATTATATTCAATTAACTGCAACAAATAATCGGGACTGATATTGTAAGAACCCAGTTTCATTAACACTCCCGGTGCAAGTTTAACTAAGTTTTTATGATTAAATTGCTGTTTGACTAACCGATCAACAATACCTTTATAGCTATTAAAATCGCGGCGATAAATTTGCGGATGAACAATATCGACTAAACCTTTTTCTAACCATGTCTGCGAGTCTTGTAAATACTCTTTCAATGCCCAATCGTGAATATTAGGAGCCATTGATACTAATAGATTATTATTTACAGCTTTGACTTCTTTATATAAACGAGCTAAAAAATCTGTTAAAATATCAGCACGCCACTGCAACCATTGACTATCTTTAGAGTTTTGCGGCGGATTTTTACCAAATTCTTGATTATAGCGTTCTATAGTACCATTATCGTAACCACCTTCAGATGGTAAAGCAGGTAAACGGTCATCACCTTGTATACCATCAACGTCGTAATTATTAACAACTTCGAGTATTAAACTTAATAAAAAATCTTGAACTTCCAAGTCTAAAGCATTAAGCCATTCAAAACCATTTTTATTTAATAAATTGCCTTTAGAATCTCGCGCTGCCCACTGTGGTTTTTTCGCCAGTAACATTCCGCCATTAGAGTTGTAAGAACTAGCAAAACCATATTCAAACCAGGGAATTACTTTTAAGCCAACTCGATGCGCTTGGGTAATTACTTCTGCTAAAACATCCCTTCCCCGATATTGCGGATTAATTTCTACACCAAAATTTTGCTGCATTATCTGAGAAGGAAATTGCGTTGCCGCTTTATTCCAAACTACCGGAAACACAACATTAAATCCCGTTTCAGCAAGAAATTCCATCGCTTCAACGATATTATCGCGAGAATCAAAAACTTTACTACCCGTAGTAGTTAACCAGACACCGCGTATTTCAGTAATTGACATTTTTGGAACAGTGAGCAGTGAGCAGTGAACAGTTAACAGTCAGAAATAAAAAGTTAAATCGATATATTGAGATTTTTAAATTTAATTTAATTATTACCCATTATCTATTATCTATTACCTATTACCTATTACCTATTACCTATTACCTATTATCTATCTACATATTTGGATCGAGACGACGATATCGTGCTTGAACCACCATATATACGCCATAAGCCATTAAGCCCAAAGCTACAACACTCAATAGCCAAGGGCCGTAAGGCTGCTGTGATAAAGTTTCCAATGCTTGATCAAGTCCACCAACTTGACTTGCTTGAGCCATATATGCCGCTTCAATCACAAACCAACCAATTAAAAAGAATACAATACTTCTTGCCGCCAAACCGAATCGACAAATAGCTATAACCCATTCACGCTCTGTACTACTTAATTCGGATAAATTTAACTTTCTGCGAAATTTTGCAGTAAAAGCTTTATATAAATAATAAAATCCGAAAGCAATTACAGCAACACCAATCGTTCCTAATAACCATTGTCCGAAAGGTTGATTTAGTAAACGAGCAGTCCAATTTTGTTTACTATCTCCCCCGCCACTGCTTGCACTTCCCATGATAATTTGTACCGCAGTCCAAGCCAAACCAGCATAAGCCAAACCATTCGCGATATAAGCAAGTCTCGTTGCGATACCTTTAATATCGTTACCTTTATTTTCGGGATCGTTAATTGCTTCAACGAAACGCCACATTGCATAACTTATTAAACCGAAGGCAACCAAACCAAGTAAAAATTGACCAAAAGGTTGCTGCACTATGGTTATCAAAGCTCCTTCCGTACCCGTCTTTTTTCCTCCTCGCCCAAAAGCGGCCTGTACGGCCAGCAATCCCACAAGAAAATAAACTGCTCCTTTAGAAGCATAACCAAACCTTGCCAGTCGTTCAATCCATGCAGAAGGTTTATGTGATATCTGTTGTTCCATAGTTTTGATAAACAATTACTATGTTCATCTACTCATATAAAATCAAGACATACATCTATCTCCAGAACAATCCATAATGTAGAATTTTACAGTTATCAGTTATCAGTTACCAGTGAACAGTAATAAATAGAACAGGACTTATTCTTTTCCCCTTGTCTTCCTATCCCCCTCTTCCCCTTCTCCTCGTAAAATAAGCAAATAGTCTCTGGAGTCATCCACATGGAAACTTGGCAACACGATTACATAACTACTAATGGGGTAAATCTACATTATGTAACTCAAGGAAGCGGCCCTTTGATGCTGATGCTGCATGGGTTTCCTGAGTTTTGGTATTCTTGGCGATATCAAATTCCAGAATTTGCCAAAAATTTTAAGGTAGTTGCTCCAGATTTACGCGGTTACAACGATAGCGATAAACCGAAAGAACAATCGGCTTATGTAATGACTGAATTAGTCAAAGATGTAGAAGGTATCATTCGCGGATTGGGATACGACTCGTGCGTGTTGGTAGGGCATGATTGGGGAGGGGGGATTGCTTGGAGTTTTGCTTATGCTTATCCGCAAATGGTAGAGCGATTAATTATTCTGAATCATCCCCATTATGCAAAGTTTTCTGAAGGTTTCCGAACTCCGCAGCAATTGTTACGTAGCTGGTATGTATTCTTATTCCAATTACCTATAATTCCGGAATTATTCGTTCAAGCTCAAGATTATCAATTTATTGAAAATGCTTTTAAAGGCATGGCTGTTAACAAAAGCGCTTTTAGTTCATATGATATTGACGCTTATAAAAATGCTGCTGCTAAACGTGGAGCTTTAACAGCAATGATAAACTATTACCGCAATATCTTTCCACAATTCTCTAATCAAAATTGGAGCGTTTTGGAAGTTCCTACTTTAATGATTTGGGGAGAGGAAGATACTGCATTAGGAAAAGAATTAACCTATGGTACCGAAGCCTATGTTGAAGATTTTCAAATTAAATATATTCCTAACTGTAGCCATTGGGTACAGCAAGAACAGCCTGAGTTAGTTAATCAGTATATACGAGAATTTTTAAGTGCTTGATTTTTGGGGAATAGGGAACGGGGAACAGAAAATGTATTTATCATTGTTCGTAGTAGCGCTTCAGCGCCTCCGGATTCGGAATTCGGAGGTGCTGAAGCACTACTACGAGCCTAGGAAAATTAATGTGATGGAGTACTAGTAACTAGAGAGCAAGACACAATTTAATTGGAATGGCTATAATGCTTTCGTCTATTTCCTACTACCTAGATCATGAAATCCCACTTAAAATTATTAACAGAACCATTTTTACAATTCCCGACTCAAACTTCTATACGCATTGTTTGGTTTACTGAATTTATGGGCGATAAGCGGAGCTTGAGCAAAGCGGCATTACGCCACACAGTTAATTACGGCAGTAACTTTTCAAAAAGTGTGACTGCCAAAACTATTAAACTAAATCATTTGAGAGAAGATAAATACTCGCGAGTCGGAAATCAAACCGCAGACGGGGAAATTTATCAAAAACCAATGTTCCGAGAAGTTTGGCGACATGAAGCTTTATTAACCGATTTAACTCCTGGTGAAAGAGTTTCTTATAGAGTAACAAGCACCACAGAAAATAATGAATCAATTAGTAGTCAAGTTTATACTCTTCAACCTGCTCCACTTCCCGATAAACCACTGAAAATATTATTAACTTCCGACCATCAAATCAAGCCGATGGTAGCAGCAAACTTACAAAAAGTGAAGCAAACCTTTGAGCAAATCGATGCAGTATTTTTTGCTGGCGATTTAGTTAATATACCAGATCGTGCTAGTGAATGGTTTGATGATAACCGTGGCAACGCTTTTTTCCCTTGTTTCCAGGGAACAGCTAATTATGTAATGAAATATGATGGTGTAGAAATTACTTACACCGGAGGGCAAATTATTCAAAATGCTCCTATATTTCCCTGTATTGGCAATCATGAAATTATGGGACGTTTTAATCAGGGAAAAAGCTTGAATGAAGAATTTAACGATACCATTCCCCGTGATGTTGCTTTAAAGCTGTATGGCAAAGAATCTTTAGAAGATAATTCTTTTAATACCGATACTTTCGAGAAGATATTTAGCCTACCGGAAACTGAAACAGGTAAAAAAGGTTATTATGCAACAAGCTTCGGTGATATACGCTTGGTAGTTTTATATGTAACTAATATGTGGCGCTATTTTACCGCAGAAAATTCTCATAAAGGGAAATATGCCGAGCCAGAAAAAGAATTAAATCACCCGCAAAATTGGGGATACGGACAGCATATTTACGAACCAATTGCCAAAGGTAGCACTCAATATGATTGGCTTGTAAACGAACTCAACAGCGACGAATTTCAGCAAGCAAAATACAAAGTAGTGATGTTTCATCATCCTCCCCACACTTTAGGAGATAACATCGTACCTGCCTACACCGATCCAGTGCAGATAATCGAACGCGATCGCAACAATAATATTACCTCGGTGCGATATGAATACCCCAAACAAGACGATTATATTACCCGTGACTTAATTCCTTTGTTAGAAAAAGCAAAAGTACAGTTAGTATTTTACGGACATTCTCATTTATGGAATCGCTTTGTTAGCTCCAGTGGAATGCACTTTTTGGAAACATCAAATGTAGGTAATTCCTACGCTGCGGCATATGGAGTTAGAAAGCGAACTAATTTACCAAATACCAATCCAGATAACCATGATGGTAATTGTAATTATACAGAAATTGGCGACCCTTACGGTTTAGAACCAGTAGTACCGACAATTGAACCACTTTTAGACGAAAACGGTAAACCATTACCTTATATTTCCAGCAATCAAATTACCGTATTTACCATCTTTGACACCGAACAAGGCACCGTAAGTAGCTATCGTTTTGACACAAGTAAACCAGATTCTGAAGTTGTTAAATTCGATGAATTTGAGTTAGTTGTTAGTGGTTAGTTGTTAGTTGCTATTCGCTACTCTTAATTCCCCATGCCCAATGCCCAATGCCCAATTACCAATTACCAATTACCAATTACCAATTACCAATTCCCAAATTCAAATCATCATCCTAATTTGAGAGCCATCCTGAGTTTTATTAACTTCAATACGGGCTGCAAAGGCTTCTTTCAAATGGGGCATATGAGTTACGGTGAGGATGCAGGCAAAGTCGGGTGCTATAGCGTTGATTGCTGCAATTAATCTGTCGCATCCTTCGCTGTCTTGGGTACCGAATCCTTCATCTACTATTAGTAGTTGTAAAGCTGCTCCGGCTCGCTGGGCTAATAATTTAGCTAGTGCTAAACGAATTGCAAAGTTGATTCTAAAAGCTTCTCCACCGGAATAGGTTTCGTAAGCTCTGGTACCTCTGGCATCGGCGATTAAAATATCTAAAGTTTCTATTAATTTGGCATTTTTCTTTTTGGCTTTACTAGTTTTACCAGCTCTCTGCGTAACAAACTGTACGTGTAATTGATTGGCGCTCAATCGGGAAAGTAGTTGATTTGTCTCGGCTTCTAGCTGCGGTAATACATTTTCAATCATCAATGCTTGGATACCATTTTTACCAAATGCCTGCGCTAATTCCTGATAAACTCGCTGTTGAGAGCGAACTTTTTTAAGTTGCTGCTGCTGCTCTTTATGCTGTACTTGCAGGTTTTCTAAATACTGTGACTGTTGCTGCAATCGTCCTAAATAACCTAATTTATCATCGAGTTGACGGCGACGGTTTGCTAATTTAGATTCCAAATCTTGAATCTGAGCGGTAGGATTGGTGGTTTGTTCCAATTGCGCCACGACACCGTTAATTTGAGCAGCTAACTGCTGTTTTTCGTTCAACCTGGCTTTTAACGCTTCCTCTGCATATTGCGATCGCGCTTTCATTTCGGGATGCCGAGATTCTGCTGAAGTTAATTGCTGATGGCGTAAATGCCAAGACTGGGCTTGTCTTACATCTATACGGATTTGGTTATGACGCTGGTTGTCGTAACCCATTTCAACAATTTTATTTTCTAATTCTTTGATTTCTCTAGCAATTTCTGAATCAGTTTGCTCTACCTTAATTTGATTCTCTAATTGACTAATTAATCCTTGAATTTCGGGTTTTCTGGCTGCTAATTGTGCTTGACGCTTGCGTGCATCTTTAATTTGCCCTTGCTTAATTTCTGCCCATCGCCATTTCTCAACTTCGCTGCGAGCCAAAGCATGATTCTGTTCGTTGTAATCAAGAGCGAGTAAATAGTCTTCTAATTCCTGCAATTCTTTTTGCTTTTGAGGCGCGTAATCACCTAAATGCAAAGTTTTTTCTAATCTCTCTTTCTCCGAAATAATTTGCTGTATCTGTATATCAACTTCACTAGTTGCCTGCAATTGTGCTGCTAATTCTCCTTTTTGCTCGCGTAAAGATTCGTAAGGCGACAGTTTACCGTTGACGCTGCGATATTCCTGCCGAAAAAGCTGAATTTCTCGTTCTGAGACTGCCAGTTGTTCGCGAAAAACCCATAATTGCCCTTCTGTATCTTTATATTCAACCTTAGTTTTATCTGCGACTCGATTCCAGTGATGTTCGTCTAAAGGACGTTCGCATAAAGGACAAACAGCATCGGGGTTTTGTAACATTTGCAATTTTTGCTCTAACTCCCCTAAAAGCCGCTCGTATTCGCGCTGCTGAGCGTGCAACCGCTCCATAAAACTCCGTTTTTCTAATCCTTTTTCCTGTAATCTTTGCAGATAAACTTTATCTTTATCTAATTGTTCGATCTTCGTCTCTACTTCGATAACTGCCTGTTGAAGTTGCGGTTGCTTGCGAGATTGATTTTGCAATTGTATAAATGTAGTTTGCAACTGCTCGACTCGGGCTACTATCCCTGCTTGAGTGCGATGCAACTCGGTTTGCAATTGTTGGCGCTGCTGCAACAATGGAGAAACTTGCATTTGCAAATTATCCAAATTACCCAGACGCTGACGGGCTGCTTTTAATTTTTCTAGCGCTGCTTCCACATCACCAGTATTATTAAGAGTTCGCTCAATATCTTGCTCTTGCTGCACTAAAGCTTCTAATTGCGCTTGAGAGTGTTGCAGCTGTCGCTCAATTCCTTGAATATGCTTACTCAACTGAGAAAGTCGTTGCTGGCGCAATTGAGAAGCACGGGTATATTCTGAAAATAAAGCCCCCATTGATTCTTCTTCAGATTGCAGAGTTTGATAACGAGCATATCCGGCTTTAATTTCTGAAGACTGATTTAATAATCCTTCCAAAGACTCAAGCTGAATTTTCAAGCTCGATTGTTCGCTTTCCAAACGCTTGCTATCTTGAGTGAGATTATTATATTGCTGCCGAACAAAATGCAGTTGCTCTTCCCAACCTTGTCGCTGATGTTGGATAACCTGTAAATTTTGCAACTGAATATTGTCAAAACCCTGCAATTTTTGTAGTTCGTTGAGTTCGGTTTCTAACTCAGTTCTTTGTTGAGCAATAGTTTCTTGTTGTTGCAGTTGAGTTTTAATCGATCCCGTCTGGCGCTCTAACTCTTCTCCTCTTGCTTTTAACTGACGCCATAATTCTTTGGCTTTATCTTCAAGCTCATCATATTGATTTAACTTTAATAATTCAGCTAAAATCTCTTTACGCTCGCTCGGACGTTTGAGCATGAACTCATCAGCACGCCCTTGACGTAAGTAAGCAGAATTTATAAAAGTATCGTAATCAAGTTTTATATGATCAATAACTTGCTCTTGAGTAGCCCTTAAACCTTTACCAGTAAGAGACTTGAACCCTTCTTCTGTTTCAATTTGAAACTCTAAAGCACTACTAGAACCCCGACGACGGGTACGAATTACTCTATAAATTTCTCCGTTAGCTTCAAAAGTAAAATCAACTCGGGCATCTTTAGCTCCAGTATGAATAATATCATCCTCCGAAGCCGCTCTACTCTCACCCCAAACTACCCAAGTTATAGCTTCTAAAAGCGAAGATTTGCCTGCACCATTCGAGCCACAAATGCACGCCGTATGCAGTCCGCTAAAATCCAAACTTGCGTCTTGATAACTGAGAAAGTTTTTTAATGTTACTTGTACTGGAATCATTTAGGCTACATCAAAGCGCTGACTTTTTGTTAATAGCAGTACATATGCTGTTTCTGTAGTCTAACTATGTAGAAATGTTCTTTCTAGTTTTTAATCTCTCATTTTTACAAAACTTAACATTTAGACAAGTTTTTTGTTTCCTATTAAGCAAAATATTATTTCCTTGTCACGAAAAAAGAATATTGATCGGTGAACAGTGAGCAGTGAACAGCGAACAGCAATTAGTAAAGAGGTTGGATAATGGTAATTGTATATTTTGTGGAAACTTGGGGGTAGAAAAATCCTTTTGCCCAAACTTTTTTGTACCAGATTTTAAATCGAAAATCTTTTACCAGTAAGCAGTTAACTGTTAACTGTTAACTGCTCACTGCTCACTGCTCGCTGTCTTGAGGAAATTGAATTCGATTGCCTTCCGGGGTAGAAATGACTTTTCCACCTAAAGCTTCGATTGCGCGAACTGCTCTTTGATAGGTTTTTTGATCGGTTCCACTACTTAATACCATACCCCAAGCAGAAATTTGAGCATTTTTACTATCAGGATTATTTTGCAGGAATTCTGCGGTTTTTCCGGAAATAAATGCTGCTAACTTACTTTCCTCATCTGAATGCTCGCTAGCCCATTGAGAGGCATTCGTAAAAGATTTACTGGCAGCTTTAGAGTCGCCTAAAAATAGTAACTCATCAACTGCTTTGTAACGCCATATGTAGTAGGAATTTTTGGGAACCCAAGGATTAAGGGACTCTAACCCTTTATTCATAATCTTTACAGACTTTTCCGGCATCCCGGCATACATAGAACCGCTTGTCGAAAGTGCCAAATAGGCATTTACAAACCGAGGGTCGCGCTTTAAAATTACCTCGAAGTATTGCGGACTTAATCCGTAACCAGTTTTATCGCGAATTTGATCATCTCCAAAATATTGTAAAAAATTTAGATATATCCAATTTGCAATTAAGTTATCATAGCCAAATGTAGGAATTTTTTTGAGGAATTTGAGACGGACTTCTTCCGTGCTGATTTCTCTTTCTAAGGCTTCTACTGTATTGGAAGGTTTGTCAGAGAGCAATTTTTGCATTCGCGGAAATTGTAACGAACTAACTGCAAATAAGCATAAACAGGCTACACTTAACGAGGTAATGGCTTGACGAGATAGAGCTAACATTGTAAGGATAACTAAAAGGTATTGTATTACTACCTCATAGTTCCCTCATATTTGTGAGAAGTAACAGGCTCAGTTCAAGAGATTCATCATAGGACGGCTCTTTTGTCTGACTGAACTCAAAACACACAGAGCAATTTGAATTGTTACTTTGAAGGCTAGCGGGAATATTGAAACTAAAATTCCCTACTTCTTCGTCACAAGCCAAGTTATTAGTCTGTAAAAAGCTATTATGGCTACTTTAGTCATATATAGTTTTGTAAAAAATAGACAAATGTATTTTGTGGCATTCATTTGAAGGTATCTTTCCCGGATAAGCAAAACCGTGAATAGAAACATCAATATGCGTGGCCTACTGCTGAGTCTATTGAATCTAAGCACACGCCCGCTGCTCTGAATGACTATATTAGGACAAGATTTGAAAATTTGTAATCATGGCAAGTAAGACAATCAACGTTAGAGAGTACACTGTCCGAGCGCACAAGCGTGAAATTCATACAAGGGTATTTTCGTTTGTATGTAAAGAGTGCAACAAGCCCACAGACCGAGAAACTTTTGGACCTCGCCCGCTTTATTGCGAAAAATGTCGTCCACCTCAACCGTCTTATCGGAAATCAAATTCTAGGTCTAGTAAGGCGAAACCAAGAGCAATGAAATATAAAGGAGAGGCTGAAGTTAGTTGAATCAGGACGCTATGAAACCAGAGTCGCACCAGAAACTAGAAACACCACCCCAAGCTTTAATCGAACCATTATTGGGCTTGAGGGAATATTATGCTCGTTTACTACAAGAGTACGAGTTAAAAGTTACTACCGCCAGAATTCAACTTGCTCACGTTGAAGCCTTGCTGTCTAATTCTTCTGCCTTAATGAACGGCAAAAGCTTCCCCGGACTTGAGATACTTGATGTTACGGCAATTACGCAAACATCCACACATCTATCTAGAGAAGCATTTGAATCTCAGCTTAAAGGTATTAATACCCAAGAAACTGATTTAGATGAAGATCTGGGCGAAGACACCGAGTCTGAACTAGAAACTTCGGACGAAACCGATCCGGGGGTTTCAGAAGAAGACACCGATGAAGAAAATGACGAAGAAGATGCCCTTGTTTCTTCCAGTCTCGAAAAAGCGACATCATCCAAGGGCAAATATAGTACGAAAAGCAGTTCTGACATTCAGATGCTGCCCGAATTCCGACATATTTCCCGAATAGAAGCCATAAAACAGCTTTTGGAAGAAAAAAGAGGCAAAGTCTGTCATATCGATTTGGTAGTGCGATCGCTTTATGGAGATTTAGAGTCAACTGCATTCAAAGTTGTCAAAGGTAGAGTTCATTCTTCTCTTACCCACGGCAAAGAACAATTGTACTGGGAATCGGTTCCTGATGAACCTGGTTGCTATACATTAGATTTGGATTTGGTAACGCCACCCGGCAGTAAATCTAAATCCAAAAAAACGAGGCCAAAAGCTAGGAAGCAACTGATACCTCAGCGAACCAAAAAGATACCAATGCTGCCTCAGTACGAAGGTCAGTTTCTAATTGATGCCATTTCTTCGTTTTTAGAAGATAACTCCGGAAAAATCTATTCTGTTACTGAAATAATCGAGCAGATTTATGGAGCGCTTGACGAGGAAGAGATTAGAGACATGAAAATTCGCAGCATGGTATTAGGGGAGCTTTCGCGGGGCTATCGTATTGGTAGATTTGCTAGAGTTCCGAATAAACTAGGTTATTACACCTGGGATTTAGATAGTGTGAATGCTTAAACAGCATCTTAGCCAATAGTGGAGTGCGTGATATGTTCTCTTCAGCAATGCTCGTCCTATCTGTAGGGGCGGGCATTTGTTGAATGAAGGGAATTGGGCATGGTGATCTCGTGGGTTGTCTCCCGCAGTACGAGAGAAGTGGCGTTAGCGCTTAGCGGAGCGTACCGTAGGTATTGCGTCTCCGGAGGAGATACCCGAAGGGGGCATCGCGCATTGGGGATTGATGACGGGAGTAGTAAGTTAAGAGTGAGGAGTGAATATTAATAGATAGGATAAATGAAAATATCCAGAATTGTATGTCTGCATCTAGACATTGATCGTGCTGCTAATATTCTATCAACGCCCAATGCCCCATGCCCTATACCCAATACCCCTTATAATAATTTGTAGCATTCACGCGCAATCTGCCAATCTTCTTGGGTGTGAATTACTAATACCTTTACAGAGCAGTCAGATGTAGCAATATTTTCGTCTACAGGTTTACTAGTATTTTTATCGATATCAATTTTTATTCCTAAAAATTCAAAAGCTTCACAAGCAGCTTGGCGAATTTCGGGGACGTTTTCACCAACACCAGCAGTGAATACTAAAGCATCTAATCCTCCCAAACTGCCAAGCATGGCTCCAATACTGGAACGCAAGCGATGTACGTAAATATCGAAAGCCAGTTGAGCGCGGATCTCGCCACTCGTAATTGCGGCTTTTATTTGCCGCATATCGCCGGAAATTCCAGATATACCGCTTAATCCCGAACCTTTATTTAGAAGATTATCTAACTCTTCTACGGTATAATTCCCTTTTCTTAACAAGTAAATGAGAATTCCTGGATCGACGCTACCGGAACGATTGCCCATCATCAATCCGTCAAGGGGGGTAAAGCCCATAGTAGTATCTACGCTATGACCATTTTTAATTGCTGCTAAAGAACAACCATTGCCTAAATGACAGGTAATTAAAAGTAATGAGTGTAAATCTTTGCCAAGAATATCGGCAGCACGTTGGGAACAGTATTGATGGCTGATACCATGAAATCCATAACGAATGATATTCTGTTCTACCCAATCATAGGGACCGGGATAAATTGCCGCAGCATCGGGAATATTGCGGTGAAACGCCGTATCAAAAACAGCAACTTGCTTAACTTCTCCTAAAATATTTTCCACGGCTTCAATCCCCGCTAAATTCGCTGGATTATGGGCTGGAGCGAGATTTGCAAGACTTGCGATCGCATCTTTAACTTTTTGTGTAATCACCACACTTTCTCTGTAGTCTTTACCACCATGTACTACTCGATGTCCAACTACATCAATTTCATTAAGGCGATCGATAACTTTAGTGGAACCTTGAGATATAGTGTTGAGCAAATGAGCCATTACTTCAGATTGGGAATCTGTAGCAATTTCTTCGGTTAACTTTTCTCCCGTGGCTGTTTCTACCTTGATTTCTGCTACACCTTGCTGATGGCTCCAATCCACTTTTCCTTCCCAAAGCGGTACGGGTGGTAAAGCAGGAAGATCGCCCGTTATCTCGTACAAACAACTTTTTTGAGTGCTTGAGCCTGCATTTAGTACAAGTATTTTCATCGCTATGCATTTGCAACGCTGTATTTGTCCATTTTTATCTTCCCGTCTATTGATTTCAAAGACAATTCATTGCTCAATAATAATTATCAAGCTTAAGCAAGTAAATCTTGAAAACAAGGAAAACATCAAAAAATATAAGCAGTCAAGCTCTGATTATTTATTTACTGCTCAGCTATATAAAACTTTTATTCAAAAAGTACGATCAAACACAAATTAAAATTATTGCTTCAAATTCATTGACTTTAATCAAGAAAAAAGATAAAAAGTATTTAAGTATTTACCTGAAAAATAATGGTTCGTAATTTATCAATCTTTTAAAGGATATTAAATTGGCGAATGTAAAAAAACAGCCTCGCTACGCGGATGATAATTTCTATCTATTCGCACTCAACATGAAAATAGAGACGTTGCATTGCAACGTCTCTACATTACATTTAATAAAACGAACTAGTTTTAAGCAGCCTTAGCTTCTTCGTTAAGGTTATCCAATCTTTCAGTTAATAACTTTTCGAGATCTTCTAAAGCTTTAGAAAAACCTTTGATTCCTTCATCTAATTTGTCATAAGCCATTTTATCTTCTGCGTGCATTTTCTCGAAGGTTGCTTTATCCATCGAGATTTTCTTAATATCCATTGCAGCAGCTTTCTTTGCGTCAAGCTTACGGGGTAATTCCTCTGTACTGCTTTGCAATTCAGCTAAGAATTTAGGAGCAATTGTTAATAAATCACAACCAGCAAGTTCGGTTATTTCGCCTAAATTGCGGAAGCTAGCTCCCATAACTTCGGTTTTGTAACCAAATTTTTTGTAGTAGTTGTAAATTTCGGTAACGGATAAAACGCCTGGATCTTCCTCAGCAGGATAGCTATCTTTTCCAGTATCTTTCTTGTACCAGTCGAGAATACGTCCGACAAAAGGAGAAATTAAGGTAACGCCAGCTTCCGCGCAAGCAATAGCCTGGTGAATACCAAACAACAAAGTTAGATTACAGTGAATGCCTTCTTTCTCAAGAATTTCCGCAGCCTTGATACCTTCCCAAGTAGAAGCAATTTTAATTAAAACACGTTCGCGGGAAACTCCAGCGGCTTCGTATTGCTTAATAATTTCTCGGGCAACGTTAACAGTAGCTTCGGTATCGTAAGAAAGACGTGCATCAACTTCAGTAGAAACTCTACCGGGGATGATTTTAAGAATTGTCAAACCAAAAGCCACAGCCAAACGTTCAAAAGCCAGTCTGGTAATATCAGTTGAGCTTGCTGCTTCACCAGCATCTTTCTGAGCTTGGGCTAAAGTATCGTCAACAACTCCTTGATATTCAGTCATTTGAGCCACTGTAGTAATCAAAGAGGGATTAGTAGTAGCATCTTGAGGCTTGAACTTTTCAATTTGTTGAATATCACCCGTATCGGCTACCACAACAGTCATTGAGCGTAATTGTTCTAATAAATTTTTGGACATAATCTACTCCGTTAAATTAAATCGATGTGTCGAGGATTGACGCTTTTTTCTTTAATACTGCTACTGCTTGCAAAATTTAGTAATCGGTAATTAATACATTTTTTCGATTCACTATTCCGGCATTACCGATTCAAGATTCCTTTTTATGCAGCAAATCCTATTCTATTTACCAATTCCCAATATTGGCTGTCGGATTATATGCACTTTGATTAAATTGTTATTAAGAATTTATACCGTTTTGGGAATGGGGAGAGAGAGGGAGAGGGGGGAGAGGGGGGAGAGGGGGAGACAAGAAGAAAGGGAGAAAATCAAATTCTTAATTCCTAACCACTAACCACTAACCACTAACCACTAACAACTAACCTTTAATTAGTTTAATATCAACTTATTCGAGACGTTACCTTGTTCATCTACGTCGTATACTATCGGTTGTCCAGTTGCTAACTCTAGATTTGGAACTTCTTCTGGTTCTAGTTTATCTAACTCCATGATAATCGAACGCAATGAGTTACCGTGGGCGGCTATTAAGGTAGTATCACCCTGTTTGAGATGAGTTATAATACGTTCTTTGAAAAATGGTAAAGTTCGATTCATCGTATCTGACAAACTTTCTCCTCCTGGTGGACGCACTGAAAAAGAACGTCGCCATTGATGCACTAATTCTTTGCCTAATTTTTCGGCTGTTTCGGCTTTCTTCAATCCTTGTAAATCGCCGTAAAACCTTTCATCCAAAGCCATGCTGGTAAATATGGGCAATTCTTCAAAAGCTTTTCCCTCATATTGATCCCATCCGTGCCACTGAAGTTCATCGGAGTTATGTTTTATAACCGGACTTTTTCCGTTGCAAATTTGTTCGTTTTCCGTTAAACAGATAACTGCTGTTTCCATAGCGCGAACTAATAAGCTGGTAAAACAAACATCAACTTGATAATCTTTTAACTTATCAGCCGCCAAAGTTGCTTCAATACGTCCCCTTCGATTCAAAGGAACATCAACCCAACCGCTAAATCGATTCGCAGCATTCCAAGTACTTTGTCCGTGACGAATTAATATAAGTTTGGTCATGATTTACAGGTTAAAGGTTTCAGGTTAAAGGTCAAAGGTTAAGAGTAGATAATTATAAGCTTTGAATTCATAACTCCTAACTCCTAACTCCTAACTCCTAACTCCTTCTCCCCATCATGCCGAAATCGCCTCTCCAATAGTATGCACTTTGATTAAACTAGTGCTTCCTGGTTTTCCTACGGGTATACCGGATGTGATTACTACTTTATCTCCTTGTTGAGCAACTCCTATTTTTACAACGGTATTAATAAGATTAATTAGCATTTCTTCTGTTTCAGAAGCTGGGGAGATAATTAAGGGTTTGACTCCCCAGGAAAGTGCGAGTTGACGATAGGAAATTTCTTCGGATGTAAGGGCAATTATTGGAGTTGTGGGACGATATTTAGAAACTAATTTCGCCGTACCTCCCGATGAAGTGTGACACAATATTGCTTTTGCTCCCACTTCGTAAGCCATACGACATACGGCTTCAGCTACAGATTCGGTAACGCTCAGACTACCGGCTTGATAGCCATATGATTGTAAGGTACCGTCGGGTAATGATTTTTCTGTTTCTACGGCGATTTTATCCATCATTTCTACTGCGGCGATCGGATATTTACCGACTGCTGTTTCTCCAGACAACATAATTGCATCCGTACCATCAACTATAGCATTTGCAACATCTGTTACTTCTGCTCTAGTCGGTTCGGAAGCAGTTATCATTGATTCCAACATCTGGGTGGCGGTAATTACAGGTTTTCCAGCCTGGTTGCAGCGACGAATAATATCTTTTTGAATTAACGGAACTTGTTCTAAGGGAACTTCAACACCCAAATCGCCACGAGCTACCATAATTCCGTCAACAACTTTTAAAATATCGTCAAAGTTTTCAACAGCTTCGCGTCTTTCTATTTTGGCTATAATGCGAATCTTTTTATGGGCTGCCTCAATCATTCGCTGGGCTGGCTCCAAATCCGCAGCCGAACGAACAAAGGAAACTGCGACTAAATCGACATTATTTTGAATCCCAAAACGTAAATCTAATAAATCTTTTTCAGTAATCGAACTAACCGGGAGATGAGTTTGAGGTAGATTTACGCCTTTACGAGAAGAAATTTTGCCGCCAATTTTGACTTTTGCGCGAATTTTATCTGTATCTCTATCGGTAACAGTCAACTTAATCCGCCCATCATTAATCGCGATCGGTTCGCCGACTCTTACCATTGCGAACAAAGTTGGTATCGGTAAAGGCAATTCGTGAATATTATTACCTTTTTCTTGCTCGACAAAAGTAACTTCCTCTCCCTCCTCCACATCTAAACCTTCCTCTGGAAGCATACCCAAACGGATTTTTGGCCCGCATAAATCCTGCATCAAAGCCAAGGGTTTTTCTGGAGGAGTGGGTATACTTCTGAGAATTTCAATAGTTTTACCGTGGAATTGATAATCTCCGTGGGAAAAATTTAATCTCGCGACATTCATTCCCGCATCAACCAAAGCTTTCAGAGTCTCCGGTGTCGATGTAGCTGGCCCTACCGTGCAGATAATTTTGGTTTTACGCATGAAAACAGTTAACAGTGAACAGTTATCAGTTAACAGTTACCAGTAAACATCAACCAATAACTATTTACCAGCTCGTTTTAGCAGTTAAAAAGGTATGTCCTAATGTCCTTCGGACACGCTTCGCTAACGGACACGCTCCGCTAACGCAGTAAGCGATTTATCGCTCTCCTTAAAGGACGCGCATTCCTTACTACGAACTGGTAACTGATAACTGCTCACTGCTCACTGTCTAAACCGCTGCCATTTCTGTATTTTGCAAAATTCCTTCTTTTTCTCCCATCAATAGCATTAAGTCAACTACACGGCAGGAATAACCCCATTCGTTGTCGTACCACGAAACTACTTTGAAGAAGTTGGAATTTAATTCTATTCCGGCACCTGCATCGAAAATGCTGGAATGAAAATTACCCTGAAAATCTGTGGAAACTACTGCTTCTTCGGTGTAACCCAAAATACCTCTCATTTCTCCTCCTGCGGCTGCTTTCATTGCGTCGCAGATTTCTTGATAGCTGGTAGATTTTTCAGTTTTGAAGGTTAAATCTACAACGGAAACGTCGGGTGTAGGAACTCGTAATGCCATCCCGGTTAATTTGCCTTTGAGTTCTGGCAATACCAAGGCTACGGCTTTGGCTGCACCTGTAGAAGCGGGGATAATATTTTGAGCCGCACCTCTACCCGCACGTAAATCTTTCTTGGAGGGGCCGTCTACCGTGGGCTGTGTGGCTGTCATGGCATGGATGGTAGTCATCAATCCTTCCGCTAAACCAAAGTTGTCGTTAATTACTTTGGCGATCGGTGCCAAGCAGTTGGTAGTACAGCTAGCGTTGGAAACTACGGTGTCTTTCTCCGGGTCGAATAAGTCGTGATTTACACCCATCAATAAAGTTTTCACTTTTTCGGGATCTTTGGTGGGAGCAGAAATTATCACCCGCTTTGCTCCTGCTTTTAAGTGATTTGATGCACTTTCAAAAGTGGTGAAAAGTCCGGTTGATTCAACTACATAATCTGCACCCAATTTACCCCAAGGTAATTCTGCTGGGTTTCTCACGGAAATGCAAGGAATAAACTGTCCGTTAACAACGATACCGTCTTCCTTGGCTTCAACTTCTCCGTTAAATTTACCGTGGGTAGAATCGTATTTTAATAAGTAAGCCAGATTTTCCGCTGGTACTAAATCGTTGATACCAACAAACTCGATATTAGGATTATCAATACCAGCACGGAATACTAATCTACCAATTCTACCGAATCCGTTTATAGCTACTTTTAATTTAGTCATATTAGCTCCTGTTTTCAATTAACAATTTTCAGTTATCAGTTATCAGCGAACAGTTTTTATCTGTAGGTTATGGTTCATTAATGAACGGTTAACTTAATCAGAATTATGATTCTTGACAACTAAGGTTTAACAGTTAGTAATTAGTAAACAGCAAACAGTTCTGAATAAACAGTAAATAGCAAACAATTGGATGAAAAACGCTGGTAATTTATAACTAAATGAATAGAGAAAGTAAAAAAAAATTGTTCGTAGTTGTGCTTTAGCGCCTCTTATCGGATGCGCTGAAGCGCTACTACGAACCTTAATAAAAGATAAATTTACGGTTGGTGCGTAACTCGAAAAATCACATCTATATCGATATTGATTAATATGTAACACACCTTACAATTCATGATTTAATGAACCACACCAACAGGGCTGATAATTGATAACTGTTCGCTGTATTAGTTCATCACAAATCCCTCACCCCGCCCTAGCGGGCACCCCTCTCCCAAGCTTGGGAGAGGGGAAGGGGAGAGGGCAATATCTTGGGGCAAACACGTTTTGTGCATGATTTTAATCCCCTAAAGAAGCTACAGAGTCAACACCACTAGTAACACACCCTACAATTCATGATTTAATGAACCACACCAACAGGGCTGATAATTGATAACTGCTCACTGTTCACTGTTCACTGCTCACTGTATTCACACATTCACCTGTTTTCTCGAATTCGGTGATGTTTGAAATAGTTGTTTGAGCGATGTTTTCCAGGGCGTTTTGAGTAAAAAAGGCTTGATGTGCGGTGATGACTACATTAGGAAATGTCAGCAAACGTTGAAAAATATCGTCTTGAATTACTTCTTGAGATAAGTCTTCAAAAAATAAATCCCCTTCTAATTCGTAAACGTCTAATCCTAAATAACCTAATTTCTTTGATTTTAAAGCGTCTATTACTGCTTTCGTATCCACAAGCCCGCCGCGACTGGTATTTATTAACATCGCTCCCGATTTGAATTGCTCTAATGTTGTAGCGTTAATTAAATGATGGGATTCGGGAGTTAAGGGACAATGAAGAGAAACTATGTCCGATTTGCCAAGCAGTTCTGATAATTCTACATATTTTACGCCTAATTCCAAACAAGCAGGGTTTTGATAAATATCGTATGCAAGTAAATTGCAGCCAAATCCCTTCATTATTTGAGCAAAACAAATACCGATTTTACCCGTACCAACTATACCGACGGTGGAACCGTGTAAGTCAAATCCTAATAAACCTTGTAGAGAAAAATTCGATTCGCGGACTCGATTATAAGCGCGATGATACTGACGATTTAAAGTTAAAATTAATCCCGCTGCGTGTTCGGCTACTGCATAAGGAGAATAAGCCGGAACTCGTACTACAGTAATTCCTAATTTGTTAGCGGCTTGGATATCAACATTATTGAAACCCGCAGAGCGTAAAGCAATTAGCTTCGTACCACCGAGGGCGATCGCACTTATCGTGTCACCATCAAGTTGGTCGTTAATAAAAGCGCAAATTACCGGAAAACCCGAAGCTAAGGCAGTAGTTTTACTAGTTAATTTTGGCTCAAAAAATACAAGCTCGTGTCCGCCATCGGCATTTGCTTCGGAAAGAAAATGACGGTCGTATTTTTTACTGCTGAATACTGCTACTTTCATTTCTATTAAAGGGAGTAGGGAGTAGGGAGTAGGGAGTAAAGAGCAGGGAGTAGAGGGGAGAGAGTGATTTATTAACTCTTAACTCTTAACTCCTAACCTCCCATGCCCCATGCCCCATTCCCAAACAAAGAATTACGACATTTTCAATCCGCCTCTATCGGCTGAATAGTCGTCGAGTTTAATTTTGCAGGGTTCTATATTCCAGATTTCTTGGCAATATTCCCAAATTGCTCTGTCTGAAGAAAATTTACCCATGCGTGCGGAGTTGAGAATGGACATCCGAGTCCACTTATCTTTGTCTTGATAAGCTTGGGAAACTATATCCTGAGTATCGATGTAGGATTGGTAATCGGCGAATAGCATAAACCTATCTTGGTTAAATAGCGAGTCTAATAGTGGATTAAACAAGCTGCGATCGCCATCGGAAAACTGTCCGCAAGCTATCAAGTCAATAACTTCTTTTAGTTGGGGATTGGATTGGTAATATTCTCTGGGGTTGTATCCCTTAGCTTTCAAAGCATAAACTTCTGGGGTGGTTAAACCGCATAAGAAGAAGTTCTCTTCGCCGACTTCTTCGCGAATTTCGACGTTAGCACCATCAAGAGTACCGATTGTCAAAGCACCGTTGAGGGCAAATTTCATGTTACCAGTTCCGGAAGCTTCTTTCCCGGCTGTAGAAATTTGCTCGGAAAGTTCGGCACCTGCGTAGATAAATTGACTTGAGGATACGTTGTAGTTGGGAATAAATGCGACTTTCAAACGCCCTGCAACGTCAGCATCGTTATTAACTACGCTACCGACTGCGTTAATTAATTTGATGATTAGTTTAGCGATGAAGTAACCGGGGGCTGCTTTACCAGCGAAAATAAATGTCCGGGGTTGGATGTCAGCTTGAGGATTTTTCTTGATGCGGTTGTAAAGGGTAATGATGTGGAAAGCGTTGAGTAACTGACGCTTGTATTCGTGCAGTCGCTTTACCTGTACGTCAAACAAGGAATTGGGATCGACTGTAATTCCGTTGGATTTTTGAATCAGTTTTGCTAACTCTTCTTTGTTGGCTTGTTTGATTTCGCGCCAGGTTTTTCTGAACTCTTTGTCATCTATGAATTTTTCTAACTTTTTGAGTTCATCCAGATTTGTAATCCAATCGGTGCCGATTTTGTCGGTAATGAGGCGAGACAGTCGGGGATTGCCCATTAACAGCCAGCGACGGGGGGTTACACCGTTTGTCTTGTTAATAAACTTCTCTGGGAATAATTCGTAGAAGTCGTGGAGAACATCTTTTTTGAGTAGCTCGGTATGCAGCGCCGCTACACCGTTGATTTTATGGCTACCGACGCAAGCTAAATGTGCCATGCGGACTTTCTTTTCGCCATCTTCCTCAATCAAAGACAAGCGAGAAATGCGTTCCAAATCTCCTGGAAAACGTCTTCTAACTTCAGCCAAAAAGCGGAAGTTGATTTCGTAAATAATTTCTAAATGTCTGGGTAATAATCTACCAAACAATTCTACCGGCCAGCGTTCTAAAGCTTCTGGCAACAAAGTATGGTTTGTATAAGCAAAGCTATTTTCAGTAATACTCCAAGCTTTATCCCAAGGCATTTGATGCTCATCAATCAGCAAACGCATCAATTCAGCGATACCAACTGAAGGATGAGTATCGTTAAGCTGAATTGCAGCTTTTTCACTTAGGTTATCTAAAGTATTGAAAATTCTTTGGTGGCGGCGAAGAATATCTTGCAAAGAACAAGTAACGAAGAAATATTGTTGCTGCAAGCGTAATTCTTTACCCTGCATTGTATCGTCGTTAGGGTAGAGAACCTTAGAAATATTCTCCGAGAACATTTGAGAGCCTACCGCGCCGATGTAATCACCAGCATTAAATGCCTGTAAATCGAATTCATCAGCAGCTTCAGCTTTCCACAACCGGAGGATATTTACCGTATCCACACCATAACCGGGTACTGGAGTATCGTAAGGAACGCCAGATACTTTTTGTTGCGCTACCCAACGTACTTGGAAGCGTCCGCTTCTATCGTTATATACTTCTGTATGACCGCCAAATTTGACTTCTACGCGGTATTCGGGAAGAGGAAGTTCCCAAGCATTGCCAAAAAGCAACCATTTATCGGGGTTTTCTACTTGCCAACCGTTACGAATAACTTGTTCAAAAATCCCGAATTCATAACGAATTCCATAACCGACAGCAGGAATTTCCAGAGTTGCTAAAGAATCGAGATAGCAAGCTGCAAGTCTTCCCAAGCCTCCGTTACCCAATCCTGGTTCGCTTTCTTGCTCCAATAAGTCATCTAACTCTAACCCAGATTCTTTGAGAACAGTTTTGATTTTTTCGTAAAGTCCCAGATTAATTAAACTATTACCCGTATAGCGCCCCATCAAAAACTCAGCCGAAAGGTAGTAAACCGTTTTTACACCCTTCTTCATGTGAGTTTCAGCCGTTTGGATGCGTCTTTGCAGAATGCGATCGCGAACGCTATGAGCAACAGCCATATAGTAATCGTGCAAGGTAGCAAAATACTCGCCTTTACCTTGAACGTAATACAAACTATCAGCAATGGCACGTTTGAGGGTTTCCTCACTCATACCAGTGCGATCGTCTTCTACCCTAACCTTAGCCGTGCTAGGAATCGAAACATTTTGCGAATCTAATCGATTATATTTCTGCTCGGATGAACTGCTAGTCATATGGTGATGTTGGTAAGATATTAAATTTGCAATTATTTCTAACCTATAGTTTTATAACATCCTTCCATTTACACTTGCTTATTTAATAATTGAGAATAGGGATTTTGGATTTTGGATTTTAACAACGGATGCGTTTCTTTTAGATTTTAGATTGAGGATAAAAAGTTAGGAGTGAGGAGTTATCCTCTCCCCATCTCCCCATCCCCCCATCCCCTACCGTTCCCACTTCCAATGGCGAATTTCGGGCATATCTTCACCGTGTTCGCGAACGTATTGTTTGTGTTCGATTAATTTGTTGTGCAACATCTGTTTGACGTGAGCGGCCGTATATCTCAAATGAGGAACTCTGTCAATCGCATCATCGGCTAAGTTAAAGCGGTCTAATTCGTTCAATACCACCATATCAAAAGGTGTGGTTGTAGTTCCTTCTTCTTTGTAACCCCTGACGTGAAGGTTTTTGTGATTTGTGCGACGATATGTTAAGCGGTGAATTAGCCAAGGATAACCGTGGAAGGCAAAAATCACTGGTTTATCGGTGGTAAAAATGCTGTCGAAGTCTTTGTCGCTTAAGCCGTGGGGATGTTCGTTTTCTGGCTGTAAGGTCATTAAGTCTACTACGTTTACGACCCTGATTTTTAATTCTGGAAAATTATCCCGTAATATGTCTACTGCTGCTAAAGTTTCCAAGGTGGGAACGTCGCCAGCGCAAGCCATAACTACATCTGGTTCGCTTCCTTGGTCGTTAGAAGCCCAACCCCAAATACCGATCCCCGTGGTGCAGTGTTTGATGGCTTCATCTATGCTTAAATACTGCAATGCTGGTTGTTTACCGGCGACAATTACGTTAACGTAATGACGACTTCTCAAGCAATGGTCTGTCACGGATAGCAGACAATTGGCATCGGGTGGTAAATATACTCTCACAACCTCGGCTTTTTTATTAACAACATGATCGATAAAGCCGGGATCTTGATGGCTAAAGCCGTTGTGATCTTGTCGCCATACGTGAGATGTTAGTAAATACGTTAGTGAAGCAATTGGTCTGCGCCAGGGTATATGACGGGTAGTTTTCAACCATTTAGCGTGCTGGTTGAACATTGAATCGATAATGTGGATAAATGCTTCATAACAGGAAAATAATCCGTGACGACCTGTAAGCAAGTATCCTTCCAACCATCCTTGACAAGTATTTTCGCTGAGGATTTCCATGACGCGACCGTCTGCTGCTAAGTGGTCGTCGTATAATTCGGTTTCTGCAACCCAAGTTCTATCTGTGACATCTAATACGTCAGCAAGTCGATTGGATGCGGTTTCATCTGGCCCAAACAAACGGAAGTTTTGAGTATCTAAGTTAAGTTTCATCACATCCCGCAGCAATTTACCCATAGTGCGGGTTGCTTCAGCAATGGTTTGTCCCGCTTCTACTTCTATGGCATAGTCGCGGAAATCGGGCATTTTCAAGTCTCGCAACACAACACCGCCATTTGCATGGGGATTATCACCCATACGCCGTTTTCCTGTTGGTGCGAGTTCGGCTAATTCGGCAATTAATTTACCGTTTTGATCAAATAATTCTTCTGGCTGGTAACTCTTCATCCAGTCTTCCAATAACTGGACGTGTGCTGGTTCCGAAGCCATATTGGATAAAGGTACTTGGTGCGATCGCCAGTAATCTTCGGTCTTTTTGCCATCAACTTCTTTAGGTCCCGTCCAACCTTTGGGACTTCTTAAAATAATCATCGGCCATTGCGGACGCACTTTGAAGCCATTTTGACGCGCATCTTCCTGAATTTCACGGATTTCATGCAGTGCGGTATCCATAGTTGCCGCCATCAATTGATGCATGGCTTCTGGTTCGGAACCCTCGACAAAATAAGGTTTGTAGCCGTAACCTTCAAACAGCTTTTGCAATTCCTCATGACTCATCCGTGCCAAAAGTGTGGGGTTAGCAATTTTATAGCCGTTGAGATGCAAAATCGGCAGTACCGCACCGTCATGTATTGGGTTGAGAAACTTATTAGAATGCCAACTAGCTGCTAAAGAACCCGTTTCCGCTTCACCATCACCGACAACACAAGCAACAATTAAATCGGGATTATCAAAAGCCGCACCGTAAGCGTGGGAAAGAGAATAACCGAGTTCACCACCTTCATGAATGCTCCCAGGAGTTTCCGGTGCGACGTGACTAGGAATTCCACCGGGGAAAGAAAACTGTTTGAACAGCTTTTGCATCCCTTGATAATCTTGAGAAATATTGGGATAATATTCGCTGTAAGTTCCCTCAAGATAGGTATTAGCCACCAAACCGGGGCCACCATGTCCGGGGCCAGCAATATATATTACATTTAGATCATCTCTTTTAATTACCCGGTTGAGATGAACGTAAATAAAATTTAAACCTGGAGTAGTTCCCCAATGTCCTAAAAGTCTGGGTTTAACGTGTTCTAACTTTAGCGGTTCCTTAAGTAAAGCATTATCTAATAAATATATTTGTCCTACCGAAAGATAATTTGCTGCATTCCAATAAGCGTTTATCTTTCGTAATTCTTCATTCTGTAATGGCTTAGTTTGAGGAGGAGAAGAAACAGTCATAAAAAACTCCTTAACGTCAATATTGTCAATTCAATTTTACATTTATATCAAATTATATTTTATTTAATTACCTATATCTAAATAAATATCTTTTGATGAATTACTATTAATTATTTTGTCAATTAGTTTTTTAATTGATTACAGTTTTTTACCATTCTTATAAGCAATTTTTTGGACAGATTTTAAACTACTTTATTGCAAGATCGAAATATCTATTGTAAGAGAAGATGCTTGCATTATCTTTTTAAAAATGATATATTTTTGCTTTATATCGATATAATGACGAAATATCAATCCAGAGTATAAAAAATCTTTTTGTGAGTTTAGCATAATATGATTTGACTGGTTTAAACTTAACCACAATTTAACCAAAGCATCGATTTATAGGAAATTGAAAAATTAAATCAGACAATAGTTAATATATATAATTATTTTAAATAAATTACGTCTTTAGATAGAAGATAATCTTACTTTTAAAATATATTAGATTGCGGGCAATTGACCGGCTTTAAATAAATAGGATAAAAAATTGAAATGTAAAAAAACCCGGTTTTTTCAACAAACCGGTTTCTGAATTATTGCATTTACCTACAATATAAAAATTAATTGATCTCCAACAAACCAACTGGCGGAGTAATTTCAATTCTACCAGCCTCCAAATCAACCACCGGAACAATAGCTTTCACAAAAGGAATTAAAATATTTTTCGGCTTTTGAATCTTCTTCCCATCACCTTGTCCCCTTGTCCCCTTGTCCCCTTCTTCCTCACTTCCCAACCGTACCTCTAACAAATCGTTGCCAGCATTAATCAAATCCACCACAGTACCGATCAACTTTCCATCATCCTGCATAAAAACAGGTAAACCCACCAAATCCATTAAATGATATTCATCCTCACCCAACTGTGGGCGATCGCTCTCAGGCACAACTAACTTACAACCCCGCAATTGCTCAGCTTCATCGCGATATTTCACACCCCTCAGCTGAATCACATAGAGATTTTTACCTTCAAGAAAACGTCCTTTAACCAACTCGACTTCTTCCGGCTCCGTAGCATTAGCACGCAATAGCCAGCGCTTACCCGGCACCTCAAAACGTTCGGGAAAATCCGTTTCCGGATAAACCCGCATTTCACCCTTCATACCTTGAGGCGAAACAATCTTACCAATTTCTATCCAGTCATCAATCATCAGTTATCAATTATCAATTATCAATTAATTAATAGGTTAGTTAAAGGCTAAAGTTATTAACTCCTAACTCATGTCTCCTTGTCCCCTTGTCTCCCCCTTCGGGTTGCGCCACTTGCTACAAGTCGGGGAACCCGCCCAACGCAGTGGCTGTGCGATCTCCCCCTCTCCCCATCATCTCACGCGCTCACCGCAGCACTGCGATAAACTTCTTCGGCGACTTTTGCAAAACGCTGCATTCCGGTTTTGATTTCTTCGTCGCTGCCCGTGAGGCTGACGCGGAAACATTCATGTTTGTGCTGCCATTCTTCACGTAATCCGGGGAAGAAGGAGTTTCCGGGAACGACTATTACACCTACTTTTTTGAGTTGCTGATAAAATTCTGCATCGCCGATGGGTAAATCTTGCAGCCATATCCAAGCGAAAATTGCTCCTTCACCTCGATGCATAAACCAAGGTATATCGGGCATTGCGGCTTCTAAAGTACTTTCTAAAACGGTGAATTTGTTTTTATAAAAAGGACGAATTACGGTTTCGCTGATATGGGCTAACTTACCAGATTCAATGGCGAGGGCGGCAATGGCTTGCCCGTATCGCGATGAATGCAAGCTAGCGTTTGCTTGGAAACATTCCAACGCTTCAATTAAATTTTCGCTACCGATCGCAATTCCAACTCTTTCTCCTGGTAATCCGGCTTTTGATAAACTCATGCAGTGCAAAATATTTTCACCAAAAGTTGGTGTCATATCGGTATAGTTTAAAGCTGGGAAAGGTGGAGCGTATGCCGAATCAATTAAAACTGGTACGTTAGATTCTGCGGCAAGTGCGGCGATTTTTTGAACTTCCTCGTCGGTGACAACGTTACCCGTAGGATTGCAGGGGCGAGAGAATAAAACGCAACCAGTTTGTTCGGTAATTGATAACTTGCTGAAGTCGGGACGATATTTAAACCTATGGGCTGGTGCGTCAATATCTAAAGTTGGTTTGTAAGCAAATAAAGCTTCGGGAACCAAACTAACTCCACCGTAGCCCGTATAATCGGGACTCAAAGGAAGAACAATTTGTTTGAGTTGATTATTAGTTGTATAACCGCCGAAGACATTTGCAGCGTAGAAATAAAGCGTTTGGCTGCCGGGAGTAATTAAAATATTGCGCTCGGTAAGCTCTAAGCCATAACGTTTGTTAAAGTCTTTGGCAACAGCTTCGATTAACGGCGTATAACCCTTAGAATAACCATACCGACAAACAACTTCACCATACTCCGCACTTGCTAAAAGTTCCGCAGTACAATCGCGCCACAGTTGTTCGACTTCGGGCAAAATCAACGGATTACCCGCACTCAAATTCATCAACTCCTGCCCAATACCTGCACGTAAAGTTTCATTGATATCCTTCATAATCGCTCTCACGCCGGTAAGCTTGGACATTTGAGCGCCGAATTTAGTTAGGGCAGGTTTCATAAGCAATCAATTATAAATACAGATATTTTAACTATAATATTCGATTGGCATCGAGAATTGGGTATGGGGCATGGGGCATGGGGGATTGGTAATTGATAATTGGTAATTGATAATTGGTAATTGAACGAACAAGAAGGTGAACAGTGGAAGTTAAAGCAGCAGTAGCTTATGAAGCGGGTAAGCCGTTAAGTATTGAAACGGTTAATTTGGAAGGGCCAAAATCTGGTGAGGTATTAATAGAAATTAAAGCCAGCGGAATCTGTCATACCGATGCTTATACGCTTTCGGGTAAAGATCCTGAAGGTTTATTTCCGGCTATTTTGGGACATGAAGGTGCTGGGGTTGTTGTAGATGTAGGAAAAGGTGTTACCAGTGTCAAAAAAGGCGATCGCGTTATTCCTCTTTACACTCCCGAATGTCGTCAGTGTGAATATTGTCTAAGCTTAAAAACTAACCTTTGTCAAGCTATTCGCACTACTCAAGGTAAAGGCTTGATGCCAGATGGTAGCAGCCGTTTTTCCATTGGCGATAAGAAACTTTATCACTACATGGGTACGTCAACTTTTGCTAACTATACGGTGTTGCCAGAAATTGCCGTTGCAAAAATTCGTGAAGATGCACCTTTTGAAAAAGTCTGCTATATCGGTTGTGGAGTTACTACGGGTATCGGTGCGGTTATTTACACGGCGAAAGTCGAACCCGGTTCAAAAGTAATAGTTTTCGGTTTGGGTGGTATCGGTTTAAACGTGATTCAAGGCGCAAAAATGGTAGGTGCCGATATGATTATTGGCGTAGATATTAATCCTGCAAAACGCGAATTAGCAGAAAAATTCGGGATGACACATTTTGTTAATCCCAAAGAAGTTGAAGGTGATTTAGTTCCTTACTTAGTAGATTTAACCAAAGGTGGAGCCGACTATACCTTTGAATGTATTGGCAACGTAAAAACAATGCGTCAAGCATTAGAATGCTGTCATAAAGGTTGGGGACAAAGTATTATCATTGGCGTTGCTGGTGCCGGAGAAGAAATAAGTACTCGTCCATTTCAATTAGTAACTGGAAGAGTTTGGAAAGGTTCGGCTTTTGGTGGTGCCAGGGGACGTACCGATGTGCCTAAAATAGTAGATTGGTACATGGAAGGAAAGATAAATATTGATGATTTAATTACTCATGTAATGCCGATAGAAAAGATTAACGAAGGTTTTGAATTGATGCATAAAGGCGAATCAATTCGTAG
This sequence comes from Calothrix sp. CCY 0018, assembly GCF_963920925.1. Taxonomy (NCBI): domain Bacteria; kingdom Bacillati; phylum Cyanobacteriota; class Cyanophyceae; order Nostocales; family Calotrichaceae; genus Calothrix; species Calothrix sp. CCY 0018. The sequence goes on along the minus strand of NZ_CAWUDI010000011.1, from coordinate 113,581 downwards.
TGTAGTTACATTTGATTGATTAATTATATAAATGTAGAGACGTAGCAGTGCTACGTCTCCAAAATCTAGTTAATATTCAGGTGTAGGTTGGGTTAGACGCTTTTATGATTTAAAGTTTAATTACCGAATCTATATAGCGTCGTAACCCAACATCTTTAGCGGTATTCTGGCAATTTTTATTTATTGACAATACTGGTGTTGGGTTACGACACCATAGTTAAAATTATCGTTACAATCAATTTTAGTTTTGGTGTCTAACCCAACCTACAAATTGCAAACTACAAATACAAAAAATGGTCACAATTAACGAAATAATAAACAACGCTGATATCGAGCAATTTTTACCAGAAAAACGAGTTGCCGTCTTTAATATTACCTGGCAAGCTTACGAACAAATTTTAAACGCTTTAGGCGAAAACCGAGCGGCAAGGATACATTATTACCAAGGTGTTTTAGAAATCATGACTCCGTTAGAGGCACATGAAAGCAGCAGTGAAAATATAGGAATATTGATTCATATTCTTACAGAAGAACTAAACTTAAATATCAAGAGTTTGGCTTCAACTACACTCAAAATACCAAATAAAAAAGCTGGTGCAGAACCAGATAAATGTTACTACATAAAAAACGAGCCTGCCGTTCGTGGTCAAACCGTAAATTTAGAGATAGATCCATCTCCAGATCTAGTTTTAGAAGTTGATATTACTCATACCGATATTAATAAAAAACAACTTTATCAAGATATACAAGTACCCGAATTTTGGCGCTATAACGGTAAAAAAATAACTATTTATGTATTAAATCAAAATGAATATCAAGAATCAGAAACTAGTTTAAATTTTACCATATTAACTAAAGCAATGATTTATGAATTTATCTCGCAATGTCGTAACAACGGTGAAACTCAAGCAAAACGAGAATTTCGCAGCAAATTACGCGAAATATTAAATAATTGACACTTCATACCTTAATAACCAATTCAGCAACCCGCTTCAACACGCTTAAAACCTGTTCAAATTCACCATCTTTCTCAATTGACAAAGCATAAGAACGAGCATATTTTATTTCTTCTTGCTTAACTAATTTCACAAAAACAAATTCCCTCCCATTCACAAGTAACCCAAAACTAGGTTTTTCCCGATTCGGAGAATTCAACATATAAGCTAATGCTTCAGGCAGCGCTACCATCACATCAAATTTAGTACTCTTTGATTCAATTACAAGTATCCAAAAGTTTTTTTGCACCACCAAAACATCAATATTACCTTTTAACTTAACACCCTCTTCCTCTGCTATAATTTCCACAGAAGTTTCAGTTTCGATCTCAAAAGGTGGTTGATATAAACCAGCCAAATCCAGCAAAGGAGACAGCACCACCATTTTGACTGCTTCTTCTGAAATCAAACGTCGTCGAGTTAAATTAAAATAATTACTTTGAACTCGCTTTAAAGATTGCTTTTCTATTTCTGTTAACGGAGGTAAATTATCCATCCATTCAGTCAAAAAAGCTGTATCTGTAGAAAGCTGCAAACAAAACTTTTCTTCTAATTCGTAAAGGCTTATATCTCTAGCTTGAATTGTTTGCATAACAGGTAAAATGATCGGATTAATTTTACTCTATTTCATTATAAAACATAATAAAATGTTATCTCAATTTCCCGAATTAGAAACAAAAAACTTAGTCTTAAGACAAGTAAATCAATCTGACGCAGAAGCAGTTTATCAGCTTTTCTCAGACGAAGAAGTTTTGAAATATCATGATTTAGAAGCACTTACAAATCTCGAACAAGCAAAAGAATTAATCAACAGTTTTGACGAAAAATTTCATAGTCAACAGATGATTCGCTGGGGAATTGCCAAAAAAGAAGACAATGTTATCATTGGCACTTGCGGTTATCACAATTGGGTTAAAAACCACTTCTGTGCAGAAATTGGTTACGAACTTTCTCAAGCTTATTGGCGAAAGAGAATTATGACAGAGGCGTTAAGCGCTATGATAAAATTCGGATTTGAAAAGATGGAATTAAACCGGATTCAAGCAACGGTAATGTTGGAGAATATCGCTTCTATGCAACTTTTGGAAAAATTAGGTTTTGTACCAGAAGGTATTTTAAGAGAATACGGTTTTTGTAAAGGTGAATTTCATGATTTAAAGATGTTTGCTTTATTGAAAAAGGAAGCATCATCGAATTTTGGATTTTAGATTTTAGATACTTCGGTAAGCTCAGTACAAGTTTTGGATTTTGGAATCTTCACGAAATGTTCATTTCCCTGCTTTCTATCCTCATCCTCTAAAAAAGTTAAGATTTGTTAAATATTCCCAGGATTTATAATTTATCAAGAATAATGTGTGCTTTAACATTCATAACCAAATAACTCGTATAAATTATGAACTGGTGGCAAAGACTCAAGAAAAATCCTTTAGCGCGATTTGGGGCAATTTTACTGATAATCTTTTATATAACGGTAATTTTTGCGGATTTTGTAGCGCCTTATGACCCTTATTATTCGCAGCCAAATGGTTCCTTACTGCCACCAACTCGCGTATATCTAAATACCAGAGATGGAAAATTTATTGGTCCTCACATTTATCCGACTACTCAAGGTGATACGGATTTAGAGACTGGCGATCGCGAAATTATTGTAGATTACAGCAAACCTTCTCCTCTACGTTTATTTGTCCAAGGTACCAAATATAATCTGTTTAAATTTAGCTTACCGCTACCGCCGAAATGGCAGGAAGTCACGATATTTCCCGGTATTCCGTTAAATTTACATTTATTTGGTACTACTAACGATACAAGATTCAATCTTTTAGGTACCGACGATCAAGCACGAGATGAATTCAGTCGTTTGCTATATGGTGGAAGAATCAGCTTATTTATCGGAATTTTGGGTGTTGCGATTTCTTTTCCGTTGGGTATGTTAGTTGGGGGGATTTCCGGTTACTTCAGCGGTTGGACTGATTCAGTAATTATGCGGCTAGTGGAAGTACTGATGACTTTTCCCAGTATTTATCTTTTGGTTACATTAGGTGCAGTCTTACCACCGGGATTAAGCAGTACTCAACGCTTTTTACTGATTGTTTTGATTACTTCCTTTATTGGCTGGGCTGGTTTAGCGCGGGTAATTCGCGGGCAAGTTTTGTCAATTAAAGAAAGAGAATTTGTTCAAGCAGCCAGAGCAATGGGAGCTAAACCTTTATACATCATTCTTCGCCACGTTTTACCGCAAACTGCAACCTATATTGTTATCTCAGCAACCCTTTCTATACCAAGCTTTATCGGTGCAGAAGCGATATTGAGTTTGATTGGTTTGGGAATTCAGCAACCAGATCCTTCTTGGGGTAATATGCTATCTTTAGCAACCAATGCTTCTATTTTGGTACTGCAACCGTGGTTAATTTGGCCGCCAGCATTAGTAATTATCTTGACAGTTTTAGCATTTAATTTACTCGGCGATGGATTAAGAGATGCATTAGATCCAAGGAGTTTAGGACGGTAATTGGTAATTGGTAATTGGTAGTAGGTGAAAATAGTTTTGTAGGGTTTTGGTAAGAGTTCTCTGAGAAAGCTGAGAGGTTCGTAGTAGCGCTTCAGCGCATCCAGATTCCGCTCGGCACTGAAGCGCGATTACAAACCCTCAAGCAAAATAATCCCAATATTTAAACTGCAAATTTGTCCCCGCAACAGCGATCGCACCAGCGCAATTAGAAAAAGGCTTGATTTCTAACAAACTCCATTCACCAGAATTTGGAATATTTGGAATCATTAACTCAGCAGGTTGTTCTAGAGTTAGAGAAATTTCGACTTTCTGCAAATCTTTTAATCCCGTTCCCGTTGCTTTTAAATAAGCTTCTTTACAAGTCCAATACCGGAAAAATAGCTGTTGCTGTTGCTCTTGAGGAGCCGATTCGATGACAGCAAATTCACTTGGTGCAAAAAATCTTTGAGCTAAAGAAACCACATCGGTAGTAGAGTTAATACATTCTAGATCGACACCGATAGAATTATTTAAACTCACCGCATACAAAGCAAAATCTTGCGAGTGAGACACATTAAATTTGAGATTATTTTCGTGGAAATTTTGGTCTAAAAATGGTTTACCGCGAGCTTCGTAACCAAACTTTATTTTAGACGCTTCAATATTCAAATAGCGACCTAATATATTTCTAAGAATACCGCGAGCCGCAATAAAACGCTGCCGATGTTGCTCAAAATGAAATCTTTTGGCTCTAACCAACTCATCTTCCGAAAGAATCCGCGTCAAATCATCCAAAAATGGTATTGCATTATCAAGATTTTCTCGCCAAACATGAACTTCGTTAAATAATAATTCTATATTCGTCGGCGCTTTTAACCACATTTTACAGTTAGCAGTGAACAGTGAGCAGTTAGGAGTAATTCTGGTTAAAGGTCAAAGGTTAAAGGTTAATTGTATAAATATCTTGTCCTCCCCATCTCCCCATCTCCCCATCTCCCCATCTCCCCATCTCCCCATCTCCCCATCCCCTCACTCCATCCAATCCAACACCCGATTCCAAGCCCACCACGGGTCACTATCTCCGCATTCGTGCTGACACTGGTTGCTGCTTAAATAACCAACGTGACCGCCGTGTTTAGTAAGCATTAAGTCTATGGCTGGGTTTTGGGCGCTGGCTGCTTGTAATTCTGGGATGATGGCTGGTGCAAAAAATGGGTCGTCTGCGGCGTAAATAATTAAGGTTGGTTTGGTAAGGTTCGGCAAAAGATGTAGGGCGCTACTTGCTTGATAATAAGCTTCTACTGAGGGAAAACCTAATTTTTCTATCACCAATTCGTTGTCAAATCCCCATATGCTGTTTGCTCTTTCGATTGAGAAGGGATTTAAACTTCCTGGGTGAGTATCGTGAATTTTCCATGCCAGTTTTTTCAATGCTTTAGCAATTCTTTGTTCTAAAAATCTACCTACTGGATAACTTGTTAAATATTTAAGCGAAGGATTTGAATCTAAACTGGGACAAATTACTGCACCACCACCGATATCGCTTGATTTTATGTTAATTTCCGGATCTTTGGTGGAGTCTACTGCTGCTTTAATTCCCCACAACGCCAACTGCCCTCCCAATGAAAATCCGGTAAACCAAAATTTCGGGGGACATCCCATTGATAACGCTGCTGCGGCGATGCGAACGAAATCTTCTCCTTCGTACAACCCATCGCTGGTTAAAGTTGGCGATAATTCTGCTGTTTTACCGTGGGCACGCCAATCAAATAATACTACCGCGTAACCTTGAGCGTAGGCTTTACGTCCTAAAATTTTCAGAAACCATTCTTCTTCTAAGTCCCCGATAATGCCGTAGGTACCTACAATTGTTCCGCGAGCATTCTCTGGAATCGCGACTAAGCCAAATATCGGTACTCCTTGTGCCCCTGTAAATATTTGTTCTTGATAACTAGGCTCCGGTAGGTTGAGACTGGTTTCCCAATTATTTTTTCCCCACAATGCTGCACCGACTGTCATTGACACGCCGTTTCGTAAAAACCAAGGTGGATTGTAGGTTGAAGAATGCATTGTATAAGATATTCTGTCTAATTTGTAGTTTGTTTGAGAATATTTTAATTTTAAGCTTTATGTTAAATTTCAAATTTTTTTTATAATCATTAAAGCAATCTTTGTATTTTCCAAGGATTCTTAACTTACCTTAACGCCTAGTAACAATTTTTCATAATGCCGAGAATTCTTGTCATAGATGACGATCCAGCAATCTCAGAGTTAGTAGCCGTTAATTTAGAAATGGCTGGCTATGATGTTAGCCAAGCTGAAGATGGTATCAAGGGGCAGGCTTTAGCTCTCCAGCTACAGCCCGACTTGATTATGTTGGATTTGATGTTGCCCAAAGTCGATGGATTCACCGTATGTCAGCGCTTGCGGAGAGATGAACGTACTTCTGATATTCCGGTTTTAATGTTAACGGCTTTAAGCCAAACTCAGGATAAAGTTGAAGGCTTTAATGCTGGTGCGGACGATTATCTCACCAAACCTTTTGAAGTAGAAGAAATGTTGGCACGAGTAAGAGCATTGCTCCGACGTACCGATCGCATACCCCAAGCAGCGAAGCACAGCGAAATTCTTAACTATGGTTCGTTAACTTTGGTTCCCGAAAGATTTGAGGCCATATGGTTTACTCAAACGGTGAAATTAACTCACTTAGAATTTGAACTACTTCATTGTTTGCTGCAACGACACGGACAAACCGTTTCTCCCAGCGAAATACTCCGAGAAGTTTGGGGTTACGATCCGGATGATGATATTGAAACCATTCGCGTTCACGTTCGACACTTGAGAACTAAGCTGGAACCAGATCCTCGCCATCCCCGCTATATAAAAACGGTATATGGTGCTGGATATTGTTTGGAATTACCCAGTAATCCCCCATCAACTGAAGAATTATCAACAAAGGAAGTCGGAACTAGTCCAAATTAAGTTCCAGTTTTTTAAATAAATTAATTAATTACAAATTTCTCCCATGTCAATTTTTAATCAAAAAAACTTGGGAAACATTCTTCATGGAATTTCGGATTTTGAGTTATGGGATTTTGAGTTATAGGTTAGTAGTTAGAGACTTTAAATTTCTCCTTGTCTCCCCATCTCCCCATCTCCCCATCTCCCCATCTCCTTGTCTCCCCATCTCCCCATCTCCCCATCTCCCCCCAATTCCCAATTACTTAATAGGAAAAAATTCCAACCGATATTTATATAAAGCAACTGGTTTGTTAATTGCCTTAAAGTAATTTGGATCTTGAGATGATAGGTATACGGCTGTAACTTGATTCGCTTCAATCACTGGTTCTGATATAGATGATGTAGATAATAGTCTATATGCCGTAGTTGATTCTACTGAATTAATGTAGGGACGCGAACCGCCTTTAAATAGCTGTTTGAATACTTCCGTTGCAATAAATCTACCGTCTGCGCTGTTTTCAGTAGCGCGATTTTTGACTATGGAAATAAGTTGGCGATCGCAAATAACCTCTTCAACACATTGGCTCTGCAAAAATGTAATCTGACGGTTGGGAGAATCGGGATCTACTTTTACTGCTTTGACTGCATTGTTACCCAAAACTGCTCTTGCTAAGTTCAACCCGTTGTATGCGCGATCGGCAATTACAACCTCACCCCCTTCCCCTCTCCTTGTCAAGGAGAGGGGTGTCCGATAATTTACCTCATATCCTTCCCTTCTCCTTAATAAGGAGAGGGGTGTCCGATAGGACGGGGAGCCACTGCGTTGCTCTGGTTCCCTCCGTTGTAGCAAGTGGCGTGTGAGGTTTTCCGTTTTCGATTGTTCGACAAATCTTACCTTAAAACTAACTGGCACATCGAGATACTGACGATTACTTTCAAATCCCGGTGTCACAATATCTGGCGCTAAAGGAGCAACTAAATCTACTAAGGTACTTTTTACGAACCATTCTCCCTTCATCCATTGGGGATAAATTAAATCTCCTACCGCAGGTTGCACCTCGGTTAATTTCTCCCATTTAGGAAAATTTTCTAATCTTAGATTCAATTCTCCAGCATTAGCATTATCGGTACAGAAAATTGACAAAAAAGTCAAGCAAAGAATCAAAATCAGCTTCATAGTCAGTGTTTTCAATATATATTAATAAATGTTAATTATTCTCTGATTAACTGCTCATCCAATCAAACGAAATGTTGCGATTTATTTATCAAAATTAACGGTCTTCGTCAATAATGTATACATAAACATGGCTTTATGTAGAGGTAATGAAATAAACAATTATAATGGCGGAAAATGACATGAACTTTTTAGATTAAATAGCTAATACTAGCACCAACTATTCGAGTAATATTACAAAAATACAGATAAGTATAAATTCTGGCATTAATAGAGATAAAAATTTTATAAGTTACCTGAAATACATTATATATTTAATTGAAATAATACTTAATAGTGTTAATTGTTAAGGGTTATCACTTAGAATAGTGTAGTTAGTGAAATTGTATTGAATTTTATATGCCGATATTTGAGCTGCAAAGCTAGTACCATGCTTTTAAAACGATAGTATACGTCACAAGTCGGCTGCTTTAAGTTGCTATAAATTCCGGAAATCTAAGAATACAGGGTTGCAGTCTCAGTAACAAAATAAACATTATTATAAGTAATAATTAAACAATTATGAGTCTTAGCAGTTCCTTTACAGATTTTTCCTTAGCTGAGTTGTTTCAATTAATTGATCGAGGACGCAAATCGGGTTGTTTAAGTGTATGTAGTTTGCCAGATATTAATTCTGCCCAATCTAAAGCAAAATACTTTTATATTTGGTTTAGAAGCGGGCGTGTTGTTGCAGCGACACATCGTTTAACTGGTAGAGGTTTAGTTTCCAAAATTGCCCAAAGAAGTTGGGCAGAACCTTCTGTTATAGAAACTATTTATAGTAATGCATCTACAACTACACCTTTGGGTTTGCAGTTCAAAACTCAAGATATTTTAAGTGCAGAACAATTAAACTTATTATTTGCCAATCAACTACAGCAAGTTCGTCAATTATTTGAAATTCAAAAAGGCGTATTTAAACTAGATTGCAAAGCTGTTTTACCAATGTCTGAGATGACAGGATTAAGTTTGAGGGCGAATGAAGTCACTTTAATGGCTCTAAGAGTCTTGAAAAATTGGCAAGTTCTCGAAGATGCACTTCCAAATCAAGAATCCGGCATCAGAAATATTACTAAAAATCAACCGGAAATGCGCTTAAATCCCTTTGAATGGCAATTGTGGGAATTTGCTTCGGGGGATATTTCTATCAAAGATATTGCAGTTCAACTGAATCAACCAACCATCAAAATTCAGCAAGCAGCTTTCCGATTAATGCTTGTAGGTTTGATAGAAGAAGTACCCCAAATAGCATCAAATTGCCATGAGTACCATTATGATATGGATTTGACTTGGGTAAGCAAGTACGGTTCGCGAGCAGCTAAAAAATATCGAGAATCGCAAGCGCCCACAGTCAGTAGCTCGTTGCTGCAAAATCTTGTCGGGTATTTAAGGAGTAAAGCTTAATGTCATCAGAAATTCTCCGCATTGTAGTTACAGGAGGTGTAGGAGCGGGAAAAACTACGTTTATTCAGACAATCAGTGAAATTGATGTAGTTGATACCGATAAAAGAGCAACCGATGAGCTAGCCGAATTCAAGGAAAAAACCACAGTCGCTTTGGACTTTGGAAAACTAACAATTGCATCCAATCAATCATTACACTTATACGGTACTCCCGGACAAGCCCGATTTGATTTTATGTGGGACATTTTGATTGAAAAAGCCCATGCTTACATTCTTTTAGTAGATGCACATCGTCCGAATCAATTCCGTCATGCACGCAAACTTTTAAACTACATGAATCAATCTGCGTCCATTCCGGAATTGATTGGAATAACCCACACCGATTGTGCCGATGCATGGGAAATAGAAGACATAGCCTTAGCTTTAGGATTTCAAGACGAAACCAATTTACCCCCCATAATCACCGTCAACCCTAACCAACGCGAATCCGTATTTCAAGCATTAATTACAATTGTCGAGCAGTTAGAATCCAGCCGTGAAAGGGAGATGATGGGGTAGAGGAGTTAGGAGTTAAATTGAATACTGATAACTGCTCACTGTTTTGTAAAACATAAAGTATAAATAATCTTTTCTTATTCTCAAATTAACCTTTTTCGTTTTAAAATTTACCAAGTCTTGAGGATTACCATTTTTTAGTTACGCTTTCTTGTAATTAAAACTCAAGATCAAGCTAGCTGAGTCAGTAATAAATGCCTCTGGGTAAAATTATCAATCTTCTAAAGGGAGTATTTCAAAAGCTTCCTGCTGAGTCAGTAGATTCTTCGGAGTTACCCGAAACGGAAAACTATCCATCGAGGCAAACTACGGAAAATACTGATTTATCGCAAAAGAATGTTAGTGAAAATACATTCACTGAGTCTACTGCGGAAACTTCTCAAACATCTTTACCAACAATTTTGGAGGAACAAAAAATGATTAACGTTTCCATGCTGCAAGACGAACTGCAAAATTTTGTCAGTGCTGCTTCTGATGTTCAAGGTGCTGCTTTGGTAAGTCCTGATGGTTTAGCTTTGGCATCGGTTTTACCTGGAGGAATGGACGAAGAACGTACTGCTGCGATGTCTGCATCCATGCTTTCGTTAGGCGAACGTATTGGTAGAGAATTAGCCCGTGGAAGCATCGATAGAATTGTTGTAGAAGGTGAAAAAGGCTATGGAGTATTGGTTGGCTGTGGTGCTGATGCTGTTTTATTAGTTTTAGCTGGTGCGGGTGTTAAGCAAGGTTTATTGTTTTTAGAAGTTAAAAGAGTTGTTGCCAAAATTGCGCCGTTAATGGCTTAACTAAAAACTTCAAATAATCCTTATAGCGATGTTTGGATTGGCGATTTCATTTAATTTCAGTCCAAATTTTTTGCGCGGTTTTGATTCTCTTGCCACAAATAATTCAATTTTAATTCAATTCACTCATACTTAAATTTATGTTGCGTCAAACTTTAGGGGATTTTAGCAGTATTGTTTGCTTCAAAGCTGCAATAGTTGGAATGGAAGATGCTCTGGGAGAAAGAGCCGCTGCGATTGCGTTGATAGCGGCAGGTCGTCAGCGCGGTAAAAGTCTTGCCAAAGAATTAGGTTTAGAAACTTCTACTTCCTTGGATGAGATTGCGGCAAAAATGAGGTCTGCTTTTGGAGAAGAAGGTACAAGATTATGTACTGTTGAAAATATTTCTTCAGAAGGAAGCTTAATTAAAGTTTATACTTCAGAAACTCTGTGTTCTGCTGGTGAGGAAGAAGGTTCAAGTCGTAAATGCACTTATACCTTGGGAGCAGTATGGGGTGTTTTAGAGCAAGCTTTGAGCAAGCGCTTTCAAGGAAAACACACCGAATCCGTGCTTCGCGGTGGAAAAAATGATGTGTTTGAGTTTATGGAATTTCAATAAGTCATTTTGTGTTTTTTATCACCAAATGTAGCAAATTGACTTGACTTGGTTTCAGTATTAAACAATAAAAAGACTGATACGAAGATTTATATTTTTGACGATTTGTTTGATAAATAATAGGAGTTACTTGAAATGGCTATAGAACCACAAGCGTTTATGTCTACTTTAGAAAAGCGCGTTTGTTTAACAGCGGAAGATAAAGCGCTGCTTAAGTCTGAAGCAGATTGGGGAAAACAAATTGCTCCGGAAATGGCAGAACATTTTTATGCTTATTTAGGGCGCGATGAAGAAATGAATTCAATCTTAACCACCTCTGAAGGACGTATGCATCGTCTCCGAGAAACATTTATTGAATGGTTCCACGAAATGTTTACAGGCATGGATGAGTGGGGTAAAGATTATGCCGATCGCCGCTGGAACATAGGTTTAGTTCACGTTCGTATCGGTATCGGACCTCAGCACGTGGTACCCGCGATGGCAACCGTAATTAGAGAAGCTGGCAAGCAGGCAAAAAGTGACGGTAAAAGCGAAGAAATTAAAGACGCTTTGGGGCGAATTTGCATGATTGACTTAGCTTTTATCGAACAGGCTTACGTAGAAGTATCTTCAGAAGCTGTTTTGAGAGAAACTGGTTGGACTGAAGGTTTATTCAGACGTTTGATTGCTACTGGTGCTAATTCGATGTAAAGACTTTCTCGATCAAAAATGCAAATCGAAGACCACACAATGTTATAGAAGATAACGGACATCAGGAGTTAGAAATTGGAAATAAGATATTTCTTTCTCCTGATTTCATCAGTTTAAAATTACTGATTAATTAAGCTTATAAAGCATTTTATTATACTCATGGTTAGCATAATAGCTCGATCAATATGTCGCTAACTCTCAGTTGATAAAAATTAATACCACAATAAATAATACTTTATTGATATGCTAAGAAGCCTTGAGAGAAGATGTAGAAAATACATTAAAGCACAAGAATTATATTATTTAAAGTTATTTTAAGTAAATTGTCATCATCCAAGAATATATCAACAATATATAGATTTTCAAATAACTCCTTTTTATTCATAATTTTTTTATTTGTCAATAGTTGATTCGGTAATTTGATATATTCTAACTTTCGGGCTATTCCTATAGATAAAATTAACTAGTTGCAGTATTAACTTACATTTTCTTCATTTTCTTTGTCTTTCCTGACTTTTCTGTCTGTATGAAAAGTTTAGGATTTACTGTTTTATAATTTTTTACTTAAAAATTGTATCTAGACATACTTTTATTTTTTAAATCCTTAATTATACTGACCGCAGAAAAATAAAGTTGAACGGGTGTTTCTACCGAAGCGATTTAATCGCTTTGACAATAAGACTTCTGACCGCACAATATGTAATTGTGAGGGTCGTACTTTTTATTGTTGTTAAATAAACTGTACGATTCCTTGTCAGTTTTTTTGGTAATCTACATAGTCTAGTAAGGTCTGCTTATTCACGTTTGCAGGGCAATTATTGTGTATGGCAAGCTCTTTTTCCTTTTTAAGAACACATGAGGATCTTCATTCCGATCTTCAAGTAGAAAATACCTATAATCAAACAGTAAATGATACTCAAATAGACAAACCCACGGCTTTAAGTGTCTATTTATTGGAGCGAAGAATAGACTGTATGTCTATCTCTTCAATTGTGGAAGCAATTCATAAAGCTTGTAGAGAAAACAAGAAAATAACTGTGGCGAATTATAATATTCACAGTTTCAATTTATCTATGCAACTGCCTTGGTATTACGAATTTCTTCAAAGTGCAGAAATTGCTAATTGCGATAGTGTTGGAATATTAAAAGCAATCGGGTATATGGGATTGGATTTACCTTTAGATTATCGAACTTCCTATACGCTTTTAATGCCTACAATTTTAGAAAACTGCGATCGCAAAAATTATTCAGTGTTTTTACTGGGTGGAAAGCCTCAATATTTACAAACTGCGATTGATAATTTGCAATTTAAGTATCCTAGAGCTAGTTTTGCTGGACATCATGGATATTTCGATAAACAAGATCCTCAAGCAAACCAATCGGCTATTGACAAAATCAATCAGTTCAAGCCAAATGTTTTGATTGTAGGTATGGGAATGCCGATTCAGGAACATTGGGTACAGCAGCATCGCCATTCTTTACAAGTTAATGCGATCATGCTTGGTGGAGCAATTATTGATCGCATGGCTGGAGCCGTTCCAGACTGCCCGCACATGATATCTGACGTTGGGCTTGAGTGGTTTTATCGCTTCTGTCGCGAACCGAAACGTTTAGCAGCGCGTTATTTGCTAGGAAATCCGGCTTTTGCATTACATATAGCTTTAGCAATGTTTCATCAAATGTCTTTACGAGTTGAATTAACACCGAAATTAGAAAATTTAGATTTATAGCAATAAAGGTTTGTAGTAAGAGTTTTAACTCTCCAAGGACTAAAGTCCTTACTACAAACCCCTTAAAATTAAGGCTAATAAAAGTTTGTAGTAAGAGTTTTAACTCTTGCCTATTTCCTACTCTCTACTACCTAAAACGCAACAAAATTATTACTTCGATTGGTAAAATAATGAAAATTTGTTATTTGATACAAACTCATCAAAATCCGGAGCAAATTTATCGTTTGATTAAAACAATTCAAACGTCGGAAACTGACAATCAAATAATTATCAGTCATGATTTTACTACTTGCAATTTAGATATAAATAGTTTAGAAAAGAATAACGTTAAAGTTTTAAACGGAAAGGGAGGACGTGGAAACTTCTCGTCAGTGCAATCCTACTTAAATGCTATAAAATGGCTAGTTGATAATCGGATCGAATATGATTGGTTAATTTATATATCCGGACAAGATTATCCAATTAAACCAATAGCAGAAATTGATCATATTTTATCAAAAACCGACTATGATGGCTTCATGGAATACTTTAATGTTTTTTCATTACTAAGTCATTGGAGTATACAAGAAGGTCAAAGCCGCTATTTATTTCAATACCAATCGGTTGAGTTTCTGAAAAAACTGCCAAATTGGCTAAAACAGTTATTAACACCAATAAAAATTATCAATTATTTACAGCCTTTCTTCAGAATTAATTTGGCATATGAAATGTTTGGTGTACGAAGGAAATCATTATTCAATAAAGATTTTCTTTGCTATGGTGGTTCTTTTTTCACAAGCTTATCTAGAAAATGTGTAGAGTATTTGCATACTTTTTGTCAAAAGCATCCGGAAGTAGTCGAATATTATCAGAAAGTATGCGTATCGGATGAATCTTTTCTGCAAACAATTTTAGTCAACAGTAGAAAATTTCATTTATGTAATGATAATAAATTATACTTTGATTTCTCTACAACTCAAAATGGGCGACCCAAAGTTTTAGGCATCAGCGATTATAATGCAATATTGCAAAGCCATGCTCATTTTGCAAGAAAGTTTGATATGGCTCAAGATCGAATAATTTTAGATATTTTAGACGAAAAAATTACGGTTCTTCCCCACTTGTTATCCGGCATGAAATAGTCGTAGAAGAAAAAACGGGGAACGGGGAATAGGCAACAGAGAATTCCCTAATCCCAATTACCAATTACTAATTATCAATTACCAATTATGCCCAAAATACCAAAAGTTAGCGTTATAGTTCCTGCTTATAACGTTAGCAAGTATATTCAAGACGCTCTAATTTCTTTAGAAAAGCAAACATTTTCAGACTTTGAAGTATTGATTGTTGATGATGGTTCAACTGATGATACTGCGGCTGTTGTGCAAAAATTTACTCAGCGAGATTCTAGATTTAAGTTATTAGAGAAAGCGAATGGAGGCTTATCTTCAGCCCGCAATTACGGTATTAGTCACGCCCAAGGTGAATATATTGCTTTACTCGATGGCGATGATGTTTATCACAAAGATAAGTTAGCAACTCATGTCGCTCGATTGTATAGTAGAGCCGATGTTGGGGTAGTTTATAGCGCTTCGCAGACGATTCGCGATGATGGTAAACCAACGTTTATTAGTTTGAGCGGTAAACCAGTTCATCCAAATCCTCTATTAGCTTTACTGTGTAAAAACTTTATCGGACATGGTTCTAATGCGGTGTTTCGTCGTTGTTTGATTTCGGAAGTCGGCGGGTTTAATGAAAGCTTGCTTAGTTGGGAAGACGTTGATTTGTGGTTGCGAATAGCTGCCACGCAAAAATGGCGTTTTTATCGGGAAAAACGGATTCTATGCTACTATCGCGTGCGTGCTTCTGGATTATCTTTTAATATCGCGCAAATGCAGGCTTGTGGCGAACAGGTTATCAAAGATGCTTCTCAACGTTCTCCAGAAATTAAACCGATGTTACCGACTGCTTACGCTTATATGTATCGCTATCTGACTCGCTTGTCTCTTCAGGGTGGAGATATAGAAACAGCGCGTAAGTTTATTAAACAAGCTTTGATTTGCGACAAGTCAATTTTTTACCGCGATATTCGTTCTTTACTGACTCTGATATCGGTACGTTTGTCACCATTAGCAAAACTAGCCATCGTCCATTCTATTGGTTTTGCAAAAACAGCAAAAGGTAAGCACTGATAGTGAAAGCAACTGCACTTTTCAAAAATGGTTTATGGATTTCCTATGCGACATTTATCACCCGTATCTTTGCGTTTCTTAGTAGTCTGGTTTTAGCAAGGCTGTTACAACCATCTGATTTCGGAATCATCGGTATTGCCTATGTTTTCTGGTCTTTTTTCTCATTGTTCATTCAAGGCACAGCGGGTGCTTTCATCATCTATAAAGGTATAGAACATCCAAAATATGTCAACACTGCTTACACTATTAGCTTACTAGTAGGATTAGCTTTAGCTGTGGGAGTGGCAGTAACAGCTCCCTTAGTGGCTATGTTCTTTCAAGAGCCAATATTAACGGGGATATTATTTGTTTTTGCGTTTAATCTATTACTGTCTTCTGCTAGTAATGTTTACTCTAGCGTGATGACAAGGCAGATGAAGTACCGGGCGATCGCAAATATCACCTTAGTTAACTCGATTACGCGACTAATTTGCACTACAGGTGCTGCATTATTGGGATTTAGTTATTGGTCTTTTGTGATTGGTGATACTGCTTCTTGGATAGTTAATTGCGTTCTCAATAGGTACTATTCCAAGTATGAATTCCGCCTGCAAATTGATTCAGAAGTTAAATCTGAAGTTCAATCTTTTTACTTTAGTACTATTGCTTCTAGCTTCGGTTTATATACCAATTTCAACATAGATAATTTTGCTGTAGGAAAACTTTTAGGTAGTACCAGCCTTGGTTATTACAATCTTGCCTATCAACTAACAAATGCATTTTCAACCATTGTGGGTGCTATCTTTAATCAACTGGGAATGCCAGTATTTGCTCAATTACCACAGGAAAAGCAAGAAAATATTCTCCTAAAAGTAGTAGAACAAACCGCAATTTTAACGGCTGCAATTTGCGCTCTAATTTTCCTAATAGTAGATTCGCAGGTAGTAACTTTAGTTTTTGGAGCAAAGTGGCTGCCTATTATACAAGTAATTCCCGGTTTACTAATTTTTTCTTATTTTCGTATCATTAATTCTTCACTTTTTTCAATGCTAGTTGCTAAAGGTCGTCCCGATATCAATGCTAAAGTAAACTTACAGATTGCTCCGATTGCAGTTGGTAGTTTTATACTTGGAGCGAATTTAGGTGGAATTGTAGGAGTAAGTTTAGCGGTTGCAATAGTATTAGGAATTGGCTGGACTCTTTACTGGTGGTGGGCAGCTTGTCGAAACTTACACTGGTCATTTTCTAAATTTATTACTCCCTGCTTTATTCCGATTTTATTAATTATTCCAGGCTTAGTACTTTCAGTTAATTTACCCCTATTTATTCGACCATTTGCGTTTATTTCAATTTACTTAATTGCCATACGTGTTTTTCAGCCTCAGATATTTATGCAGTACAAAAAAAAATTCAATCAATTGGTTAGTAGTGCGATCGGTGGTTGAATTTGATATTTTAATCCGGCGGTTGAACCTGGCGGTTGAAACCGCTGCTACACAAGCAAAACCCACCTCCGTGGGTTATAAGATTCCCTGTTCCCTATTCTCTTTAAAATGATAAATCACACACCACTTATATCTGTAATTATCCCTGTATACAATGGAGAAAAAACAATTGGTGAAACAATTTATTCTGTTGTAAATCAAACTTATAAAAATCTAGAAATAATTGTAATCAATGACGGCTCTCTGGATTTAACTTTAAATGTAATTTCTAATATTAAAGATACTCGTTTAAAGGTATTTTCTTATAAAAATGCTGGTAAATCAATTAGTCGCAATCGTGGAATTGAACGAGCTGACGGTGAATTTATTTCCTTTCTGGATGCTGATGATATTTGGACTCCAGATAAACTTGAGTCGCAATTAAAAGCTTTACAGGCAAATCCTCAAGCCTCAGTTGCTTATAGTTGGGTTGATTATATTGATGAATATGGCGAATTTTTTCGTCATGGCAATCATATAACTATTAATGGTAATGCTTACGAAAAAATGTTGATCCAAAACGTTTTAGAAAATGGCTCCAATCCTTTAATTCGTAAGGAAGCATTAACTGAGGTTGGTTATTTTAACCAGTCATTAAAGCACGCTGAAGATTGGGATATGTGGTTGCGTTTAGCGGCTCGCCATGATTTTGTTACGGTATCACGTCCTCAGATTTTATACCGTACTTCTTCTAAATCTTCTTCTAGTAATGTTTTGGCAATGGAAAAAGTTTGTTTACAATTTATTGAACAAGCTTTTATCAGCGCTCCTACATCGCTGCAATATTTAAAAAGAAAATCTCTTGCAACCCTTTATAATTATCTGACTTTTAAATCATTAGAATCTCCTTCGGGACACAAAAGCGCTATTACAGCTATGCGATTTTTTTGGAATGTCATTCGGAATGATTTATCAGTAATTATTCAATGGCAAACCATCTCTAAAGTATTATTCAAAATTTTGATGGTGTTTCTTCTCTCACCCCAACAATATAAAGGTTTGAAAATTAAACTTAAAAGGTTTTTTGTGAAAGAGAACCCGGTGATGGGGTGATGGGGAGATGGGGAGATGGGGGGATGGGGGATGGGGGGACAAGGGGACAAGGAGAATTTTAACCTTTAACTCCTAACTACTAACTACTAACTACTAACTACTAAAAATAAATGTTTAATTTTGGTTTTATTGTAGAGCAGGCGCTGGGACATATTACTCACTATCAGAATTTAAAATATTGGGTAGATAAGGATACTAATATTAAACCGAATTGGATGCCTGTGGGAGCAAGCACAAATGATATTTGGGAGAAATTGCCGGTTATTCGGAATAATTGGTCGCTGCAAGTTAGTTTGCGTACCCGTAAGGCGATAAAGACGGCGATTAAATTGCAAAAACCAGATGCATTGTTTTTGCATACCCAAACGCTGGCGCTGTTTTCTATTCCTTTTATGCATCGCATACCAACAATAATTTCTACCGACGCTACACCTTTTAATCTCGATAGTATTGCTACTGGCTACAACCATAAAGTCGGCGGTAATTATTTAGCGGAACGTGGTAAATATGAGTGGAATAGAAGTACATATAATGCTGCCGCAGCAATTATAACTTGGTGCGAATGGGCTAAAGATTCGCTGGTTCATGATTATGGGATACCTGCCGAGAAAGTCTTGGTAATTCCACCAGGTGTCGATTTAGAACAGTGGAATTTTAAGCACAATCCCAGTTTAGAATCTATAGAATCTACTCCCGAAAATCCTTTACGGTTGCTGTTTGTAGGAGGAGATTTTGCTCGTAAAGGTGGTTATACTCTACTGGAAGCTTTTCTTAACGGTTTAGATCGCGATTTTAGGCTAGATATCGTTACCAAGGATACCAACTTAAAACGGGAATTAACCGGAATCGAGAACATCCGGGTATATTGCGATTTAACTCCTAATAGCCAGCGTTTAAAACAACTTTACGCTCAAGCAGATATTTTTGTCTTCCCAACACAAGCAGATTGCTTACCCAGTGCGATTTCCGAAGCGATGGCAGCAGGTTTACCAGTCATTACTACTGATATTGGTGCTTTGTGCGAGCAAGTTGAACATGGAGTTAATGGCTTAATTGTGCCACCATCAGATGCTACAGCTTTGGCGATCGCACTGCGAATGCTCAAAAATAATCCAGAAAAAATACGATGCATGGCTGCCGCGAGTCGTCGGATAGCCGAAAAGCGTTTTGATGCTCAACGCAATTATGGTGCGATTCTCAACTTAATGAAAAGCATATCCCATAAATCTGGGTTGCAATATAAAGCGGGGAATCTTTTCCATGTCTAAGACACCCCCCGATATTGCCATCTTTCTGCGCTGTCTTTATAGCGGTGGTGCGGAACGAGTAGTGTTGAATTTAGCTCGCGGTTTTGTACGGCAAGGGCTGAAGGTTGATATGGTACTTGCAAAAGCCTGCGGTTCTTTATTAGAACAATTGCCGTCTGAAATTAGACTGATAGACTTAAAAGCAGAATCCAAGATTAGTACTCTGCCTAAATTAATTAAATACTTGCGAGAGGAAAATCCGGAGAGTATGTTAGCAGCTTTACATTATCCTTGCGAAATAGCTCTCCTAGCAAAACGCATTGCTAAGGTACCAACCAGAATAGTAGTATCCGAACACAATCATCTTTCTTTAGAAGCCAAACGCATTTCGCAACTTTCAGTACGTTTGACACCACTTGCAGCAAGACTTTTGTACCCGTGGGCTGATGGAATCGTCAGCGTTTCCCAAGGAGTCGCAGAAGATTTAGCCAAGGTGACTAAGTTACCCAAGAAACGCATCGATCTAATTTACAATCCAGTGATTAGTCCCGAACTGTTTGTTAAAGCACGAGAAAAAATAAATCATCCGTGGTTTCAACCAGGAGAACCGCCAGTTATCCTAGCTGTAGGAAGATTGCATTTGCAAAAAGACTACCCGACTTTATTACGTGCATTTCTCCAAGTCCGACAATTACGTCGATGTCGGTTAGTAATCTTAGGGGAAGGGCCAGAAAAAGATAATTTAACTAATTTAGTTAACGAATTAGGGTTACAAGCAGATGTTGCAATGTTGGGTTTTGTCGATAATCCTTATGCTTACATGGCTCATAGTGCAGTTTTCGTATTATCCTCTGCTTGGGAAGGTTTTGGTAACGTGATTGCAGAAGCCTTAGCAGTTGGAACTCCAATAGTATCAACAAATTGCGAAAGCGGCCCTGCCGAGATTTTAGCAAACGGTAAATATGGTGAATTAACCCCAGTCGGCGATGTCAAAGCTATGGCAGAAGCTATTTTAAGCGTACTCGCAGGCAACACCAAACAAGTAGATGCCCAATGGCTAAATCAATTTCAATTAGAAACCTGTGCCGAAAAATATCTAAAGGTATTGCAGTTACCAGTGAGCAGTGAGCAGTTAACAGTTAGGAGTAGTAAGTAGAGAGTAGCAAGTAGGTAAGGAGTGATGGTTTTTTATCCCCTTGTCTCCCCACTCTTCCCCCTCTCCCCCCTCTTCCCCCTCTTCCCCTCTCTCTTCTAAAGATGTTCGCATTCAACCCTCCAGTTAAAACCCGCAATCAATCTAATTCAAAATCCGAAGCTAAATCATTTGCTGAACGGATAATTTACTGGACAATTGTTTTGACACCTGTTTGGTGGCTGTTGGGATTGCAAACTATTATCTACCCGGTTGTGAGCGCGTTTTTGCTAATAGCTGGCTTACGTCTAGATAAGCTGATTAAAAAATCTTTACCGATTTGCAATTGGGCATGGTTGGGAATGGTTTTTGCCGCACTTTGGACGAATATTTTCGGGTTAGAAACAATCGGCTTTGAGGCTTTAAAAACAGCAGCGACTTTGTTTACTTTATTTAAAGGCTATTTGATGATATTTGCCTGCATGACTTTACCCTTTTGGCATCGCATCAGGGTACAAACCATTACAAGGGCTGTATCGTTGATGGCAACTAGCTATTCAATACTTTTAACAATTCAACTTTTAATACTTTTTGGTTTAGGGCCGCAAGAACATTTTTTACCACCTTTAGCTCGTTTAATTCCAGGTGAAAAAACCAGCTTGATGGTTAAATTTGCCGAAATTCAACCTTTTTTCGGCATTCCTTTACCAAGAACAGACCTTTATACAGCCGATCCTCCGATTTTAGGAGTTTGCGGTCTTTTATGTTTCTTCATGTGCTTAAGCGAAACTAATAAAAACTGGCGAAAATTGGCTTTAGCTGGTAGTTTTATTAGTTTAATAATTTCTCAAAGTCGTCTTGCTTGGGTATGTTTTCCCTTAGTTTGGCTAATTATATATTGTTTCCGCAGCGGGTTAGCTCGACAAGCTTATTTATGGGTAATATCTATTATTTCTTTATTCGCTGCTGTATTGAGTTTGACTATAAAAGATTTAATTGCTTCACCTTTAGCCACTTTTAACAGCGCTCGTGCGGATTCATCAAAAGATCGAGAATATATTGTGAGTGCAACTATTGATGCGTGGAAAGAATCGCCGTGGCTGGGATGGGGAATTATGGAGAAAACAGCAAGCTGGGGAAACGGAGCTTTTGTATTGCCTTTAGGAACCTTTTCTTCCTATGCTCAAGTGCTTTATGTACACGGTATTTTTGGATTTATTTTCTTTGTCACCGCTCTTATTTCAACACTGTGCAGCTTTTGGCAACCTGCTATTAAAGGAAACCAGCTTTGTCAGCGGGCATTCGGTTGTTTAATCGCTTTATATTTACTAATTCACGCCACAAATTTAACCTGGATGGTGATTTATTTCTGGTTCTTTTTTATCTGGTTGGGAGCGATTCTTTCTCAACTACAACAGCAAGGATTAGATGTTACCGAATGGGAAGAATTATCAAATCGATTTTAGATTTTAACAACGGATGTTTTTAACAACGGATGCGTTTGGTTTGTTTTGGATTTTGGATTTTAAATTTGAACAATTCATAACTGTTCACTGATAACTGATAACTGATTAATATTATGAATAAAATAACTGCGATCGCGATTAGACATTGGAAGCCGGTAATACTCTGGAATCTTTTGATTGTAAGTTTAACTGCTTATATCGCCACAGTGACACCACAAGTGTGGAATGCTACAGCACAATTGACGATTCCTGCAACAAATGGCAATTTGGATGCTAGTTTGGGTATTTTGGGTTCTTTTAGAAAAGATTCCAGTGGTATTTCTGCAATTAGCGACAGTCAATTACAAATGCAAAAAAGCATTTTAACCAGCGATAGTTTGATGGAAAAGGTACTTAACATAGATCCACAAAAAACTAATTTTAATAGTGTAGGTGGTTATAAGTCGCTATTTGAAGTTTCTGTTGATGAAGCTTCGCGCATCATTACCGTAACTACTAAAGGTTTGTCACCTGAATTAGCTAAGTTACGAACGAATAATCTCATAACTTTATATCAACAGCGCCTTAAAGAACTCCGACAGCAAAATCGTTTATCAAAAAGAGAATTTAGTGCGGTTGAGTTAGAAGAAGCTGGCAATAATTTGATGTTGGCGCAACAAACTTTAGCACAGTTTAAGCAATCTAGCGCATTAGTTGATGCAGAAGAACAAACTAAGGCTATTGTTACCACAATTGATAGTTTAACTAAAGCTCAATTAGAAGCAGTATCTCAAGCTGAATATAATCAAAATCGCGTTAATACTTTGTCAAATATGCTGAGTATGTCGTCAAATCAAGCGATTCGTTCTTTAAGCTTGGGTGAAAATAGGGACTATCAATTTATGAGAGGAAAGCTAGCAGAAATCAAAGCCGAATTATCTAGTTTGCGTGCTAAGTATACCGATAATCATCCCGCCGTTCGAGAACTTTTACAGCAAGAGCAAGTATTATCAAATCGGATACAAAACCAAGTCAAACAAACTGCTGGTGGTATTCCCATCGACACTACAGTAAGCGGTGAAGGTGAAGGGCGTGCTGGCTTAATTGAACAATTAATTTTGGCAGAAACTGAAGCTTCCGGTCAACAACGTCGCGCTCAACTGATACAAAGTCAAATAAGCCAGCTAAAAAATAACTTAAATTCTATCCCCGAACAACAAAAGAGATTATCAGAACTTCAACGCAGTGTTGATGTTGCTGAAGGAGTTTATAAAGGTTTAGTTGCTCAAGTTCAGCAAACTAATATTGATGTTTTTGATGTTTATCCTAATGTAGAAATATTAGATTCACCTAGAGCTAGCAATAAACCTATTTCTCCCAAAAAATCCTTAATGATTTTAAATGCTTTATTAGCAGTAATAACAGGCAGCATTGCTTTAATATTACTTTTAGAAAGACGCAACCCATTATTAAGTCCTCAAGATTTGAAAGATATGAAATTTCCAATGGTTGTTTCTATCCCCCGACTTAAAAATGCGGATCTAACATCTGATGATGATGATAAACAGGTAAATTTTCAACGTCTTGCTTCAGCACTTAGTTTACAACCTTTAAATAATCGTCATCTTTTAATTACCAGCGCGATGGAAAGCGAAGGTAAAACAACTGTAACTTTAGGGCTAGGAAAAGCATTAGTAGATTTAGGTTTTCGAGTGTTGGTAGTTGATGGAGATTTTATCCGAGCAGAATTAACTCAAAACTTAGGTTTCACTCAAGAATTAAACATTACAAACGAAGTTATCTCCATAGCACCCAACTTAGATTTATTACCTACAACACCACGAAGCGGCAAAATCGTAAAAATGGTATCCGAGGGAAGGTTTCAAAAATCGTTAGCAGATGCCGAATCTCATACTAAGTACGATTATGTTTTAGTTGATACTGCTCCGGTAAGTGCTACAACTGCTACAGCATTAATGACTGCTCAAATTCCGAATGTATTGTTTGTCGTCAAACCGGGTATGAGTTTCAGTAACTCAGTTCGCGATAGCTTGCAGCAGTTAATGGAACATCAGGCTCAAGTATTAGGTTTAGTTGTCAATGGTGTGGAAATGGATGCTAAACCTTATAAGCAGCGGTTAGTCAATGAACAATTAACAATTAACAATAGAATTTACGTAAAAAACTCGCAATGACAATTAGACATCTCCGAAAAAGAAAAACACCCCTCTCCAAACCTCTCCCCCACAGGGAGAGAGGCTTTAAAACCCCACTTCCCTGCTCCGGGAAGGGGGGCAGGGGGGTTAGGTTTACGTATAAAATTAAACTACCTAAATGTTTTCCGGAGATGTCTATTCTATTCCCCCCTGAGTTTAAGAAGTTTCACATTTAACAGGAATATTTTTCGTACACATTGGAAGCTTATCTTTTCATATGTAATAATAAATGCTTGAAAAAGCTACGTATAATTAAATAAGCTTCATAGATAGAACTAGCTATTTGTGCCCACTTTCCATTTTTAGGGAGTGGGTTTTTAAAATCTTTCTCCGTATCAATATTAATATTAGTAGTAAATATAATGCAATATTTGTTACTTAATATATTTAATTTTTAATAGTTTATTCGGATAGCCAAAGATATCACCAATCCTTCAAAACACCCTTTTAATTACAGCTACAAAAAAAATGTATGATAAATAACTTGACAGTTGGTGATTTTTGATTATATTGGTATCTATAGAGACAAATAATTATAGGTTGCTGTTTCTACCAGAGTAAGTCTATTTTCATGCCAAAAAATAGCGCTTTGTAACAAAGAATTTTGCATTTCACTTCCCATTGCACTTAGACGTAAGCGCATGGTGTTTTTTTTGAGCATCGAACTATATCATCGAAATCTATGTTAACTTCCATGCCAGAGGTTAATTCTGAGAACAAAACAATTGATTCCGTTTGTGTTTCCGGCGGATTAGTGAAGTAATCAAGCTTACTATATTGCTTGGTATATTTAGCGTTTGAAAATGCGTTATTTGGTGCCAAAGCAACATTTTGATTAGCGATCGATTGCTGAATTTTGTTTGCATTTACTAAAGGTACACGATAAATTTACCATGCATTTTTGCAGGTTAAATTGTATTGTTATGTATCGGCTGCTTCAAGCTATTTATAGGTAACTACAAATGAAAAATTTTCATTCTCGGCTACTAGAGTCCCAAATTGATGATGGCGTTCGATTGAAAAATACAAGCGGTGAAGTTGCTAGTGAAAAAGAAAAAGTAACCGCTTTAAGCGTGTATTTGTTAGGGCGGCGAATTGATTGTATGAATATCTCTTCGATTGTAGAAGCTGTTCGGAAGGCTTGTATAGAAGGCAAACAAATAACCGTAGCACATTACAATATTCACGGCTTCAATTTATCACTACAATTCCCTTGGTATCATCAGTTTTTGCAAAGCGCAGATATTACTAACTGTGATGGCATGGGAATATTGAAGGCGATCGCCTTTATGGGCTTGGATTTACCTTTAGATTATCGGGTTTCCTATACCTTGTTAATGCCCGAAATATTGGAAAGTTGCGAACGGAATGAATTTTCAGTATTTTTCTTGGGTGGAAAGCCCGAAAATTTACAAGCTGCGATTGATAACCTGAAATTAAAGTATCCAAAGGTTCGTTTTGGGGGACATCATGGATATTTTGATAAAGAAGATCCACAAGTTAATCAAGCTGCCGTAGAGCAAATCAATCAGTTTAAACCCAATATTTTGATCGTAGGTATGGGTATGCCAATTCAAGAATATTGGGTACAGAAGCATCGCCATAGCTTACAGGCGAACACTATTATGGTTGGTGGAGCGATTATCGATCGCATGGCTCGAATAGTTCCCGACTGTCCGCATTTTATATCTAATTTAGGTTTTGAGTGGCTCTATCGTCTCGTGCGCGAACCTAAACGGCTTGCTGCTCGGTATTTGTTAGGAAATTCGGCTTTTGCGCTACAGATTGCTTTGGCAATTTTTAATCAGTCGTTGTTACGAGTAGAACTTACTCCAAAGGTAGAAAGCATTGATTTGAATTAGTAATCTGGTAACTGAAAAATAACGGGTGGGGAGTAGGGAATGGGCAACAGGGAACAGCCATACAACTGACATCTTGCACCATTTTCAACACCGACTGGGAATTTATTCCTGGGCTGCACAAACAAAGTCGTCTTTAGACGACTAGGTATGGGATGAGAGTGTGTTTTAACATACTTTGCATATTGCCATGATTATTTACCAAATATATTTCAAAATAAGGAGGGGATTTTTTGAAACCCTTAGTTAGTGTAGTAATTCCCACTTTTCACAGAGCGCAATTAGTAAAGCGTGCTGTCATGAGTGCATTGACGCAAAGTTTGCAGGAAATAGAAGTTTTAGTCGTCATAGATGGAATAGATAAAGATACAAGTTTAACGCTTTGTGAAATAGATGATTCGCGACTGCAAGTAATTGAATTATCTACAAACCAAGGAGCCTGTTTTGCTCGCGATTTTGGTGTTAAATCTGCTGTTGCAGAATGGATTGCTTTTTTAGATGACGATGATGAATGGATGCCGCTAAAGTTGGAATTACAGCTTGAGATAGCAAAGGCTTCCGATCATAAATTTCCGATTGTTAGTAGTTATCTAATTGCGAAAACACCACAAGGTGAAGCGATTTGGCCCCGTCGGCTTCCCAAAAAAACAGAGCCTCTGTGCGAATATTTATTTGTTCGCAATACTTTATTTATGGGAGAAGGATTAATTCAAACCTCAACTATATTTACCAAAAAGGAGTTATTACAGAAAGTATCTTTCGATAACCATCTTAAGAAACATCAGGATTGGGATTGGATTTTACGGGCAATTTCCATTAAAGATGCAGGATTGGAATTTGCACCTCAAGTACTGGCAATCTGGAACTTAGAAAGAACGCGCCAAAGTTTGAGTAAAAGTTTTTCTTGGCAATCTTCACTTAACTGGATTCAAAGCAGACGAAATTTAGTTACCCGAAAAGCTTATTCATCTTTTATCCTGGCAGAAGTCAGTGCGCGGGCTGCTAAGGATGGCGATCGCCATGCATTTTTACTTCTGTTGCGCGAAGCTTTTCGATTTGGAAAACCTCAACCAATGGATATTTGCCTGTATTTGGGAATGTGGATATTTCCTCAAAGTATTAGAGGTAGATTGCGAAATATTTTGAAGCGAAAACCCAAAGTAATTGCTGTAGAGATCAAGTCAGAAGGAGCGATTTTTAATGTTTGAGATACCAAAAGTAAGTGTAATAGTTCCGGCTTATAATGTCGGCAAGTATATTCAAGAGGCTCTAGTTTCTTTAGAAAAGCAAACATTTTCAGATTTTGAAGTATTGATAGTTGATGATGGTTCAACTGATGATACTGCGGCTGTTGTACAAAAATTCTGTCAGCGCGATACTCGTTTTCAGCTATTAAAAAAAGAAAACGGCGGTTTATCATCAGCACGCAACTACGGTATTCGTCATGCACAAGGTGAATATATTGCTTTACTCGATGGTGATGATATTTACCATCGAGATAAAATAGCAACTCATATAGCTCGATTGTATAATCAACCTGATGTTGGGGTAGTTTACAGCGCTTCGCGGACGATTCGCGATGATGGAAAACCTACATTTATTTGTTTGAGCGGTAAGCCAGTCCATTCAAACCCAATGCTCGCCTTACTTTGCAAAAACTTTGTCGGACATGGTTCTAATGCAGTTTTTCGTCGTTGCTTAATAGATGAAGTCGGGGGATTTGATGAAAGCTTACGCAGTTGGGAAGATGTGGATTTATGGTTGCGAATAGCTGGAACACAGAAATGGCGTTTTTACCGAGAAAAGCGGGTTTTATGCTACTATCGCGTGCGTTCATCTGGATTATCTTTCAATTTCGTACAAATGCGGAATTCTGGGGCAATTGTCATTGAAACTGCTTATCAACGTTCGCCAGAGTTGATTAAGCCAATGTTACCAACCGTTTACGCCTATATGTATCGCTATCTATCGAGGTTATGTCTTCAGGGTGGCGATATGCAAACAGCCCGCGATTTTATCGATCAAGCTCTGGTTTGTGACAAGTCTATTTTCTATCGGGATATTCGTTCTTTATTAACTTTGGTATCGGTACGTTTATCACCCGTTGCCAAATTCGCTATTGGGCGATCGCTCGGTTGAGTTATTTGTAAAACACCAGCAATAGAGCTAGTACTCGAACACATAAATAATAAGAGGTAATCATGGCTCGTAGTAGCGCTATACTCGCCTCATCTTTCCGAATTAGGAGACGCTTAAGCGCTACTACAAAACAATAAGAATTAATGTTGCGGAGTAATTAAAAAAAAGGAAAACGTACAGATTTATTTTTCTTCCCCATTCCCACTTCCCTACCCATTCCAATCAAGGAGAAAAAATGCGAGTTGCTGTATGCATAATAACTTGTCAACGTTCTGAAGGCTTAAAACGTTTGCTTAATGGTCTAAATAAACTCAAATTTAAACTTTGCGAACAACCTTCTCTAGAAATTATTGTTGTTGATAACGACGAAAATTGCTCTGCTCGTCAACTTTGCTGCGGGATGAATTCGCAAATTAAATGGACGCTAAAATATTGCGTCGAGCCACGTAGGGGAATTCCTTTTGCTAGAAATAAAGCCATTAATTGCGCTGGAGAAAGTTTTGATTTTATCGCTTTTATTGATGATGACGAAGTTCCTCAAACATCGTGGTTAGATCAACTTTTGCACGTTCAAAGTTTATATAGTGCAGATGTAGTTGCGGGCCCAGTATTACCTTATTTTCATCAATCTGTTCCCAATTGGATTATAAAAGGAGAATTTTTTGAGCGCTTACGTTATTCTACAGGTCATATTATCGAAGGAGCGGCTACTAATAATGTGTTGATTTGTAGAGAAGTTTTGCAAAAATTGCAGCCATGTTTTGATGAGCGTTTAGCATTAACTGGTGGTTCGGATTGGCACTTTTTCCGACGTGTCTTTTTTGCAGGTTATAAAATGGTATGGGCAAACGATGCTTTGGTTTCAGAGTGGATACCGGCGAGTCGTGCTAATTTAGTATGGCTGCTGAAGCGGAATTATCGATTGGGAATTACTGAAAGTTTCTGCGAAGTCGAATTAAATCCTTCAGTTTTAGTGCGAGCTACGTGCATTTTCAAAGGAATTAGACGAATCATCAAAGGAACTTTATTTATTCCACTATCTTTAATTTGGGGTAAACATGAAGTCTTTCAAACCTTGAGATATATTTACCACAGTGCGGGAATGCTTGTAGGTATAACAGGTAAGAAATATCAAGAGTATGAAAAAATTCACCAAGTTTAAACGGTTGTCAATAAACTAATACAGGCTTCTTTTTCTATTCCCCGTTCCCTATTCCCTATTCCCTATTCCCTATCTTGACGAAAAGGTAATTAATGAACAATCTCAAAGAAAAAGCAATCAAAGGCGTGGTTTGGACTGCAATGGAAAAATGGGGCAGCCAAGTTATTTCCTTTGCTGTTTTTCTTATTCTTGCACGTTTACTTGAACCCGAAATTTTTGGTTTAGTAGCTTTAGCCAACATATTCTTTGCTTTGATGCAGGTATTCCTCGATCAAGGATTTAGTAAAGCGATAATCCAACGTCAAGAAATAGAGCGCGAACATTTAGATACTGCTTTTTGGACTAACATAACTATTGCGGTACTGCTATTAGGAATTAGTCTTGCTGGGGCTGGATTTATAGCTAATTTATTCAAACAACCTGCACTTACACCGATTATCCGTTGCTTGTCATTTAATTTTGTATTTGCTGCTCTTAATAGCGTACAAAGCGCCCTTTTATATCGGCAATTAGCTTTCAAGACTTTAACTACTCGGACACTTTTGGCAACCTTTACAGGTGGTACGGTTGGTGTAGTCATGGCATTTTTAGGATTTGGTGTTTGGAGTCTTGTTGGGCAACAGTTAACTAATGGTTTTGTAGGGGTTTTAGTTCTGTGGTGGAGTACTGATTGGAAACCAGGATTTCAAATTTGTAGAAAGCATTTTAAGGAATTGTTTTCTTTTGGAATTAATGTAGTTGGGATTCAAATACTAGACTTTTTTAACCGTCGCTCTGACGATTTGTTAATTGGTTATTATCTGGGTTCTGTTGCTTTAGGTTATTATACGGTTGCTTACCGCTGGTTACTGATTATGACGCAGTTATTAACGAGCGTTACCAATCAAGTGGCAATGCCTGTATTTTCTAAACTACAAAAAGAACCAGAATTATTAAAACGTGGATTTTACACCACCACACAATTAACAAGCTTAATTTCCTTTCCTGTATTTACAGGTATGGCAGTATTGGCACCCGAAATAGTCAAGAGCTTATTCGGAGAAAAATGGATGCCTAGCGTTCCAGTTATGCAAGTTTTGGCTTTTATTGGCATTCTTCATTCTCTACAATACTTCAATGGCAGCATAATTATGGCGATGGGAAAGCCTTTGTGGAAGCTGAAGCTCAACTGCTTGCACGCTACGGCGAATGTAATTGCTTTTGCCTTAGTTGTGCGCTGGGGAATTCTAGCAGTGGCAGCAGCCTACGTTATTCGCGGCTATCTGCTTTCACCAATAGAACTATTTATCATCCGCAAATTAATTCCTATTAATATCGGTACATATCTTCGTCAATATATTGCTCCACTAATAGGAACAATCGTAATGGCAACCACAATGCTGGGATTCAAATATTTATTCGGTAATTACTTAATACCTCCTGCATTATTAGTCATTTCTACGATTTTAGGAATAGTAACTTATACGGTGATGATTATACTTCTGGCACCCAAACTAACACGCAAAATATTTAAGACTTTTCACCTAGCTATGCCTGTAAAGCTTAGAAATATCAAAAGATAAAGGAACAGGGAACGGGGAAAAAAGACGGTATTACTTTCTTCCCGGCAGAAGATTACTAATTAAAAAAAATCGCAGAGGCGCAGAGTACGCAGAGGAAAGAAGTAAAGAGAGATAGACAATTTTAGAGCGGAAAAGAAGTAGTTATTTCAGTTTTTGTAAACAATCTCAATGTAGAGAAGGTAAAAATGAAGATTAAACAGTTTCTAAAGTTTTCGATGCTCGCGTTGTACGCTAATTTATTGCGATTAAAACGAGTTTTTCAATGGAATCAAAAACAGAACGATTCAGTTCTTTTACTTCCTCCAGCAAGATTTGGCAGCCTTGGCGATGAAGCAATGATCACCGCTGTAATAGAATATTTTAAAGGTGAAGGTGCAAAACAAATAGGCTTTATTTCCTATAGTTTAGCCAGTAACTGGGAGAATTTTAAGCCCGCAGTTACAGGAATTAATACTGTTTGTCATTCATTAAGTGATTCTTGGAAAGAGAATTTTCATCTCGTGACTGTAGCTAGCCGTTATGATAAATTTTATTGTTTGGGAGCAGATGTAATGGATGGTTTCTACAGCGAAAAATCTTCTCTTACAAGATTGAAATACGTTTCATTAGCCAAGCAAACAGGAGCAGAAGCTGCCATTCTTGGCTTTAGTTTTAACGAACAACCAGCACCCAAAGTTATTCAAGCTTTCCGCAATTTATCTTCGGAGATAAAACTATATTCACGAGATCCTGTTTCACATAAACGCTTAATTAATTACCTACAACGTTCCGTCACTCTTGTCGCAGATTTGGCATTTCTTTTACCCCCAGCGGAAAATCCAGGAGCGTTGTCTGAGATTTTACAATGGATTAAACTTCAGCAGCAGAATCAGCGAATATTGATTGGTATTAATGCAAATTCACAGTCATTCTCTAATATAGATAAAGAATCAGTTCATGAAATAATCAAAATTTATGTAGATACTTTGGTTGAAATTCACTCAAAATATCAAAAATGTAGTTTTGTATTGATTCCTCATGATTTCCGTAACACTGACAAGCAGTCGAGTGACATTAGGTTATCCGAAGCTATACTAAACGCCCTTCCGAAGGGAATTCGATCTGATTGCGTGAAAGTACCAACACCTTTTAGTGCAGCAGAAATTAAGTCTGTATGTAAACATTTGGATATAGTTTTGACTGGGAGAATGCATCTTTGCATTGCCTGTTTGAGTCAAGGTACTCCTGTAGGCTGTATAACTTATCAAGGTAAATTTCAAGGGTTATTTGAGCATATTGAACTAGATGGAATGCTGATCGATCCAGAGCAGGCTTGCCAACCCGGATATCTCAGTAATTTCTTTATTCCTCTCATACAGCACAGAGAATATAACCGTCAGCGCATACAAGAAATTATTCCCAAAGTTAAGCAGTTAGCACTAGCCAACTTTAAATAGTAGGTTTCATTTGTTCCGACGGGTTGTAGAGACGTTATATATAACGTCTCCCGACGGTAACAGGAAAAAGAAACCATTCAAAATTCATACAATCGTGTTAATTTTCTATCTAATTAATTAAAAATATGAACAAATTACAAACACCCACAGAAGCTAATTCGGACAAATCCCAATTTGAACTTGATCGCATAGTTGAACAAGTTAGCCGCACGAATAATTTAAAGGCAATCTTTCTACCAGTATTCGATACAATAAATCCTTACCAAGAACAATTAATTGAACATTTAGTTGACTTGGGTATGCAAATAGAGAAAGGTAATCCTAGCAATTACCTTATCCCAACTGTAATCAAAGAAGGAAAGCCACATATCTTACATTTACATTGGCTGCATCCTTTATTTGTGAGAAGCAATTGGCTAAAATCCCTTATTAGATTAACCATATTAATTACCGAACTCTATATTCTCCGACTCATGGGTGTCAAAATAGTTTGGACTGCCCACAACCTCAAAAATCATGATAGCTTGTACTTGAAATTCGATCAAATATGTACCAGGTTTATAGCTAAAATTAGTCATGGAATAATTGCTCATTCTCATACAGCTAAAGCCGAAATTATCAAAACATTAGATATAAAAGATCGGAATAAAATATTTGTAGTACCTCACGGCAATTATATTGGCTACTATGATAATAATATTGGTAGAGTAGAGGCACGAAAAAAATTAAATATCCCAAATCAAAAGATTGTAATGCTATTGCTTGGTTCGATTAGGAGCAATAAGGGAGTATTAGAATTAATTGAAGCTTTTAAACGATTAAAACAGGAAAAAGTAGAATTATTAGTTGCTGGCAAACCAGCTAATAAAGAATTTGAACAACTCATAAAGCAGAAAATATCAGAACATGAGAATATCCAACTAAAATCTGGATTTGTCCCCGATGAAGAAATTCAAACATACATGAATGCTTGTGATGTGGTTGTATTTCCTTACCAAGAAATTCTGACATCAGGTGCAGTATTCTTAGCTATGTCATTTAGTAAACCATGTATTGCTCCCCGTAACTGCTGTTTGGGTGAAGTATTAGATCATGATGGAGCTTTTCTATATAATTCAGACTGCCAAGATGGTTTATTGCAAGCTATGGAATATGTAATAAACAATCAGTCGAAACTGATAAATATGGGCAAACATAATCTTCAGTTAGCCGAGCAATTCAATTGGAGTAAAGTTGCCGATATGACAATCAAACTTTATCGAAATTGTTTAGTTAAATCGTAAAATTTGGAATGTCAGACACAACCTTTAGTACGCAAACATTTACAAAGTACGGCTTCAAGCTAGGTAATCTGTCACTTGCCGAAAAAGTGATTTACTGGACAATTATCTTGACACCTTTATGGTGGATATTAGGAATACAAACTATTTTGTACCCAACAGTTGCTGCTTTTTTGCTAGTAGTTAGATTCAAGTTTGACAAAATCATCAAAGGTTCGCTGCCAATTTGTAATTGGGCTTGGCTGGGAATGATTTTAGTTGCGCTTTGGACTAACATTATAGGATTGGAATCAATAGGTTTTCAAATATTAAAAACAGCAGCGACATTGTTTACTTTATTTAAAGGTTACTTTTTGATCTTTGCTTGTCTAACATTACCATTTTGGCATCGCATCAGGGTAAAGGTAATTACGCGAGCCGTTAGCTGGATGAGTGCAAGTTATTTAGTTATTCTTACGATTCAATTTCTGATACTTTTTGCAATAGGGCCTCAAAAATCTTTTTTACCTCCACTAGCTCGTTTAATACCGGGAGACAAATTAAGTTTGATGATTAAATTTGCAGTCATCCAGCCTTTTTTTGGTATTCCTTTACCTAGAACAGATTTATACACGGCAGATCCTCCAATTTTAGGAGTTTGTGCCCTTTTATGCTTTTTTATATGTTTAGAAGAATCTAACCGCAGCCTGCGTAAAGTGTCTTTAATTGGTTGCTTAGCTGCACTATTAGTATCTCAAAGTCGTCTTGCTTGGGTATGTTTTCCGTTAGTATGTAGTATTATATATTGTTTTCGTAGCGGGTTAGCTCGACAAGCTTATTTATGGGTAATATCTTTGCTAACTTTATTTGCTGCTGTATTAAGTTTGAGCCTTAAAGATTTAATCGCTTTACCTCTAACAACTTTTAATAACGCTCGCGCTGACTCTTCTAAAGATAGAGAATATGTTGTAAACGCAACCATTGATGCTTGGAAAAAATCACCATTCGTAGGTTGGGGATTTATGGAAAAAACAGTAAGTTGGGGAAATGGAGCTTTTGAAATGCCCTTGGGAACGTTTTCTTCATATGCTCAAGTGCTTTATATACACGGTATTTTCGGTTTTATAATCTTTATTTTGGCGCTAGTTTCAACTTTGTGTAGCTTTTGGCAACCTGCTATGTTCGGAAACATAATTTGTCAGCGAGCATTTGCTTGCTTAGTGGCTTTATATTTACTTCTTCATGCCACAAATTTAAGTTGGATGGCGATTTATTTTTGGTTCTTTTTTATTTGGCTGGGAGCAATTCTTTCTGAAGTGCAACAGCTTAATGTTACCGAATGGGAAGAGTTATCAAATCGATTTTAGATTTTGGATTTACAATTTTAAATTTGAATAATTGATAACTGCTCACTGATAACTGCTCACTGCTCACTGATAACTGATTAATATTATGAATAAAATAAGTGCGATCGCCTTCCGACATTGGAAACCTGTAATGGTTTGGAACCTATTCGTTTTAGGTTTAACTGGTTACGTCGCAACAGTTACACCCCGCGTATGGAGTGCAACGACACAGTTAACTGTTCCTGGAAGCAGTGGTAATTTAGATGCTAATTTAGGTATTTTGGGTTCTTTGAGAAATGATGCTCCTAATATTTCTGCTGGAAATAGTCAATTAGAAATGCAGCAAAGAATTCTCACCAGCGATACCTTGATAGAAAATGTACTCAGTATAGATCCAGAGAAAGCTGATTTTGCTAGTTTATCTGCTTACAAATCGCTATTCGAGGTTATCGTTGATGAAAATTCACCCATTTTAACTATTAACGTTAGTAGCTCAACTCCAGAATTAGCAAAAATCCGAGCAAAAAATCTCATCAATTCCTATCAAAAGCGACTAAATCAACTTCGCAAACAAAACCGTTCATCTAAAAGACAATTCAGTGCGGTTGAATTAAAAGATGCTCAAAATAATTTAATTTTGAGACAACAAGCTTTAGCACAATTTAAAAGAAGCAGTGCATTGGTTGATGCTCCAGAACAAACAAAAGCGATTGTGACTACGATTGACACTTTAACAAAAGCACAATTAGAGGCATTATCTCAAGCCGAATATAATCAGAATCGTGTTAATACTTTATCAAATCTTTTAAGTATGTCCTCCAACCAAGCAATTCGTTCTTTAAGCTTAGGTGAAAATAAAGATTATCAATTCATTAGAAATCAACTATCAGAACTAAAAGCCGAAATAGCGAAGAAACGTACTAAGTATACTGATAATCATCCCGTACTCAGGGAACTTCTACAAGAGCAACAAGTATTATTAGATCGAATGCAGAGTCAAGTAGAAAAAACTGGCGACGGTACTGCTTTTGACACAACCGTAAGCACAGAAGGAAAAGGACGTGCTGGTTTAATAGAAGAATTAGTCTTGGCAGAAACCGAAGCCTCCGGTCAACAAAAACGCGCTAAACTAATACAAAGTCAAATAGATACGCTAAAAACTAATTTAACTTCTATTCCTAATCAACAAAAAAGGTTGATAGAACTTCAACGCAATGTAGATGTCGCGGAAGGTGTTTATAAAGGTTTAGTTGCTCAGGTACAGCAAACTAATATCGATGTTTTTGATGTTTATCCTAATGTGGAAATATTAGATTCCCCTAGAGTTAATAGCAATCCTATTTCTCCAAAAAAATCGTTAATGATTTTAAATGCTTTTTTGGCGGGAATCATTGGCAGTATTGCCTTAATTTTATTCTTAGAAAGACGCAATCCATTATTAACTCCTCAAGACTTAAAAGATATGCAATTTCCTATAGTTGTCTCTATTCCCCGATTCAAAGGTGGCAAACTAAAATGGAAATTAGATGATGATAAACAAGAAAAGTTTCAACGTCTTGCTTCAGCCATTAGCTTGCAATCTTTAGATAACCGTCGTCTATTAATTACCAGCGCCATGTCAGGTGAAGGTAAAACAACTGTAACTTTAGGGTTAGCAAAAGCATTAGTCGATTTAGGTTTTCGAGTATTGGTAATTGATGGAGATTTTATCCGAGCAAAGCTGACTCAAAATTTGGGTTGCGCTCAAGAATTGAACATTACAAATACAGTTATTCCTATCGAAGCGAATTTAGATTTATTGCCTGCAACACCACAAAGCGGCATTGTGAAAATGGTGTCTCAGGGAGGATTCCGACAATCGCTGATAGATGCAGAAACCCACAATAAATACGACTATGTTTTAATTGACACTGCTCCGGTGAGCGCTACAACTGCTACAGCATTAATGACGGCTCAAGTTCCCAACGTATTATTTGTTGTCAAGCCCGGTATGAGTTTTAGCAACTCGGTTAGCGATAGTTTACAGCAGTTAATGGAACATCAGGCTCAAGTATTAGGTTTAGTTGTCAATGGTGTGGAAACGGATGCTAAACCTTATAAGCAAAGTTTGCATTCGCTTGTACAGCAGATTTGATTTCAGTTAAGATTTACGCACTCGTAACAACAGATAAGGCTTTGTGAGAAAAGGCACGTCATGACTTCAGTAACGAGTTTTTTGCTATAACTCAAATCTTGCACCATTCGAGGGCACGCATAAAGAAACCGAGTTTCTAACATTGGTGCAAGATGTCAATTGTGATAGACTTGAATTCGGCTCTGCCCTTCATTCATCCTAAAGGTAGAATCTGTAAAATTAAGAATTCATTATTAAAATTATTTTGTCTGTAAATCATAATACCTCACTAAAAACACCATACTTCGGCATCTTAGTGTAAATTAATTCTTTTTATGGCTCGATTGCGGATATTTATGCTTGTAATCTGTATAATGCTTTATCTGCATCAAAAGGCTTTAGCCATTTTTGTGTTGAACTTTTTAAGATCGCTCTTAGCCTTGATTAAGCGTATCTTTTTGATTTTTAAATTCTATCTCGAGCAGAATACTATGATATGTGCAATATAGCTTCTATCTTAGGAAGTAGACGTTTGGATTTAAGGTATAAAGTAAATATACTTGTATTTTAATACTTACTTGACATATTAAGATAATTTCATATACTGATATTTATACCCAATTAACACCTGAGTGTTTTTACTGTAATTGCGCTATTTTTTGCCAAGATAGTGTATTATCGCAGAAACGCTTACAGTAGATTTTTTATTGTGCCAAAATGCAAAGATATAAATAGACTTTAGTTAATTGGCTAAATCAGTTAAATTTCAAATTAACTTGAATTAAACGTTAATTAAGGTAAATAAATTCCGTTTTTAGCGGATTTATATGCTTGCAATTAGGATAATAACTTCTTTTGCTAAGTATGTTCCTCAAGAAAATTGTAATTACCTCCTCTATCCCTCTTGAGTGTTTCCTAATAGTAAGTAAGCAATTTTATAGACATATTGCTTATCGAACAGAACTATTGAATTTTTTCCTCTTTAGGTTCGCGAAAGCTGGATGAATTCTAAATAGCTATGATTTGTTTACCTTTCTTTTTGTTAAAGGTTTAGTATACGACTACCACGAATTTTTGACAGGGCTGAATCATTTTATCTACCAAAGGCTTACTAATGTTTAAGCAGATTTGTCTAATCAAATACTTTCTTTTTTCGGTGGCACGGACTCTATTCAATAAAGATTATTTTCAATCGAAAAATACGCAAAACAAAGCTATAAATACTATTATCTTACAAAGAATAATTGGTGTAAAGTGGTAAATATTAACACTGCATTTTTTGATATATCTATATGACAAATTAAATAAATATAGGTTAGAAGTTTTTTTAAGTTACCTGCATAATATAAACAGTGTTGTCTAGTAGCTAAATTAAATGATTCCGAAGAATAAGCTACTTTTTGGTATATAGTGAATTCACAGGCTTTTCCTTAATTTAAAAAGGATGTTTGGAGTATTCATTCTCCCAATGCATTCACAGAATGTATCACGTTCCAAACTCAAAGGTTAGATAATATATTACCAACAAAGTTCAAAATTGATTTGAACAAGATTAGTTTTGCCTTATTATTATCTCTTTGCAAGTGTGTTTCTCAAAATAATATCAGCGAGGTCAGACAAACAATTATATTCTTTACTCATAGATAAAAACATGAAGCAAATTAATTTACTCAATCTGAATATTCAAAATATTACTATGTCGGAGCTTTTAGAAAAGCTTCGATTTGGTGGTGTTGTATTTACTCCAAACTTAGACCATTTGATGAAGTTACAAAAAAACTATAACTTTTATCAAACCTATAAAAAAGCCGATTATGTAGTTTGTGATAGCAAAATACTAATGTACGCATCAAAGTTTTTAGGTACTCCACTTCAAGAAAAAATATCTGGATCTGACTTATTTCCAGCTTTTTATAATTATTACAAGAATGATAGTAAAATGAAAATTTTCTTATTAGGAGGTATAGGAAAAACGGCGAAAATAGCCCAACAAA
This sequence comes from Calothrix sp. CCY 0018, assembly GCF_963920925.1. Taxonomy (NCBI): domain Bacteria; kingdom Bacillati; phylum Cyanobacteriota; class Cyanophyceae; order Nostocales; family Calotrichaceae; genus Calothrix; species Calothrix sp. CCY 0018. The sequence continues at coordinate 74,571 of NZ_CAWUDI010000011.1, read as the reverse complement.
AAATTAATTCAAAGGTTGGTAGAGATATGATCGTAGCGACCTACTCACCTCCTTTTGGATTTGAAAATAATCAGCAAGAGTGCCAAAAAATCATTGACTTAATTAACCATTCAGGAGCAACCGTACTAGGTATTGGTGTTGGTGCCCCAAAACAAGAATTATGGCTCGATCAATTTAAAAATCAATTAAAAAACGTTAAAGTATTCTTAGCGATTGGCGCAACAATTAATTTTGAAGCTGGTGATATCAAACGTGCGCCCAAATGGATGAGCGAAATTGGTTTAGAATGGTGCTATAGGCTTTTATCTGAACCTAAGCGTCTCTGGAAAAGATATTTGCTTGATGATTTACCATTTTTCTGGTTAGTTTTGCAACAAAAATTTCGACTTTACAAAAACCCTTGGTCGTCAGTTCAGCAATATCATTCGACGATGTTGAACTTTAAAAATCAAACGGTCAAAAACGAATCGAAGATTTCAAAAGAATGCTAAAGAAAACAGTTATAAAAACTAATATTAATTAGTAATATCTAGTTGATAGCAGGAAGGTGGAGAGAGAAGAAGAAGAAAAAACCATTCATTAGCGATCGCCATACACTCGTTGTTTGATCGCCCCCAACGTGCTTTGCATTTAACGCACAGAATGAAAAAAAGCCAGATTGTATAGCCCAATAAGGCGATAAATATTGATCAACTTTGTTGCCAGCCACGAAAAGCAACAAATGTTTAATTTTTTTGTACAGATATTTTGTCTAACAACCGCCTAAAATGGATTGTTGCAACCTCAAATGTTTGGCAGATGCTCGTAATAAAACCAGCAGGAAAGCCAAATATGAATATCGGGGTGCGACAAATAAAAACAAATCTACAAATTAGGCTATGGCAATTGAAGCTGCGGTGGGTGAATCTGCCGGTATCGAACAAAATCTCAAGCAATTTCTCTTAGTACTGTCCGTATCTCTAAGCGTAGCGACGTTACCGCAAATTTTTAGCTGGTTTCGCCAAATCCCTTACACTTTATTGTTGGTAATCGCCGGTTTGGGTTTGGCGTTTATTGATGTACGGCTGGTAAATCTTTCTCCCGCATTAATCCTAGCGATTTTCCTGCCTCCTTTATTATTTGAGGCAGCATGGAATTTAAAGTGGTCGAATTTAAAGCGAGATTTCTTTCCTATAACTCTTTACGCTGTAGTCGGAGTTGTAATTTCCATTGTTGGTGTAGCGCTGGGTTTAAATCAAATTGCTGGCTTACCTTTAACTACAGCTTTACTTATAGGTGCAAGTCTTTCTGCTACAGATCCGGTTTCGGTAACTGCTTTGTTTCGCGAATTGGGAGTTGACAAACGCCTTACTACTTTAATGGAAGGGGAAAGTTTGTTCAACGATGGGATGGCAGTTGTTGCTTTTGGTTTCTTGGTTGCGTTGCCTTTGGGAACGGCGAAACTAGGAGTATCAGAAGTTGTCTTAGAATTAATTAGCGTTATCGGTATCGGGCTTGCGGTTGGTGGATTAATTGGTTTTGGTATCTCCTACCTAACTCAAAGATTTGATTTACCGTTGGTAGAACAATCATTAACATTAGTATCAGCCTATGGTACATATATAATTGCTGAAGAATTCGGCGGCTCCGGTGTAATTGGAGTTGTTACCACCGGCTTAATTTTAGGTAACTTTGGTTCCCGAATCGGCATGAACCCGCGTACAAGGGTAATTGTCAGCGAATTTTGGGAATTTGTCGCTTTCTTTGTTAATTCAATAGTTTTCTTATTAATTGGCGATCAAATAAGATTTTCCAACCTTGCAGATAACTTATTAATTATTGGCGTAACCATTGCGGGAATGATTGGATCGAGATTAATCTCCGTCTACGCTTTAGGTTTCTTCAGCAATCGCATAGTTAATTCCAATATTAGTTTAGCGGAACAAACAATACTTTGGTGGGGAGGTTTGCGGGGTTCGGTTTCTATTGCTCTAGCATTAAGCGTACCAACTATATTAGGTAAAGAAAGAGAAGACATCATTTCTACAGTATTCGGCGTAGTTTTATTCACTTTATTAGTACAGGGATTAACTACGAAACCTTTACTAAAAAAGCTGAATCTTCTCGGCGATCAACCTTTACGTCAAGAATATATGCAGTTAGTAGCCCGTGAAAATGCCCTACAAAGAGTTTTGAAATATTTAGATGAAGTAGACGACGAACGTCCCGGACTTGATATGGAATTTTGTCGCTACCAAGAAGCATTAATAAAAGGAGAATTGAGTAATATATCAGGAAAGATTGCTAAATTACAGATTGAGCATCCCAGCTTAAGAACATTTGCCAGCGAACAATTACGAAACGAACTATTAGCAGTAGAAGCCGATACTTATGCTGAATTTGTGCGTAATGGTCGATTAAATCAAGAACTTGCACCTTTGTTGCAAGAGGTTTTGGAAGAAAATTGATACAGGGCAAAGGTTAAAGGTCAGTTTTTGTATGTAGGGTGCGTTAGACTTTGGTCATAACGCACCGAAAACAATACTGGATCGTTGTTGCTTACAGGTTAAATTAAAATACTGATTCATTTGTATTTCTGGAAATATAAAAAATTATATTTTCTTAAGAAAATTATCTATTTAATACTTACACTTTTTTAATTGACTTTCTATTTATGAGTCTATACTGAACTGACTATTCAGTTATGGAAAACTAAAGAAATTATAAACTTTCTGTAAAGTAAAAAAAGCAACTTTTATTTTTTGAATGTTTTACGCAAACAGAACTGTTTTTATACTACGAACAGAGAAATAATATTTTTTATTATACTAACCCAAATGCACGTTAGCAGAGCGTTTCGGAGATTTTGCCTTCTCCCAAAATGATATTTGTAAGTCGTTTTTAGTCTAAAAGTCACAAAGGTAGTAATCCTAGGGTGAGGGGTGAGACCCCTCTTGAAGTTTAAGAAAAATTAGGAGCTAATTATATTTGTAATCTTTTGAATACTACTAAAAAAACTTACGGATGTTAAATCATGGGTTTAAAGTGTTAACACTTCAGTGGATAAATTTTGTTTAAGTTAACACTTTGGGGGATAAAATTTTGTTTAAATGTGTTATCATTCTTTTGCTACATTAATTTTTTTGTAAGTATGTTTAAGTCGATACTCTTGCTGTGTAAGGGGTTAACTTAATCATTAAATAATAAACTCAAAGGATAAAGTAAGTAACGGTTTTTACTAAGGTTTCCGAGAAATCCTCATGTGATAAGCTAACGCTTTTTATGGATTTGGTGGTCTATCAAAAGTGTTTTCTAGAGGCTTTCTACTAGTTTTTCAAGGTAGCATTGGAGAAAGTTTTGTCTACAATGCTCTAAATGTTTGCAACCTTATCTCTTAGGGACTTCTAACTTGGAAAATATCCAACTTGGATTGTGTATGTAGTACGAATCGAAAAGCTCTCTTAAGACATAGAGCCAGCAAGATGCTTATCCTTGCGGACACGCTTTACTAACGCACTCCTATCATTGGATAAATTATTTTTTGGAAGTTCTTTACAGCTTTAAAAACTCGACAAATTTTTGTGTTCTTTGCCGAAAAAGTTAATATTAAAACCATTGGTATTTGACAACAGTCCTGTAGTTCTGTTTGTTGAATCACCAGACTAAGTAGAAGTTCGCAAAACAATGGCTAGAGTATTTGTTAAGTACACGCTACGCAAACACTTTTGAGAATCAAAAATCATAGATTTCTGGCTATGAAACTCCAGCGAAGTAACTCTTAAAAGATTAGTTTTCAAGAGTTTATTGAGCGCTATTAATTCCTATCCGAATTCTATTTACTCCCAGGTATTGAATATGTTGACAGAGTGCTATTTACAGGATTACTGCTTCAAATCTCCTCTCATCATGTCTTTTTTACCCCTCTCCTAAATTCTGGAGGGGGGTAGATATGGTGAGCTTGTCGATCAACTTAATCGTTTTTTGATTTTTGAAGGAGTACTGAATTTATGGCAGTCCAGAATTTTAACGAACAGACTCTGATTAACCAAAGTTTCCATGGTCAGAATCTTAATGGTTCTACCTTCGTGAAAACCAAGTTTGAAGGTGGTTCCTTGGTTAACACACGTTTGAGAGGGACTAACTTTAGCGAAGCAGAATTGTTAGGTGTGAATGCAACTGGTGCTAATTTTCAACCCAATAACAATTTCCAGACAACCAGCTTCGCTAAAGCCAAGTTAGAGGATAGCAATTTCACCAATGCTAACTTCCAAAATGTGCAATTCTCAGATGGTGTAGAATCTGCTGAAATCATCGGCGGAAATCTCACTGGAGCTAACCTTCGGGGAGCTAATCTGTCTGGAAGCAAGATTGAGGGTGTCACTATCGGTAACAACACCAGATTTATCTTGGCTAACCTCAGTGATGCCGAACTTAGTACTATCTCAAATGGTAATCCTAGCTTCCAAGGTGCTAATTTAACCAATTTATCAGCTGAAGGTAGCGATTTAAGCGGTGCTAACTTTACTGCTTTTAATGGAACAGCGACTAACTTCACAGGCGCACAACTAAAGGGTGCTGATTTATCCGGTAGCAATTTCACAGGTGTTTCTGTACCAGGGATTTCTTTTGAAGAAGTCATTTTAAGTGACGCTAACTTGACAGATGCCAATTTTAGTGGAGCTGTCTTAGATAAAGCTAATTTAAGCAACGGTACATTTATCGACGGTGCTGATGCTGGTACAGTTGGTACTAACTTCTCCGGTGCCTCACTTGTTGAAGTAAATGGAGTTGGTGGCGACTTCACAAATGCTTCCTTTGTCAATGCTGACCTCAGCAAAGCCGACTTTACAGGAGCTAACTTCACTGGAGTCGATTTGACTGGCGCTATCTTGACAGATACTATTCTTCCTGTCAGTGGAATCACTGGAACTGCTGGTGCGGATTTATTAATTGGCACAGGTTTACCTGACTTAATTGACGGCTTAGCAGGTGCTGACACTCTCCGGGGCTTAGGTGCTAATGACACTTTGTTAGGTGGCAATGGTGCAGATAGCCTCGAAGGTGGAGATGGTGACGATTCTCTTGATGGAGGAGCAGGAAGAGATACTCTACTAGGTGGTAACGGTATTGACCTTCTATTTGGTGGAGCTGGCAACGATGTTCTCAACGGTGGTGAGGGCAACAATATCCTCGACGGTGGTGATGGTAGCGATACCTTAATTGGTAGTTCTGGCACTCTTGAGGGTGAAAATGAGATTATCCTCGGTTCTGCTGACCTTTTCAGTGGTGTAGCTAGTGTTGACACCATTCAAGGCTTCTTTGATGGTCAGGATGCGTTTGAATTCTTTGAAGACCCCGCTGGACTCTTTGAAATCGACCCTGGTGATTTGCAGGTCGTAGGAGTCGGCAGCAATGCTGTAATTCAATGGGATAATCCGTTGACTGCTGCGGAGACCTTCCAAGATATTGCGATTGTTCAAGGTGTATCCGTCGAAGTTGTCGAGGCTAACTTGGCTCTTTAAGGTTATTCACGACAAGCAATAGCGATATTCTGTTTCAATGGTTTGAGAAGTAGTTATGCAAGACAAATTCTGTAAATAAATGGTAAATAGCAACCATTATTGCCTTGAGAAACGTTTACCCAAGAAAAAATCAGTTTTTTCGGGTCAGTCAGTTGGAGATTCATCAGTAATCAATGTTTGAGACACTTTATTTCTGGCAAAATAAGGTGCATTGCTCTCAATCAACTGTCTATAAGGTTTCTGGCATTGCTTGAATACCGATTCTAAATTTACAGAACAGGTCTCGCACAATACGGCTTCAATTACTATTTACCAGATTGGTAATTTTCCAAAATTAACATGGGGTGAGGTTGTTTTGCAACCTCTCTAATTTCCCTTTTGGGTTTGTAGATAATCTCATTCGTCGGGTTTTTATAGGGCTTATCTTGTCAGTTTTGCCGAAATTTATCTAGGCTCTTATTTTGGCAAAGGTATTGCTTGTATTACAGATATTTATGCTAAAAACCCGACTGCCCGAAACTACTAACAGACAATATTTTTTTGCAATTTTTTGCAATTTTAAAAATTTCAAATAAAAGAGGTATCTAGTTATGGCAGTTTTCAATTTTAGCGAACAAAAACTGGAAGGAAATAATTTTAATGGTCAGAATCTTAATGGTTCTAACTTTTTTAAAACAGAATTGCTCGGTGTTTCATTTGTGGATACATTGCTCAGAGGAACTAACTTTGAAGAATCAAAGTGGTTAAATGTAAATGCTTCCAATGCTAACTTTAGACCTAGTGCAAATTTTCCGACAACCACTTTCTTTAAAGCAAATTTAGAGAATGTTAATCTGAGTGGTGCGAACCTACAAAATGTGAATTTGTCAGAAATTAGCATTAATAAGGGTATTAATCTCTCGAATGCCCAATTACAGAATGCCAATTTGTTCAAAGCTGATATCAGTGGTGAACAGTCGGAGCGTCCAAATTTTACTGGGGCTAACTTGACGGGAGCTAATCTAACTGAAGCCGGTTTGAAAGCTGCTAATTTAACAGATGCTAATTTGACCAATGCTAATTTGCAAAAAGCTAGCCTTGAAGAAACTATTTTAGTGAATACAAATTTCACAGGAGCTGACTTTAGGGAAAGCAATTTCACGGATATTACTCTGAGTAACTCTATCTTTGATTTGGCAAACCTCAGCGATGTGCAGTGGAGTGATGTTTTGCCAGCTTCGGGAAGCTCAACCAATTCTAGTTTCCGGGGTGCTAATTTAACCAACTTTAGCGCCGAAGACTTGAATCTTGCTGGTGCTGACTTCACTAACTTTGATGCAAGTAACCCGACTCTACTGACTGGTATTAGTCTGGCTGACACTGTACTTAATGGGGCTAATTTTAGTGGTGTTTCTGCTGAAGGTATCTTCCTTGAAAAGGCTGATTTAACTAATGCTAACTTGAGTGGGGCAGACTTCAGTAATGCCAATTTAAAAAGTGCAATTCTTACCGGAGCAAACTTAACGGGAGGAATTCAACTTGATGGTGCATTTCTCGAAGAAGTAAATTTAAGTGGAGTTGACCTCAAAGATGGTAATTTAGCTGGTGCTAACTTAAATAAAGCGAATTTAAGCAACGGTATATTTATAGACAGTGCTGATGCTGACACAATTGGTGCTGACTTCTCCGGTATTTCATTTGTTGACGGTATTGCAATTGGTGGTAACTTTACGAATGCTTCCTTTAGAAATGCTGACCTCAGCAAAGCCGATTTTACAGGAGCTATTCTCACTGGAGCCGATTTCACTGGTGCGAATTTGACAGATACCATCCTCCCCCCAATTATTCCCCCTAATACAAACCCTGCAACTAATGGTGCGGATTTACTTACAGGAACAGCCCTGGCTGACTTGATTGATGGCTTAGGAGGAAATGACACTCTCCAAGGTTTGGATGGTAATGACACCTTATTAGGTAGTGGAGGTGCTGATTCCCTTCAAGGTGGAGCCGGTGACGATTCTCTCGAAGGAGGGAATGGAGCAGACACCTTACTTGGTCAAGCTGGGAATGACTTCCTCTTTGGTAACGGTGGTAATGATTCTCTCCAAGGAGGAGGTGGAGAAGATTTCCTCGCGGGAGGAAACGGTAATGATACCTTGGTTGGTGGAGGAGCAGCCGATGAATTTGAAATCGGTCAAGGTGGTACTGATATCATCAAAGACTTTGTGGATGGTGTTGATGTATTTGCCTTGTTTGAAGGAGCAACAACAGAAATCGAATTTACTGACTTGACAATTGGAGCAGACCCTGGTAATAGCAACAATACTTTGATTTCCTTGAGTGCTACTAACCAAATTATTGCAATTGTAGAGGGTGTAAATTCCAGCTTAATTACCGTAGCTGACTTCGATTAAGTTGATTTTATAGGGTAGGGCGATGGATAACGCATTCGTAGTGCGTTATCCATCGCATCGCACTACCGAACACCTATCAAAGACGCAGTGACAAACTACTAATCATTTTTCTCTAATGAGATAAAAATAGTCATTGCAAGCCCCTTTATGATTAGGGTGCGAAATTTGAGATTAGAAATTTGAGATTAATTTATAGCTTGTGTGCAATATGTTCACAGATTTCTATCTGTTCAATTACGACTTCAAATCTCCTCTCATCATGTGTTATTTACCCCTCTCCTAAATTTTGGAGAGGGGGAGATATGGTGAGGCGAGTTGATCGATTTAATTGTTTTTTGATTTTTGAAGGAGTACTGACTTTACACAAGCGAATCTAATTGAAGCGAATCTAAAAGCTGCTGACTTAACAGGTGCAACATTAGTAAATGCTAACTTGAACGGAGCTAGCCTTGAAGAAATTATTTTACAGGATGCAAATGCTAGAGGAGCAGACTTTAGCAATACCAATTTCACTGATATCTTCTTGTTGAATAATAATTTTAACCTTGCGAACTTTGAAGGTGTCTCGTTTAGCGATGTCAATTCATCAAAGGTGCGAATTTAACAGGGGCTGATTTGACTGGAGTTAACCTGAGTGGGGCTGACTTGACAGAGGCTAATCTTACTGGTGCTGAATTGGATGATGCCAATTTGTTTGGTGCTATTTTAGACAAAGCTGATTTTACCAGCAGTATATTTATTGATGGTGCTGATGCGGATACACTCGGCGCTGATTTGTCAAGTATCTCGTTTGTTGATGGTATTGCCATTGGTGGTAATTTTACCGACGCACTTTTCGTTAATGCTGATTTATCAAAAGCCAACTTTACCAATGCGATTACAACTGGTGCTAACTTTGCTGGTGCGAATACCACTGATACTATTGGGCTTTAAAGGTGAGAGGTGAGGAGGCAACAGTAGTAATTTAGGTAATATTGAGTAAGGGTGTGTTGGCTTTGGCTGACACGCTCTTTTTAGGTTAAAGGTTAGAGGATGTTTAACAAATATCCGGCGGTTAAAACCGCGACTACACAAGCAAAGTCCACCTGCGTGGACTTGACAACCCGCGACGGCGGGTTTTGTTTTTGTAGCTGCGGTTTCAACCGCTATTAATAAAAAATAATTACTCATTTTAAACGTTTAAAAATAAATTTATTTTTGATATTCTTAAATTGATAAAATACTCATCATAACATCGAAATTTTTACTTCTAACCCCTCACATTTCTAAACCCAGAAGTCGGGTTTCTTATAGACAGGACTTAGGATATTGCCACAAATAGACATCTCCGGAAAACATTTCTATGGTTTTAAATTACACACAAACCGCGAGCCCCCCTACCCCCCTTCCCTATGAGGGAATGGGGGTTTTAAGCCTCTCCCCCAGTGGGGGAGAGGTTTGGATGCAGTTCTTTTTCTTTTCCGGAGATGTCTAATGGTTGATGGTGCGTGACGCTACAAACTTTATAGAACCGTTCAAATTAACTCTGCGGCGTCATACACCCTACAATAAAAAAGTGCCAGTTGCCGCCATTCCTAATAGAAACCCGACTTCTCACCTCTAACCTATTATCATGCCAGAATTCATCGGACAACTCCCCAAACGCGAACCTGCTTGGAATGCAATATCTTCAGTACAAAGCTTCCAACGCACTGCACAAAAACTACATTTCGACTGCGGTAATAATTCTCGTCTGACTTTAACCATCCTTGCAAATAATTTAATTCGAGTCCGTTTTTCTCCCAATGGAGAGTTGACACCGAGACGCTCTTGGGATGTCAATTTACCTGACGAAGAATGGAATGCTGTAGATTTTGATATTGAAGAAACTGACGAATTAATTACCGTCGAAACCGAGAAAATCAAGGTTTGCGTGCAGCGAAATCCTTGTCGGGTGATGTGTTTCGATAAAGCTGGCAATCCTTTCGCTCGCGATACTGATTTGGGAATTGCTTTTCATCAAGGTGAAATTTCTAATTGGAAAGAAATTAGCGCACAAGAAAGATTTTACGGTTTTGGAGAGCGATCGGGATTATTAAATCAGCGAGGTAAGTATTTAACTAATTGGACTACCGATTGTTTGGATTACACCATGCTGACGGATGAGATGTACCAAGCGATTCCGTTTTTTATGTCTTTGCGTCCAAATGTCGGTTACGGGTTGTTTTTCAATACTACTTTTTGGAGTCAGTTTGATGTTGGTGCGACGCAATTAAATACTTTGCAATTAAAAACCCAAGACACCGAACTCGATTACTATATTATTTACGGCCCCGAACCCTCAAAAATCCTTGAAATTTATACCCAGCTTACCGGAAGAATGCCGTTACCACCGCGTTGGGCTTTGGGTTATCATCAATGCCGTTGGAGTTACGATTCGGAAACCGAAGTAAGAGAATTAGTTAAACAGTTGCGCGATCGCCGTATTCCCTGCGATGTCATCCACTTAGATATCGATTATATGCAGGGTTTCCGAGTATTTACTTGGAATAAACAGCGGTTTCCCAATCCCAAAAAGTTGATTGAAGAGTTATCGCAACAAGGAATCAAAGTTGTTAATATCATCGATCCAGGAGTAAAATTCGACCCAGAGGCAGATTACCAAGTCTGCGATGAAGGCTTAGCAAAAGATTATTTCATCCGTAAGGCAGATGGTCAAGTGTTCCACGGTTATGTATGGCCCGATAGAGCAGTTTTTCCGGATTTTATGCGTGCTGATGTGCGGGAATGGTGGGGGAATTTACAGCGCAATCTTACCGATGTTGGTGTGGCTGGTATCTGGAATGATATGAACGAACCAGCTTTGAACGATCGCCCTTTTGGGGATTTGGAAGGAATTAAAATCACCTTTCCTCCTGATGCACCTGCGGGGGATGGGGAAGATAAAACGACTTGGAAGGAAACCCATAATTTATACGGAATGAATATGGCGCGTGCTTCTTGCGAAGGGTTGCTGAAATTGCGCTTTAATAAGCGTTCTTTTGTGTTGACTCGTTCCGGTTTTGCGGGAATACAGCGTTATTCGGCAGTTTGGACTGGTGATAATCATTCTAAGTGGGAATACTTAGAAATGTCCTTACCGATGCTGTGTAATTTGGGATTATCCGGTGTGGCTTTTGTCGGTGCAGATATAGGTGGATTTGCTGGAGATGCAACACCAGAATTATTCGCTCGCTGGATGCAATTAGGAATGCTTTACCCATTGATGCGCGGTCATTCCATGATTGGAACTAAGCGTCACGAGCCTTGGGAATTTGGTCAAGAAGTAGAAGATATTTGTCGTAAATATATCGAATTACGCTACCAATTATTAGCTTATTTCTACACTTTATTTTGGCAAGCATCGACAAAAGGGGAACCCGTTTTACGTCCGTTACTTTACCATTATCCCGATGACGTAAAAAGCTATGAAATATACGATCAAGTATTAATAGGTTCTGCGATAATGGCAGCACCAATTTATCGTCCAGGGGTAGAAAATCGCATGGTATATTTACCTGAAGGTACCTGGTATGACTGGTGGAATCATCAATACTATCAAGGTTCTCAAAATATTTTGATTGATGCACCTTTAGAAAAAATGCCTTTATTTATAAAAGAAGGTGCAATTATTCCTTTGATTCGAGTAATGCAATACGCGGAAGAATTACCAGTAAATGAAATGCGGTTGTTAGTTGCACCAGGTACGGGAGAATTTACACTATATGAAGACGACGGAGATACATTTGCCTATCGCGACGGTGAGAGTTGTACTACACAATATCGAGTTGATTTAGAAGGAAGTAAAGTAGTAGTTGAAATTGAAGATAGAATTGGAAAGTGGACTCCCGACGAACGTAAAATTGTTGTTGAAGTAATAGGTAAAGGGGAGCAAGAATTTATAGATGATGGTAGTAAAAGAAGATTAGTTTTTTAATAATAAATGTAGAGACGTAGCAGTGCTACGTCTCTATTTGTCGGTTATACACGAAAATGCAACTAAATATGTAAATAGAATGAGAATTAAATTAAGATTTAGAAATTATTTAGTGTTTCTATCTCTCATGTAATGGCTTTTAACAAGTGTATTATTATATATTTCCGTTTTATTATGTATGAACTTAAGCCTTTTATCAAGTTTATCAAATAAAGGAAAGCCACTTCCCAAGATAATTGGAATTAGTGTAATAATCATTTCATCAATCAAATCTTCTTTTAAGAAACTTTGTATTGCTCCACCACCATCAATATATAAGTTTTGATATCCTTGCTGATTCAATTGATTAATTAACTTCTTTATATCACCGCTAACAATTTCAGCTTTATCAATAATCTCTTCTGGAAGTTTTGTCAAACTATTGCTTAACACAAAAATAGGTTTGTCATAAGCCCATTTATCAAAAGTTAAAACCTTTTCAAAAGTATTTCGTCCCATCACGATGGCATCAATACCGCTCATAAATTCAGCATACCCATAATCGCTTTGTTCGGGGTTGGGTATCTCTAATAGCCAATCTATACTGCCATCGCTTGTAGCAATAAATCCGTCTAAGCTGGTTGCTATATATACGTAGTTCGTCATTGATTATACTTTATACATTAAGAGCATCAAGCAATTCCACAAAACAGATAATTAATTTACAGATTTTACAGATACAATTGTAATTAAGGCCATATTTCAAGTTTCATTTTAAGATTGTAATGGCAAAAGACCGTTTTCATTACGCAGTTAGAACAGCTTTAGAAAAAGAAAGATGGACAATTATCGCCGATCCTTATGAAGTTAGTGTCGGTGATGTAGACTTTGAGATAGACTTAGCAGCAGATATGCTCGCAGCTGAACGAAATGGCGAAAAAATTGCTGTTGAAATCAAAAGTTTTATTGGACGCTCGAATGTATCAGACTTTCATACAGCTTTGGGGCAATTTATTAACTATCAGTTGGCTCTCGAAGAATTTGAACCCGATCGAAAGCTTTATCTTGCAATACCTTTGAATATTTATAATTCATTCTTTCAACGTCGTTTTACACGTTCGGTAATTGAACGCACTCAAATAAATTTAGTAGTTTATGATGAAAAAGAAGAGGTAATTGTCCGATGGCTATAGAGAATTATCGTCAAATTATCCAACAATTAATATTAGAAAAGCAAGCGCGTAAATCATACCCAGAACAAATTGAGAAGCAAGCTGTTTTAGATACCGAACGCGACCATTATTTGTTACTACATACAGGTTGGCGTGATGATAACCATCGTACCCACGGATGCAGCCTACATATTGATATCAAAGACGGTAAAATATGGATTCAACATGATGGAAGTGAAGCCGGAATTGCTACCCAGTTATTAGAATTAGGAGTACCGAAAGAAGATATTGTATTAGCATTTCACTCTCCCTATATGCGGGAATTTACCGAATTTGCTACACATTAACAGTGAGCAGTTACCAATTAGATTTGTAGGTTGGGTTAGACAGGAAAGCAAATTAGGTTTGTAACTATAATCTACATTTTCGTGTCGTAACCCAATATCAAGATTGCGGATGAATATTGCGAAATACCGATAACCGATTTAATTTTCTTCACCCGTAGCAAATGGTTCGTTAGTATTAGTTTCCAAAACTCTGATTCGATTTTGTAATTGCTGGACGTTTTGAAGATTAGAACGCTCTAAAGAATAACCAAACCAAACGACGGTACCACTAAATACGGTAATTAAACCAACCAAGACACTAGCAAGCATTCTAACTTGCGATCGCAAATATTTAACTTCGCTATTTTGGCTTTGTAACTGTAGGAAAGGATCTCTTGTTGCAGTTTGAATTTTGTCAGTTAATCGAGCTTCTAATTGTGCATCTTCTAGTTGTACGCTAGAAGTTGAATATTGATGCTTATTGGGTTCGGGAGGTAATCCTGCTTCTATTTCTGCTGCTTGTTTAAGTGTAGTTGCTGGTTCAAAAGCTACTTGAGTGCGAAGCCAATTCACAATTAAATTAGGACAATTTCTCTTATACCATTGCCATGCAATAACTTTGACTGCTGGTTTAGATCCTCTAGCAATCAATTTCAAGCCTTTATTTAAAGTTCGAGAGCGAAACTTTTGGTTTATCAGATTGATGTAACCTACATCATAAAGAGAATCTATAACAAGTTTAATTGTTGGTTCTTCTCTATAGGTTAAATCTTCCAGCAAAAGAAGAACGTTATGCATTTTTTCTTCTTCTTTCTTTTTTACTGCTGATACTTTTGTTAAGTCATCCAATTCTTCTATATGAGTATGCATAGTATTTTTGCTGGTAGCAAGTAGCCTTTTTTTTAGCTCTAATATGACAATTTTTTCACAAACAAACTTGAGCAGGCAAGTTCAATTTTTATAAATTAAGATATTCTCTCACAAACATAAATTATCAAAAGTTTTTACCGAACTTCATATTATTCTTTTTGTATTCTATCTCAAAGATAAAATCAACTAATACCATTTCTTTATTACAGGAATGGCCGCAACCGCAACCAGAAAGTAGGTATTCCCAACTCTAAGATCCCCGCAACCCCCCTTTTTAAGGGGGGCTTTGCGTAAGTCCTATATTATAAAGATGCGCCGAATTTAGCCCACGCAGGTGGGCTTTGTTGCTATAGCCCCAGCCTTTTAGGCTGCGGGTGATTAAGCGCGACCTCATATAAAATTGATTAATAATTTTTGATTTGTTGAAAGCATGGATGAAATAATATACATATAAAAATTAAAAATTAAATTATTTAGTAAGACAATTTTAAAGCTGGTAAGCTGTTGAAGAGGATTGCCTTAAGTATGATTTTGTTTTATCTTCAGGGGTAATTTTGTCTAATTGCTATATCGTTTGCACTTACGAACGTTAACGTGAGTTCGATGGATGACCTTATTTTTACTTAAAACTGACAAGTCGCCATTGCCTAAAATTCCCTAAAGAACGATATCTCTCAGAAGCAAGATTAAATTCTGGACTAACCCATGCGTAGCTCCCAGATGGCAGTTGCGAAAGTTGATGATATCGCTGACCCCAAAGCGGAGTATAAAAAGTTAACAGTAATAAAGTTTTATTTCCTCCAGTAGTCAAAGCTTCTGTTTGGCGAACAACAAAATTAATTTGCTGATTTTTTACTACTGATGCAACTTCTTTCTGTTGGAAAAACGGCTTAATATCGGGATTGTAATTACCGATTAATCCAACTCCACCAGCAGTTGCGATCGCCAACCAACAGGGAACCAGCAAACCAGCAAACCAGTAATTAGCTGTAAGAAATTTTTGCTTTAGATGATGACGTACAAACCAGAGAATAGGTAAAGATAACCAACCACTACCTAAAACAATTCCGATCAAACTAACTTTTTGAATATCTAACTCTTCGCTATTACCAATATCGAGTATACCGCTATAAATCGCAGTTCCAATGGTTAGTAAAAGCACACCCAGAAGTCCAAAAGCGTAACTTAAATTACGGACAAAACCTTTCCCTTGTAAATTACGCTGTTCGTAAATTGTACCCAACCAATCTACAGCAATTGCAGCTAATATTGCCAGAAATGGATAAAGTATTAGCGCATAGTGAGGTAAGCGGGTAGAAACCAAACTAATAATAATTAAGATAATTAAAGGATAGCCAACTAACACTAACTTATTATATTTACGTCCAACACGTTTGCGAAGTACGATAAAAAACCCGATTAGACTAAATATTGGCCAGGGAAATGCTTTAAGCGGAATATTCCACAAATAATATAAAGGAGAATGGTTATTACGTTGTTCTAAGGTAATTCTGCTAACTAGCGCAAAGAATTGGTCAAATACAATTTGTCCATGACGTTGCCAACTTAAGTAAAACCAAATAATAGTAGGAGTTAAACCAAAGATAAACCCTAAATACAACATCGGGTTTGTCAAATGTCGGCGATCGCGATGTTTTAAAATTAAATAAGGCAATAAACCAATAAATGGCAAAAAGATTAATTGTCCCCGGAACAAAAAACCAATTCCAATACTAAAACCAGCCGAAAAACTCCAATAAAAACGAAATTTTTCTGACAATTCCGCTTTTAGCAAACACCAAATTCCGAAAAGAGCAATGCATACTGTAGGGATATTAGCCGTAGCTAAACTACTTCCTTGAAACCAAAGAAATGAAACAGCCAAAATTGCCGCACTTAACCAAGCTATACGCTTATTACCGACTAAAATCTTGGCAATCTCATAAGTAAGTAGGATACTCAAAACACAAGCAATTTGTGCGGGTAGTCGCGAACTGAATTCATTTATACCAAATACTTTATAAAATAATCCCAAGCACCAGTAATAACCTGGTGTTTTCTCATACACCAATTCTCCCCAAGACATAGGAGTAATCCAATCGCCAGACTCTAACATCCATCTAGCGCGTATTCCATACATAGCCTCGTCTTGAGCCATCATACTCAAGGAATCTGAATGAAAAAGCAATAAGGGAATTACCCAAATAATTAGCGATAAATAAATTAATGGCATCGATTTATTTACGTAAAAATATCAGTATAAGATGTTTTACATATACTGATTTTACATCTATCAAAAGAAAGATGCAGTTATTTCTCAACTTCTAACTCCTAACTCCTAACTTCTAACTCCTTCCTACTTATTTACCAACAAAGCAACGGGGAAATCTTGCAGAATATCTCTTACCCAAAGAGCATCTTCCCCATCTACCTGTTTTCCAGTAAAAACATCTTGCCAAGTATTAGTCGAATCAGCAGGGGGAACAATGCGAGTTTCTTGCCAAACTTGTTCTCCGAAGGGATATTCGCCTTTTTCTACTAAGGAAGTAAAGAAACGGGGTGCAATTACAATTATTTTTTGTTCTCCCAATTCTCTACTGAATCCGACAATATGACTTTTTAAGCTGCCCACTACACTTAATTTTTCGTAGGTACCCCGTTGAAATAAATCTAAGTATTCTCCACGTGCTTGCAAGGTTTTGTAAATCAAAAACAGCTTGATTCTTCCATCTTCGGGAGTTTCGAGCAACTGAGGAATATAGTCGAGTAAATCAGATCCTGTTTTAGACTTGATTTCTTCAAGATATTTCTGCCTTTTATCGAAGTCTACCGGACGACGGTTATCTGGATCTACCAAACTTAAATCCCAAAGTTCGGTTCCTTGATAAATATCGGGAAGCCCTGGTGCGGTAAGTTTGAGTAATGCTTGAGAAAGAGAACTTAAGATGCCGTAATGCTGAATTTTTTCTTGAAAAGGACGAAAAGCTTTTAAGAATTGATTGTCTTCACTATCTTTTAAAACTCGTTCGGCAAAGTTAGTAAAACCATCTTCGTAATCGCTATCATTTTTGATCCATGCAGTGTGAACCTTTGCTTCCCGAATTGCTTTGATAATATACTCTTTGATTCGTTCTACAAATTCGGGATATTCATCTTTACTGAAAGGAAAAGCACCGATAAGGGTTTGATAGAACAAATATTCGTCATTGTAAGTTGGTATATCTCGTCCGCTGACGTAATCTTTATGAGATGCGTTAATATCGCGCCACTGTTTTAAATTTTGCTCCCATTCTTCGGGAATCTCAGATAAAACATTAATTCTAGTTCTGACATCTTCCCCGCGTTTGGTATCGTGGGTGGATGTGGTATTCATTGTATGGGGCCAATTTGCAGTGGTATTAGAATTGTAAGTGTGAAAATCTTCTAAAGATACCCCAAAACTACCTGGATGCGAACCAACTTCATTGAGCGAAACCAATCTGTTGTATACGTAGAGTACGGTATCTTCCACACCTTTCGCCATCAAAGGGCCGGTAAACTGCTGTAATCTCATCAAGAAACGCAACCATTCTTCTCTATTTTCTTCTGGAAGGTTGTCGTCATACTCTAATAGTAGGAATTTTTCAATAAAATCGAGTTCGTTGAGGAAGTTAGGAATATTCTTTTTAGCTTGAGTCATTACTTGCTCAATATATTCCCTATCTGCCGAACTTGCTCCCCCGCTATTAATATAGGTGCGATAAACCGGGAATAATGCCAAAATTTCCACTAAAGCCGATTTTAACCCGTACATTGTGAAATCGCTAGCATAGCGGTAGCCAGCTGATATTTTTTTGAACAGGTGAGCTAAATTATCAATATCTCCCGCTAAATGTCTGGAAATAATTAATCTTTTGTTTTGATCTATCAACTCTTCACAGGAAACAGCTTTACCAATAAAGCGATAATAAATTTCATCAAATTGTTCTTCATTTGATTCGTCGCAGAAAATACCGTTAAGTTGGTTAAGAAAGTCATATCCCGAAGTTCCTTGGATGGGCCAAGTTATCGGTAATTCTTCTTGAGGTTCGAGGATTTTTTCTACAATTAGATAAACTTCCGGTGCTTTTTCCCGCAGTCTATTCAGATATTGCGCTGGGTCGTACAAACCATCTATATGGTCAATTCGCAATCCATTAAACTTACCTTCTTCAACTAATTGTAAAATCAGTTCGTGAGTAGTTTCAAAAACATTCTCATCTTCAACACGAAGCGATATTAGATCGTTAACTGTAAAAAAGCGTCTGTAATTAAGTTCTTCATTACCAACTTTCCAGTAAGCAAGACGGAAAAACTGCTCTGTTAATAAATTTTCTAATAAATCAAAGCTTTCCGGTTTTCCTACTTCCCCATTAAAAGTGCTAACATTTTCCTCAATATATTGTTTTACCTCTTCAGAACCATTCCACAATTCCCATAACATCCTTTTGATAAAGCTGATTTGGTCTTCTCTCTCTCTTCCTTCCTCACCCGATGGAATATATTTTAATGTATAAAGAACACCCAAAAGTTTAACAAAAGCAGGATTGTCTCTACCGAGTTTCTCCTGCAAGCGTCCTAAATCGTATGTAAGAACTTGGCTGTAAGATTCGATGCGGATCGGAAATTTATTCTCGTAATAATTGATAGTTAAACCACTTTTTTCGTACTGAATTTGCAATTCACCACTTTCGAGGCAATCACCGCAAAACTTACCTAAAAAAGGTGCTAATACCTTACAGTTATTTTCCGGGTAATGGTGATTCCAATCAATATCAAAAAAGTCTCTATATATAGAATCAGCACCATTTTCCAAAACATCCATCAGCATCTCATTTTGGCTACTAAAAGCCATATGATTGGGGACAATATCTTGAACCCAATTGATATTAAGATTTTGAAGCTGTTCAACTAATTGATCAAATTTTTCCGCACCTCCCAATTCCGGGTCAATTTCACGAGGATTTACCGCATCATAACCGTGGGTACTACCTGTTCTAGAAGTTAGAATTGGAGAAGCATATAAATGAGAAACACCTAACTGTTCTAAATAAGCAGCAATAGCTTTTGCAGCATCAAAACCAAAGCTAGGAGTAAACTGAATCCGATAAGTTGCTAAAGGTATTTGCATCATAACGATTTTGGATTTTATATTTTAAAGATAGTTGTTAGTTGTTAGTAGATAGTAGATAGTTGTTACTTCTTAGGAGTGAGGAGTTAGGAATTGTATTTTTTCTACCCCATCACCCCATCACCCTATCACCTCACTGCTCACTGCTCACTGTTCACTGATTACTGTAAACCACAACGCTGTAGGGATTAATCATCAATTCTGAACTACTAGATCCATCAAGTTTTTCTGGCATTTGGGAACCCGTTCCTCCCCAGGTTTCTTCGCTTGAATCAAGTATTTTTTTCCAAGTTCCACTCTTGTTATCATCTGTAATTTTAACAGCTTCCGAGCCAAAGTTAAGCCAGCAAACAATTTGACTGTTTTGATGGTGTCTTTTAATGCATAAAACTTGTTCTGGTTCGATTACCGAAGATCCTAATTGATTCCGATCTAAGTTCCTCAATGCTGGAACATTCTTTCGCATTTGCAGTAATTTCTGATGAAACAACCACAGCTTTTCATGCTCCCCAGTTTTACGCTTGTCCCAATTTAACTGCGATTCCTTAAATGTTTCCTCTGCTTGAGGATCTGGTGCTTCTTTACCGTCAATTTCGTGGAATGCTGCAAATTCCTCTTTTCTACCTTTTCTGACTGCTTCGATTAAATCGCGATCGCCATGACTAACAAAATACAAAAATGGTGCAGTCTCTCCATATTCTTCACCCATAAATAACATCGGAATGTACGGTGAAAGTAAAAGCGCTGCTGCTGTCAGTTTCAAGGCTTCAAAGGATATCAAATTAGAGAGTCGATCGCCTAACATTCGATTTCCTACCTGATCGTGGTTTTGGGCACACACCACAAACTGACTCGAAGCGCAACCCTTGGGGTCATCACCGTGATATCGATGGCGATGGGGAGAGTAATCCCAAGTATAAACAAATCCTTGGCGATAAATCTTTGCTAACTGCTCTAAACTGCCAAAATCCTCGTAATATCCGTTTTTTTCGCCAGTTAACACCGTATGTAAAGCATGGTGAAAATCATCACTCCATTGAGCATCAATACCGTATCCACCAACTTCTTGAGAACGAATAATACGCGGATCGTTGAGGTCACTTTCAGCAATTAAATAAAATTGACGATTCTTTTTCTGCTCTAATTGAGTTACAGCCTCAGCCATTTCCGCCAAAATATGCTTTGCGCCAAAATCGTATATAGCATGAACTGCATCCAAGCGTAATCCATCTAAATGGTAATTTTCCAACCAGTAAAGAACGTTTTGGACAAAGTAATTTCGTACTCCATCGCTATAGGAATCATCAAAATTAATTGCGCTACCCCAAGGAGTCTTGTATTTTTCGGTAAAGTAAGTTCCATAACCCCAAAGGTAATTTCCTTCCGGCCCAAGATGGTTGTAAACTACATCTAAAATTACCGATATCCCTTGCTGATGGCAAGCATCAACCAGTTTCTTCAAACCATCAACACTGCCATAGGAATTTTGAACGGCGTATGGAAAAACACCATCGTAACCCCAGTTTCGACTTCCTGGAAACTGAGCAACAGGCATGATTTCAATTGTGTTTACGCCCAATTCCTTTAAATCCGCCAATCGGGGAATAATTCCTTCAAAAGTTCCTGCTTCGGTAAAAGTTCCTACGTGCAACTCGTAGATAACCATTTCTTCTAAAGGAACACCTTGCCACTTGTCATCGTTCCACTTAAAGCTGTCATGGTCAATTACTTCCGAAGCACCATGAACCCCTTGGGGTTGAGAATGAGCGGCGGGATCGGCTGCATCCTTTTCACCATCAAGTTGATAATAATAGAGACTACCTGGTTTTATATCTGCAATTGAACCGCGCCAATAACCCCGTTCATCTTTTTCCAGAGGTACGACTTTATCTTGGGGTTCGACTAAATGAACGGCAACTTCTCCAACCAAAGGTGCCCAGAGAGTGAAGTTGCAAGTATTGTTTGAATATTGAGAACCGATATGCATTTTTGTATTGGTAGTTGCTAATTGGTAGATGGGGGAGAGGGGGAGAGGGGGAGATGGGGAGATGGTGAGTCCACTCTCGTGCGGAGGTTCCCTCCGTTGAGAGAAGTGGCGAACCCGAAGGGGGAGATGGGGGGACAAGGGGATAGCATTTAATCCAAAATCTCCTAACTCCTAACTCCTCACTGTTAACAGTTAACTGTTAACTGTTAACTGATTACTCATCATCATATTCATGGCTTATTTGTCCAAGCCTCTGAAGTATGGTTATGGAACGCGGTTCTACTTTGATTGGTTTGTCTTCGATGTAGCGTTTACCGCGTTGAACAAATCTAGGCTTAGTGGTATCAACGATAGTTAGCCATTCCCATTCCTGCATTTCTGGAGGAATGATAAATTCCAACATTTCGTAGTGAGCGTTAAATAAAATAAAGAAGCTTTCGTCAATGATGCGTTCGCCTCTTGGCCCTGGTGAACCTATTCCCTCACCATTAAGGAAAATTCCAATGGCTTTAGCAAAACCGCTATTCCATTGATCTTCCGTCATTGTAGTCCCATCGGGGTTAAACCAAGCAATATCGGTAACTTCAATACCGCGAATTGCTCTTCCTTGGAACCACTTGCGCCTTCTAAATACTGGATGTCGGCGACGAAAGTCGATTAATTGACGGGTAAAGTCGAGTAAATTCTCGTTTTCTTCTTGTAATTCCCAATCCAGCCAGGAAATCTCGTTATCTTGACAGTAAGGATTGTTGTTTCCTCCTTGGGTTCTTCCCATTTCGTCACCCATTACGATCATGGGTACTCCTTGGGAAAGTATTAGCGTCACTAAAAAGTTTCGTCGCTGCTTTTTACGCAGTTTCTCAATTGCAAAATCATCTGTTTCTCCTTCTGCTCCGCAATTCCACGAACGATTATGACTTTCTCCATCGCGGTTATCTTCACCGTTGGCATCGTTATGCTTTTCGTTATAGCTAACTAAATCATTCAACGTAAAACCATCGTGAGCGGTGACGAAGTTAATACTAGCGCTGGGGCTGCGTCCGTTTAACTCGTAAAGGTCGGAGCTACCTGTAAACCGATAGGCAAATTCTGCTAAACTACTGTCTTCTCCACGCCAGAAGTCTCGCACTGTATCGCGATATTTTCCGTTCCATTCCGACCATAATAACGGAAATTCACCTACTTGGTATCCTCCCTCACCTACGTCCCAAGGTTCGGCAATTAGTTTCACGTCGGCTAAAACTGGGTCTTGGTGAATAATATCGAAGAATGCCGCCAGCTTATCTACTGCGTATAATTCTCTAGCCAATGCCGAAGCTAAGTCAAAACGGAAACCATCCACGTGACATTCCAATACCCAATACCGCAAACTATCCATAATTAATTTGAGTACTTGGGGATGGCGCACGTTAAGGGAATTACCGCAACCAGTAAAGTCCATGTAGTAGCGCAAATCGCCGTCTACCAAACGGTAGTAAGAAGCATTATCGATACCGCGTAAGGATAAAGTAGGTCCCATGTTATTGCCTTCACCCGTATGGTTGTAAACCACATCAAGAATGACTTCCATCCCTGCTTGATGCAGCCGCTTGACCATATGCTTAAACTCTTTAAGCTGCTGTCCCAAACTACCGCTAGCGCTATAGCCGGAATAAGGAGCCAGATAAGAAATTGAGTCATAGCCCCAATAATTCTTCAAATCGCTACCAACTAAATGTCCCGGTTGCGATAAAAAGTGATGTATGGGCATCAATTCCACCGCCGTTATACCCAAAGACTGGAGATGAGAAATAGCCGCAGGGTGGGCTAGTCCGGCATAAGTTCCCCTTAATTTCGCCGGGATTTCTTCATGTAATCTAGTAAAACCTTTGACGTGAGTTTCGTAAATTATCGTTTCGTGCCAAGGAATTTGTAGAAGTTCATCTCCTTCCCAATCAAAACTTTTATCTACAACTACCGACTTGGGAATTAAATGAGCATCATTCAATTCTGAAAATCCTAAATCATCTTTCGGATCGTCCCAGCGATAACCAAAGATTTCTTCACCAAAACCAATTTCTCCATCAACCGCATAAGCGTAAGGATCGATGAGTAGCTTATTTGGGTTAAATCTGTGCCCTTCCTGGGGAGCAAACGCACCGTGTACTCTAAACCCATAACGCTGCCCTGGGCCAATAGAAGGAACGTAAGCGTGCCACGTAAAGTTACTAACTTCTCGTAAAGCCAATCGAGTTTCTCGTCCTTCTTTATCAAACAAGCATAACTCCACCGCCGTGGCGTTTTCTGAGAATAAAGCGAAATTAGTACCCTTGCCATCCCAGTTAGCACCTAAAGGATAAGGCTTACCGGGCCATAGTGAGAGGTACATACCATTCTTTCTCCTAATAAAAATGAATTATTCTACAATCCTGCTAAATATTAAATCCTAAATATCGAATGTTAAATAAAATATTAAATCTTCTCAAATTATTTTAAGCCAGTATGGAGTCGTAATTATGTTTTATATCTATAGATAGATGGGGGATTAGGCATTGGGCATTGGGAATTGGGGAGACAAGGGGACAAGGGGACAAGGGGTAGATAATTTTTAACTCCTAACTCCTAACTCCTAACTCGTCTTATGCCCCATGCCCCATGCCCTATGCCCTATTCTTAAGCCGTTTCCAGCAGTTCTAAAATACGATACAGCGGAACTTCTATCCAGTTAGGACGGTTTTTGAGTTCGTGTTCTAGTTCGATGATGGCTTTTTCTAGTATGAATCCATCTAAAAGTAGTTGTAGTTCTGATGGTTCAGATGGTAGGAAGGGTGCGCCTTTGGCTGCACTTAAGTACGATTTCAAGAAGGCGATACTTGACCAAGTGTAGAAGAATTGCGCCCACTGTTCCATTAATGGCTGGTCGTCTGGAAGAATAATACCGCTTTCTTTTTCGTTGCGTAAACCGATGCGGCTGGAGTAGTAGAAGGATTCTAGCATTCCGGCGACATCGCGCAAAGGCGATCGCTTCATCCGTCGTTCGCTTAATGGACGGGTTTGATCTCCTTCAAAGTCAATGATGATAAAGTCTTTACCCGTATATAGCACTTCGTTGAGGCACAAGTTCCCGTGGGTACGGGTTCTCATGGCGTTAATTTTTTGGTTGAGTATTGATTTTAGTCGAGCTAAGATCATTTCTCGATTGTTCAATACTACTTGTGCTACAGGTTGCAAATCGCTCGGTAACTCTACCAAACGCTTTTTCAACAGCAACAACACTTGTCCGGCTTGATTCCGCATATATTGGTAAATCGAGCGCTGGTAAAAGGAGGTGAATGCTTCTGGGGCAAAGTTGGGGTCATCTGCGTCAGATGCTAATGCTAAGTGCATTTCGGCTGTACGTTCGCCTAATAGTTGAGCATTCCGCAAATAGGAGCCAATCATTTCCTGAGCTATTTCAGGAATTTCGGTTTCTAAGGCTGCTGTTAATAAGGTAGGAGGTAAATCGATATCGGCAACAGCGTCTATTTGCCTTACCTGTACTTGTTCAAAGAAGTCCCGCAAGCTATCAAGGCTATATTCCCAGCCATCTCTGATATCGGGAATATATTTTTGCACTATTCCCACAGTCATAGTCTCAAAGCCTTTGCGGCTGTAATTCAAGCTACCGGCAACAGGTGCAAAGTTTTCTGCTTTGGGTAGTCCTTTTGTCGCCGAACTGTGGGTGAGAAACTGACCTACTTCTAAATCCGGGTTGATGCCTTCTCCTACTACTTTGCGGAATAATTTGCACATCAGGCGATCGCCATATATTACGCAGGTGTTTTTATGTTCTCCACGTAAAAGATGCGCTTCAAGATTGGCTTTTAATCCGAAGTTAGAACCAGCACCAGCTAACTCTGTAAAATCTTTGCTAGATTCTGCAACTAGTTCGCCTGCCATGCCTTTGTAAGTATTGTTGTTGGCGATAGCTTCGAGGGGGAAGTTAAGAAATTCTTTGTCTGCTAAGGCATCAAATAACACCCCTGTTTGTTTCTTGCTGCGTATTTCGATATTGGCTACAACTTCTTCACGGTAAGAGCTAAAGCGTTCGTGATTGATACCTTCGGGTTCGTAAGCTAAAGGTAGTACGTAGGTTTCGGAGTCGCCTTCGGTGTAGTCTAACTGTATTAAAACAATTGCTGCTTCCAAGGAACGGAAAGAAACGGGAATTGCTTCAATCATGTGAGAAGACTGAATTACCCGATTTTTACTATCAAACCAGCTACAGGCACACATATAATCTGGCAACATTTCTTCTAATGCTGCTTTTGTTTCAGATTTAGCAAAGATATTCCGCCAATTGTCGCTGACTACTATTGTCGGTATTTGGTTCTGAGGTCTTACCGGACAGGTAATATTTGTTTGAACGTCTAAGGTAAACCAGTAAAACGCATGGGGCGCTAAACTCATGAAATAAGGTGAATCGCCAATCGCAGGAAATGTGGTGCGTCCGAAGATTTCCACCGGAATCATGCCGTCAAATGCCGTCAAATCCAACTCTACTGTCTGGACGAAGCGAGACAAGTTGGTCACAACCAGAATGTGTTCCCCGTTGTAAGTACGAGTAAACGCTAAAACCTTGCGATTTTCTGGATAAAGTAACTCAAAAGTACCCCTACCAAAAGCCTGAAAGCGTCCGCGAGTTGCGATCAAACGTTTCGTCCACCACCATAGCGAATTGCGGTTTTCTCGCTGGGCTTCAACGTTGACTGCCTCAAAATGGTATTCTGGGTCGATAATTACTGGAGCATAAAGCTTGTGGGGATTGCAACGACTAAAACCACCATTGCGATCGGCGCTCCACTGCATCGGAGTTCTTACACCGTTTCTGTCTCCCAAATAAATATTGTCCCCCATGCCGATTTCATCGCCGTAGTAAAGCACTGGCGTTCCGGGTAAGGACATCAGCAAAGCATTCATAACTTCTATGCGTCGTCGGTTGCTGCCCATCAAAGGAGCCAAACGGCGGCGAATACCCAAGTTTAATCTTGCCTGCTGATCTTGAGCGTAGACGCGGTACATATAATCGCGGTCTTCATCGCTGACCATTTCCAAGGTCAATTCATCGTGATTCCGCAGGAATAACGCCCACTGACAGTTACCCGGAATCGGCGGCGTTTGCTGCAAAATATCGATAATCGGGAAACTATCTTCCATTTGCAGCCCCATGAATAAACGCGGCATCAAGGGGAAATGGAAATTCATGTGACATTCATCCCCATCGCCGTAATACTCTACAGCATCTTCGGGCCACTGGTTTGCTTCAGCCAGCAACATCCGATTGGGATACTTCTCGTCCATGTGTTGGCGTAATTTCTTCAAAAAGGCGTGAGTTTCCGGTAGGTTTTCGCAACTGCTGCCTTCACGCTCGTATAGATACGGTACGGCATCCAATCGCATCGCATCTACACCCAAATCCAACCAAAAATCTACTACATCAAACAGCGCTTGCTGCATTTGGGGACTTTCAAAATTCAAATCCGGTTGGTGAGAATAAAAACGGTGCCAATAGTAAGATTTTGCAACGGGGTCCCAAGTCCAGTTAGAAGTTTCAAAATCCTTAAAGATGATTCGTGCTTCTTCATACTTTTCTAGAGTATCGCTCCAAACATAAAAATCTCGTTCCGGACTACCTATAGGAGCCTTACGCGCCTTCTGGAACCAGGGATGCTGGTCGGAAGTGTGATTAACAATCAACTCAATGATTACCCGAATGCCTCTTTGATGGGCGGCACTCAAACAAGCCTTGAAATCCTCCAGATTACCGTATATGGGATTAACAGTGGTATAGTCTGCGATATCGTAGCCATCATCTCGCAAGGGAGAAGGGAAAAAAGGTAGCACCCAAATAGCCGTTACCCCCAAGTCTTGGAGATAATCTAACTTTTCGGTTAATCCTCCAAAATCGCCTATACCATCACCGTCGCTATCTGCAAAAGCACGCACTGGCACTTCATAGATAACTGCATCTTTAAACCACAGCGGATCATCTTTCAACAATGGATTTTGCATAATTTTTTTTTACAGCCCTTATTTCCCATAAGCTATCTTACTAATATATAAATCAAGCTACTGGTGAAATCTTGACAGTTTGTTAGTTTGTTATTGTTTTAGTTTATTGGGGTCATTACATGAGTTTTGAAAGAGCAAGTGGAGTTCTGCTCCATCCTACTAGTTTGCCAAGTAAATTTGGCATCGGTGATTTAGGTGAATCGGCTTATAAGTTCGTTGATTTCCTGGTTTCAAGCGGTCAAAAGTTATGGCAAATTCTACCTTTAGGCCCTACAGGTTACGAACATTCACCCTACACGATGAATTTTAGCGCCTTTGCGGGAAATCCTTTAATGATTTCTCTAGAACAGTTGCTAGAAGAAGGTTTGCTGACAAAAGAAGAATTAACTCCGCTAGAAAACGTCAAAACCAGTCCAAATAGAGTTGACTTTGATGCAGTCATTCCTCACAAAACAAAAATTCTCCACTCAGCTTATCAACGTTTCGAGCAGTCTTTAGCAAAAAAAACTAATTCAGAATTTGAACAGTTTTGCTCAGATCAAGCTTCTTGGTTGGATGATTATGTGCTGTTTATGGCACTACTAGAAGCTAACGATTATAAAGCTTGGAATTTTTGGGATAGTGCTGTAGCTCGTCGCGAAAAAGATGCGCTCAAAGCTGCGGAAGATAAATTAAAAGACAAGGTATCTTACCATAAATTCTTGCAGTTTAAATTCTTCCAACAGTGGAAAAAAATACGCGACTACGCCAATAATAAGGACATCAAAATAGTTGGTGATATTTCAATTTATGTTTGTCATAACAGTTCCGATGTTTGGGCAAATCCAGAGATATTTCAACTAAATCCCGAAACCCTTGAATCTGCATACATTGCCGGAGTACCACCAGATTACTTCAGCGCTACCGGGCAGCTTTGGGGTAATCCCGTTTACGACTGGGATAAATTGGCACAAACCGATTATGCTTGGTGGATAGAACGTTTTCGGGCAACATTACAATATGTAGACATCGTTCGTATCGACCACTTCCGGGGATTTGAAGCATATTGGCGAGTACCCGCAGGAGAAGAAACAGCCATCAACGGCGAATGGGTAAAAGGGCCAGATGCCAAATTCTTTGAAACCTTGAATTCTGCTTTAGGTAGTTTACCCGTAATGGCGGAAGATTTAGGAATTATTACCCCCGAAGTAGAAGAATTGCGGGATAGATTTGATTTCCCCGGAATGCGTATCTTACAATTTGCCTTCGGTGGAGAAGACGACAATCCTTACTTACCGCATAACTACATTGAAAACTGCGTCGTATATCCCGGTACTCACGATAACGACACAACGATTGGGTGGTGGAATCAAACCGGAGATGCAGAAAAGCAGCACGTAGCCAGATACTTAGAATATTCTTCACCCGAAGAAATCAAAGAAATCAACTGGGAATTTATGCGTATGGCGCTATCTTCAGTAGGAGACTTAGCCATTCTTTCAGTCCAAGACATACTAGGCTTAGACAGCAGCGGTAGAATGAACGATCCCAGCGTTAGTGCCGGAAACTGGCGTTGGCGCTACGAAAGTTCCGACCAACTTACCCCCGAATTGAGTCAGCGGTTGTTGGAAATGACCCAGGGTTCTAAGAGGTAAGGATTAGGGAGAGGGGGTGATGGGGTGATAGGCAGATGGGGAGACAAGGAGAATTTTAACCTTTGACCTTAATTACTCACAACTCCTAACTCCTAACTCCCAATCTAAAATCTAAAATCCTATTCCCTATTCCCTATTCCCTATTCCCTACTCCCCATTGAACTATAGACTGATGACAGGTCAAAAAAATTAAGTCGCAAGCAGGAAGAAAAGATAGAAGTAAATTTTTTACACTGATATTCAGATGTAAACAAATTAGAAATAACTTCTATGGCACTATATAAACTTGAAGATTTCGACCCCAATTATAAAGAAGTTTTTGGTGGTGAAGATATTAAGGAAATGTCTCTTTATACTCAGGGTGGAGACAAAATTGGTTCCGTTCATGATGCTTTGGTAGACCATGAAGGTCGTTTTAGATATTTAGTTATTGATACTGGTCCGATATTTTTAGGAAAGAAAGTTTTATTACCAATTGGTCTTTCACGTCTCGATTACGGTCAGAAGCGTGTTTATGTGGATGGACTCAATAAAGAGCAAGTAGAAAACTTGCCCGAATACGATGAGAACATGACCGTTGATTACGAGTATGAAGAGAAAGTACGCGGTGCTTATCGTGCGCCAGAAGCTAAAAATGTAGCTTATAACAAAGACACTTATAACTATCAAAATGATGCTTCGTTATATGATTTGAACGACCGCGACCACTCTAATATTAAACTTTACGAAGAACGTTTAGTTACTAGCAAAAGCCGCATCAAAACTGGTGAAGTATCTGTTGGTAAACATATTGAAACCGAAACGGCTAGAGTTTCAGTACCAGTTGAAAAAGAACGAGTTGTAATTGAAAGAACTACACCTACAGGAGAAGCAACTGTAGTAGATCCTGACAAGGTTAACTTTGGTGAAGGTGAAGTTGCACGAGTTGAGCTTTACGAAGAACAGGCTGAAATTAACAAAGAAGCATACGTGCGTGAAGAAGTAAAAGTTACGAAAGTTGTCGAGCAAGACACTATCGAAGCAAAGGAAACAATTCGTAGAGAAGAGTTAGATATCGATACTCAAGGCGATTTGCGCGTCAACGATACTAATCCTGGTACAAATAAACGCGTTTAATAATCAATTTTAAATTAGAAGAATTTACGAATAATAATTAATATTGCAATATAGTATATTTGAATTATTCGTGAACATTAAAAAACCCTGCTTTTTCAAAGAGGCGGGTTTTTTAATACCTGATATTCCAATCGGTAAAATAAAATTTTTATATAACTCTCTAAAGTTAGAGATTAATTTCTATCTTTAGATTGTTGAATTATAAAAAATAGTAGCTATTAAAATGTTTTGTGCTGAAGTGAGCAACAGCGTATTCTATAAAAATTCAATATTTTAATTGTAATTATCAAGATCGATCTATCTAACTAAATATCGAGTTTACAACCGGCGCAATACCTTGATTCATATAGGAAATATAAATTCGTTAATTCTCAACTCAAACATAATATACTACTTCTGATTGTGCATCATAAACTTGAAGTCAGTCGCGGGGAAGATGAATTTAAAAATGGTTTTTTTTAATCTTGTTAATAACAAAGAATAGAAATAGGAGAGAAAATTATATGGCACTTTATAAAGTTGCAGATTACGACCCAAATTATCGCGATGTTTTCCAAGGTCAAGACATCAAAGATATGACTGTTTACGCTGAAGGTAGTGATGATAAAGTTGGTACTGTTAGCGATATTTTAGTCGATGATGAAGGTCGTTTTCGCTATTTAGTAGTTGACTTAGGTTTCTGGATTTTTGGTAAGAAAGTATTGATGCCTGTTGGACGTACTCGCATTGATTACAATGCAAGCCGCATCTACGCTCTTGGCATGAATAGAGCGCAAGCTGAAAACTTACCCGAATACGATCAAAACCAAGTTGTAGATTACGATTACGAAGAAAGTGTACGTGGTGTATATCGTACTCAACCTGTAGAGAAATCGGCAGCATTAGAAGATTCCGCTCCCCTCGATGCACCAGCATATACTGGAGCAACTCGTGCCCAGACTCATACCCGCGATACTTATAAATACGACAACGAACCTCATCTGTACAATGTAAACGATACAGACCATCAAAATATCAGACTTTATGAAGAGCGTTTGGTTGCTAATAAACACCGTCGTAAAGCTGGTGAAGTGGCAGTTGGCAAGCACGTTGAAACTGAAACTGCGCGAGTTTCCGTACCTGTTGAAAAAGAGCGTGTAGTTGTAGAAAGAGTAACTCCTACAGATGCAGGTAGAGCAGTTGCTCCCGGTGAAGCTAACTTTAAAGAAGGTGAGGTAGCTCACGTAGACCTTTACGAAGAGAATGCTGATGTTCGTAAGGAAGCATTCGTTCGCGAAGAAGTTAAAGTTAAAAAAGAAGTAGAGCGCGATACCGTTGAATCTCAAGAAACAATTCGTCGCGAAGAGTTAGATATTGATAGTGGTAACTTACCAACAGATAGACGATAATATCTGATGATCAAACTGGTTATTAGTTATTAGTTATTAGTTATTGGCTAATAGCTAATAGCTAATTTTTCGTTAAGAGAGAACAGAACCTGTACGCTGGTAAATAAAAGCGTAATTCTAGATTGAGCGGTCGAAAAATCAAATATTATTCCTATATAATTTCTATATAAATATCTATGAATAATCAAATCACTGATAATAGTAATAATAGTTCTAATCAAACTAATCAAAAATCAAAAAGAGTAGATAATTTACTAGATAAACTTAAACTTAAAGTTAAGAATTTTGATGTAGTTGATAGACAAGGTAGATTAATAGGTAAAGTTCAAGATTTGATGGTTGATGCCAATCGTCAGCTTAACTTTGCGATCGAAAGATTATCTCAAGGTAATGAGACTAATCCTTTTTTGCTATTGAATGGCAAATTAGTTCGTAAAATTGAGCCAAAGATTCAGCGTATTTTTACAATTATTGATGAATCGCAATTAACACAATTACCTGAATATACAGAAAAGGAAAATAAAGTAAATAATATGACAGATAATCTAAATACTCACCAGCCTATTGACTATAAAGCAGATTCAGCTACTCCAGAAAATTCTCAAGAGAACCATTCAGAATTAGAATTTGTAGAGGAAATTGAAGAAGATATAATTCGTTTGTTAGGGGAGCGCTTGGTTGTTGAACGTAGCAAGCGCAAAATCGGTGAGGTTATTATCCGTAAAGAAATCGAAACTCGGATGATCCAAATCCCCGTCAGACGTGAAAAATTGATTATTGAAGAACCAGGTCTTGAACCCAAGCAGCTTGCTGAAATTGATTTAGGTGAAGAAGAGATTTCACAAAATGAATTTCAGCAAAATCAATCGATGGTTAGTAGCGATATGAGCGGTGGGTTAACTGTCACTGGTGAATTTGACTCACCTAAGATTGCTTCTTTGATCCTTAACGCTATTCAATTGGAACAAAATCACGGATGTAGAAAGGTACGAGTCAGTATTCTTGTAGAAGACGAAGAAAGACAGCAGAAATATCAAGAATGGTTTCAACGTACTTCTAAACCGTAAATAAATTTAATATATCTCAGAAATATTTCAAAAATAATTTAGAGACTTGCTATGGCAAGTCTTTTTTATTATCTATTAATTTTCATCAATTTCCCCTATCTTCGATGATTTATTATCACTTTGAAAAGGTATCTTGCGTAACCAAAATCTCTGAATTATCGGGGATCGCTGTGATTTCGGAACAACTATTAAACAAAACTTATCTGAAATAATATTATTCATATATACTATGTGTAAAGAACTATTAAGAAATACTTATTAAAGATTGTTGCAATAGCTTGATTTAATTGTTAAGGTATGTGTGATGAGAACGATAATGTAAATTCTTTTCTGGGAGATATATAACTTATCGGCTATATCTGCAACTAACAATTGTCAAAAATATTGGTTTAGGAACTGTAAGAGAGAGAAAACTGACCATTATTGCAAATATTTCAACTCCAGTAGAAAAATAAACCATAAACAGCTTGTTTATATAGCTGCGAAGAGATTTCACTTTTGTCGATATCCGTGTGAATCCCGATGAAAATATATCGGCAAAGAGCAATATTGCACCAATACTTAAAGTATGGAGGATAAAAATGAATATTCAAGGATGTACAGCCTTAATTACTGGAGCTTCTCGTGGTATTGGAAGGGCGATCGCACTGGAATTAGCCCAGCAAAAAGTCAAAAGATTGATACTAGTAGCCCGCTCCCGCGATAAGTTAGCCGAAGTTGCCAAAATTGTTGAACAAATGGGAATAGAAGCGGTAATCATGCCGTTAGATTTGACAAAGCCAATGTTTGTAAAGGTTGCAGTGGCTCAACTTTGGCGCAGTTATGGTTCAATCGATATGTTGGTAAATTGTGCTGGTGTAGCTCACCAAAGCTCATTTTTGCAAACTAAATTACCTCAAATCCAAGAAGAATTATCTTTGAATCTGCTGGGAACTTACACCATGACACACATGGTGGCACGACGGATGGTAAAACGAAACCAAGGCACGATTGTCAATGTATCGAGCTTAATGGGGAAAGTTGCGGCTCCAACGATGGCGACTTATTCAGCGACTAAGTTTGCAATCTTGGGATTTACCGAAGCCTTACGTCGCGAGTTAGCACCGCATAACATCAAAGTAGTCTCATTGCTACCAACATTGACAGACACCGAAATGGTGAAAGACTTGCAACTATATCGCGGAGTGATCCCGATGTCACCAGAAAAAGTAGCGCAAGCATTTGTTAAAGGATTGAAGAAAGACTCATCAGAGATTTTAGTTGGCTGGCAAAGTCATTTAGCAATATGGTGTCAGCGTTTGGCACCCTGGTTATTAGAGATAGTCTTGAAACTTGCATCACCTTCCTCTAAAGCACCGAGGATACAGCAGTATTATCAGAGGTTGGTGGGTAGTTGGTAATTTGGAAAAATTAGAGAGGGGAGAGTGGGAGGAGGGGGTAGAAGGGGTAGAAAATGTATTGTAAATATTGAGTTGGGTTATGACACGGTTAAGATAAATTGATATTATTTACTTGAATCTATTTTTCGTGTCTAACTCAATTTACTAACTATGAGTACTTCACGTCTATTTTCAGTACTTGATAAAGCTTTACCCGACGAAAAAATTATTCAAGATTTCTCGGATAGGATTTGGAACGATAAGGAATTAAATGGTACATATGTTGAATTAAATAATGAATGGAAATTTATTCCAGACAATGCTCCTTTAGATATCGTAACAAAAGCTTTATTTAAGGAATATTTTGAGATACCATTTGGGACATATAAGGTTATGGTGGCAATTGGGGGGAATTACAAATCAGGAACATGGATTTTTGACAGCAAAATATTGTTTTGCAACGCTTTATCATAATGATGAGTGTCAATTATTTACGATGGATTTCCATTTATAGAATGAGATAGATATTTATTTTTCCTGTTTCTAATCATTTGCCTTTCTCAATTGCATATAGTTATTTTTTCTTCCCTATTACTTCCTTATAGCTAACAACGACTAGGAAAACAGAAAATGACTTTACAAACATTAGATGAAAACAAAGCCGAAGCCTTCGCAGGAAGGATGCTTGAGATTTTAAATAATGGTGCGATCGCGATTATGATTTCTATTGGACATCGGACTCAACTTTTCGATACTTTAGCTACATTAACACCATCGACAAGTCAGCAAATTGCCGATGCAGCTAATTTAAACGAACGCTATGTAAGAGAATGGTTGGGAGCAATGGTAACGGGTAGAATTATCGAACATTATCCAGATAATAATACTTACTCTTTACCTCCAGAATATGCACTATTTTTAACAAGGGATGCAAGTCCCGATAATATGGCTGGGTTTGCTCAATATATCCCGCTTTTGTCAACAGTAGAAGATAAAATAATCGATTGCTTTTATAACGGTGGTGGAGTTCCCTATTCTGCTTACAAACGTTTCCATCAAGTAATGGCGGAAGACAGCGGGCAAACAGTGGTTGCAGCTTTAGAAGAATTTATTTTACCGCTAATCCCTGGTTTAGAAACAACACTGCAAAATGGTATAGACGTACTTGATGTGGGTTGCGGAAGCGGGCGTGCGTTAAATTCTCTAGCTAAAACTTTTCCTCAAAGTCGGTTTACAGGTTACGATTTTTCCGAAGAAGCTATTACTACAGCTAAAAGTGAAGCTAAAAAACTTGGTTTAACTAATATCCAATTTCAAATTAAAGATGCTGCAACCATCAACGAATCTGAATACGATTTTATCACAACATTTGATGCCATTCACGACCAAGCCAAACCAGACGTAGTTTTACGGGCAATATTTAATTCATTGCGTCCCAACGGTATCTACTTAATGCAAGATATTCGGGCTTCTAGTCATGTTGATGGTAATTTAGAACATCCGGCAGCACCGTTATTATATACAATATCCTGTATGCACTGCATGAGTGTTTCTTTAGCAGCTAATGGAATGGGGCTTGGTGCAATGTGGGGAGAAGAAAAAGCTTTAGAAATGTTAGAAGAAGCAGGTTTTACCAGCGTAGAAATTAAACGGCTCGATCATGATTTTCAAAATAATTATTACATTATTAGAAAACAATGATCAATTATCAATTACCAATTACCAATTACCAATTACCAATTATAAATTCATTTTTATGTGTAAACTATGTGCTTTGAGTATGCGTTTTCAGCAACGGAATAAAGTTAATTACTCGCTTTCAGATACCAGTAAACTATCTGCACTCGTTAAACGTAAAATTGAAGCCCAAACAGCTAAAGATAATTGACAATTGATAATTGATAACTGCTCACTGCTCACTGATTACTGTAAAAGCGGAAATATCCAAACAAATAAACCACATTCACGGATATCATTAAACCTCTAACCCAATAAGAACGAAATCCTGGAAATAAATAAACAGTGGAAGCTAAAACCAGCGACATTTCTATAAAAGCTACTATTGCTCCATAATGATTGGCATCCCAATAAGAAAAATGGCTAATAAAACGGTAATTGCTAAATGGGTAAAAGTGACGGTGAGCATCATCGTTGTGAACTGGTAAATCCAATAAAGAATGCATCACCATACTAATAAATCCGATTTCTACAACTTTCCATTTTGCAAAATGGCAAATTAAAACCCCTATCAAAGCTAGGGGTATCGAGTGAAAAATGCTGACGATATTTTGCCAAAAAGGTTCAAAGTATATTTCACCCCAAATTTTACTACTCGGATAACGGTAAACGAATTTCATTAAAAAGTAGAATATAAAAATCGGTACATCTGGTAAAACTGCACCGATAAAAATTGCCAAACTGGCTTTATTTCTAAGTTTTTCACTGAAAGCAACTAAATTGAGAATAGCGTGAGATGGAGTATTCATTATTCGATTTTAACAACGGATGCTTTTGTTTTAGATTTTGGATTTTGGATTTTAACGACGGATGTTTTTAACAACGGATGCGTTTGGTTTGTTTTGGATTAACAATTGTAGAGAGCTCCGCACTGCTACGTCTTTACCCTATTCCCTATTCCCTATTCCCTATTTCCCCCTTTGCAATATTCAAAAATTTACTCGCATTATCGCTATCTAATGGCTTCGAGAATAAATAACCTTGTCCGTATTCGGCACCTAGCCCTAGAAGTTTTAGCTGTTGCGATTTTGTTTCTATACCTTCAGCAACTACATCCATTCCCAAGTTATCGCTAAGCATGATGATAGTTTTAACAATCGCTGCATCTTCATCAGCATCAGTCATGCGACTAACAAAGGAACGATCGATTTTTAAAGTATTAATTGGAAAGCGGTGTAAATAACTTAAAGAAGAATAACCCGTACCAAAATCATCAATGCTTAGCTGTAGGTTTAAACTCCTCAGATGCAGCAGTATAGATATAGCAGCTTCTACATCTTGCATGGCTACACTTTCAGTAATTTCTAATTTTATAGTCTGTGGATTTATCCCGGTTGCGTTGAGCAGTTGTTGAATTACTTCGACTAAATTTTCTTGAGCTAACTGATTTCCCGAAAGATTAATACTCATCATCAGTGGCGGGTTGGAAGGGAATTGTGTTTGCCAAACTGATAACTGATGAAAAGCTGACTCTAAAATCCATTCTCCCAAAGGAATAATTAGCCCCGTTTCTTCTGCTACTGGGATGAATTCTACAGGAGAAACAAATCCTCGCTGGGGATGATTCCAGCGTACAAGTGCCTCAAAACCAGCAATTTGATTGGTTTTTAGACAAATAATTGGTTGATAGTTTAAATAAAATTCCTCTTTGTCTATAGCCCGACGTAATTCTGCTTCTAGCTGCAAACGGTTTTTGCTATGAGTATGCATACCCGTAGCAAAAACTTCGTGACGGGATTTACCCAAGTCTTTAGCTCGATACATAGCTGTGTGGGCATCTCGCAGCAAATCCGCTGGTTGATGTTTGAGTTGCTGTTGATTGAAAGCTATACCAACACTGAGACTGGTAAATATTTCTTGCTGGTTAATTTTGAAGGGCAAACTCATTTCTTGTTGTAGGAAATCCGCTAATTGAATTGCCTGGTTGCTTTCTGCTACATTTTCGATCAAAATAGCAAACTCATCTCCTCCAAGCCTTGCTAAAATTCCCTTTCCTCCTAGAGATGCTTTTAATCTATGAGTAAAATCAGTTAAGAATTTGTCGCCGAAATAATGACTAAAACTTTCATTTATCAGTTTGAAACTATCGATATCTAAAAACAGTACGGCAAATAGGGGATTTTGGTTTTTTACATCGGTAATCGCCCATTCCAAATGCTGTAAAAAAAGTTGTCGATTGGGTAGTCCAGTTAAGGGGTCGTAATAATTGTTATAAACTGCTCTATAAGCAAGAATAGTGATATTTGTAGCTAAAAATGCGATTGCTGGTGGAATGAAGGGAATCCAGCCTGCTTGGATAAAAAAGCCAAAACAACAGGTAAATAATATTCCCAAGAAAATTATTGTTACTAAGATTTGCAAAAATGGATGCCGTTGTCGCCATGCCAACCAACCCCCAATAAAAGCCCAACTCCATACCCACAAAATTTCTATCCATTCATACCAAAACCAAATCAGCGGTTTTCGATCTAGGATCGTGCTAAGCAGTTGGCTGACAAGTTGAGCGTGTAGCACTACCCCTGACATACTGTGATTCGCTGACTGACTGGCATTGTAGGGAGTCAAGAAAAAGTCATTGGCACTAGGGGCTGTAGCACCAATCAACACTACCTTATCTTTTACCCATTTTGGATCGACTTTACCATTTAAGACTTCCCCAAGCGATACCATTCGTGCTATACGCTGCTCGGAACGATAGGAAATCATGATTTGACGACCAGCATTATCAAGATTTTGATACCCACCTGCACGAGCATCTAACCGAGGAAATACGGTGTTACCAAAATGTAGTGCATCCGATGTTACCTTTAAGGAAATATCTTTTTTTTCTAGGTATTTAAGAGCTAACCGCAAAGAGAAAGAGTAATGCTTCTTCTCGCCTTCGTAGCCAAAAAGAAAATTCCGACGGACTACATTATCATCATCAATAACAATGTCGTTAAAACCGAGTTTGTCTACAGCCATACCGGGAATGGGAGAAACACCTCCTACGGCAGTATCGCCAATGTAATAAATACCAACAATATTATCAGCTTCAAGCTGTTTGAGTAACTCCTCGCGCCCCGGTGGTTGAGGGATATTGCGGTAGAGATCTAAACCAATAACCTTTGGCTGAAGCTGCTGTAGCTTCTGCAACGCTTGAGCAAGAGTGCGATCGCTAATCGGCCATTGATTCTCTTGAAAAATATCTTCTTCGGTTATTTCTACCACCAATAAACGTGAATCCTCAGCCTTCTCCGGTTGCAAGCGCACCATATAGTCATAGCTAACTAATTCCAAAAACTGCAACCAGCCAATTTGTTTCACACCCCATACTAATGCAGTCATGATAATGCTGGCAGCAACCACCGATTGTTTCGGGTTGAGTGCGATAAGCGATATTTTGACTTGACGCTTGCCACGACTACTAATTGCAGATATTAGAGATAAAAATCGTTGGGAAAATTTAGTCAACACAAGAGAGGTAAACTGATTATTTTTGCATTTAATATCAATAGGAGTTAGGGGTACGATGTTCGTAGTAATATTGCATCACATTAATTTTAAAAGGTTCGTAGTAAGCGCTTAAGCGCTCGGATTTAAAACTAAAATCGGCACGTAGAACCCAGAAACACTTATGTAGTGAACTACTAGATGTTGATATTCAAAAGCGGCTCAAGGGATATTGCACCTAAGTTTTCCTGCTCTAATAATTCTTTCCATTTAGCAGCCAATTCGGAATCGTTGGGATTTTGACGGCGCAACTCTGCCAATTTAGCTAATCCATCTTGCCAGTAATTAGCATTGACTTCTCCTCGTTTAATCCACCCATCTACAACAATGTCATAAGCTCGACTTTGAGAATTACACACAATTGACAAGTACCAACGAATTTTCCCGCCTTTCTTAAGTTCGATCGTTTCAGGTACGCTGACAGTTATAATTCCCGCAGCATCACTAGTTTGAAATTTCTTTTCATAGAGTGGGTTATGTTTTGCATCTGCTATCACAAATTCCACATCCATAGGAGCAGATGTTTTAGGTAGGTGGAATAACAACTTTGGATCGTTTGATTTGGTTAATACCTGTTTATTTTCTGGTACCAAAGCCATTAAGTGCCCAGCAGTGTGCTTATCGCATCCCCGAGAGGCAGCCCCCCGTCTACGATTTGAAGAAGGCAAGCCTTCTTTTTCTTTTTGTTGAGTATTAGATTTCTGTGAGGTTTGTGCCGTCACTTGAGAAGGCAAAAGGTAGGAGCAGGTAAGTAGAGTTGTCAAAAATATTGTGGTAAATGCTTTTTTATTAAAATTCATTTTTATTATTATCCCTGATTTGATACTTTCATTCGCATCAACTGTCTTATCTCTATGAATAGCCCATATCTCAATAAAATACCAGAGCAAAACTTCCGATTTCGCTCTTTTTATATCGCACCAATATAATATGTGAGCGATTATTTTTTAGTGTTCTTACTTAAGTAATAACCATGAAAAAGTAATCTCTTTAGCTAAATTTTATTGCTTGATTATTAAGAGCAAAATCAGCATATTTATTAGACTCAGATCGAAGCTTTGCTTAAATATCGAAATGATGTGAGTTTAACGGTAAGTTTTGGGCAATATGAAGAATGTAAGTTCTATTATTGCTTTTACCCATCCTGTTAGTTTATGCCATTCGAGATCCCCCTAATCCTTCTTTTTAAGTAGGACTTTAACCCCTCTTTTTAAGCGGGGAAGGGGGGATCAAACTTTGCGGTGCAACATTTCTACATAATCGAATACTTGTAGATTCATATCTTAATTTTTAAACGCTATTTCGCTCAGAAAACAGGGAACTACCAACGATAATGCCTAATAAGCCAAATATAAAATTCAAAATACCGAAAACACCGTGTTTTTACTATATTGCAATAGCTATCGGCATTACTAGTTATTTCAGTAAAATCCCCGTAGGCAAAGCCCAAATTTCAGGAGATGGCACTCTCCCTATATCTACGGAAGTTTCGCCAGGAACGAAGAAAGGGCTTGATTTTTTAATTACAGGGGGAACAAAAGTAGGCAATAACCTCTTCCATAGCTTTAAAGAATTTTCTGTTTCTAAAGACGGCTCTGTAATTTTCAAAAATGATTCAAATCTTGCCAATATCATCAACCGCGTCACGGGTAATTTGGAATCGAATATCAACGGTTTAATTCAAACTCAAGGTAACGCCAACTTTTTTCTAATTAATCCCAACGGTATTATCTTTGGTTCAAATGCTTCCTTAGATATTGGTGGTTCGTTTATTGGCAGTACAGCTAGCAGCATCAAACTTTCCAATGGTGATGTATTTAGCGCTACTAATCCGCAAAAACCTCTGCTTACGATTAGCGTTCCTTTAGGTTTGCAGTTTGGCAACAAAACTGAAGCTATTATTAATCAATCTCAAGCTGATGGACTCCAGGGGCTAGCTAATACTACCTTGGCACTTGTAGGGGGTGAAATCAAAGGAGATGGTGGCAATATCAGCGTTCCCGACGGTAGGATCGAGTTAGGTGCCGTTAAAAATAATAGTTTAGTTAGCTTAATTCCAAACTCTCAAGGATTTGCTTTGGGATATGTAGATAACCAAAACTTTAAAGATATTCAACTCGATAAATCTTCGCTTGATGGTGGTAATATTCAGTTTCAAGGTAAGACAGTAACTTTGAATCAATCCCGTCTTTTTACACAAACATCATCTGGGATTAAAACCGATGATGGAATTAGTATTAAAGGCGATCGCCTGAATATAAATGACTCTTCGATTCGGGCGATAGCACTTGGTGTCGAAAGAGGTGGGGATGTCATTCTCAAAGCCAAGAAAATCGACATTCAAGGAGCGCAGACAATCGTTTCCGCAGAAACCCAGGGCACGGGAAATGTAGGTAAATTAATCATTCGTGCCTCGAATCTGAAATTAAACGATGTGAGTCTTTTAGTTGCGGAAACCACAGCATCGGGTAATGGTGGTGATGTGTTAATAGAAGCTCGAAAGTTAACTATCGGCGATAAGGCACGGGTAGGGATCGAAGTTCCAGTAGAGGAATTTGGCGAACAATTACCAGTCAAAGCTGCTGATTCTATCGATCCTATAGAAAATGGAGAATTACTTGGCGATCGACTAACTAAATTCAGCGATTTTACAGTAAATGCCTCTGAAATATTATTGCAACTACCCCAAACAGCCACAGATGCTTCAAAATTAATTGCTCAAAGCTGCAAATCTAGATCGAATTCGGGTAGTAAATTCTTCATTACTGGACGAAGTGGTTTAGCACCAAGCCCCGATAGCATCTTAAGTAGCAGTCAAATTCTGCCAGATTTAGCAACTACCCCAATCGGTACAAATAGTATAAATAGTAAAAGAAATCTATCTAGATACAGAGCCGCAGCATCACCCCAGACAATTCCCCATTCTGCTTCGGCGATTCTAGAAGCCCAAGGAATAGTGGTGAACGATAAAGGAGAAATATTCCTAGCAGCACAAGCTCCAAATCTAAATTCCCACACTTGGCTAAGAGCGAGGAATTGTCATGCTTAAAACAAGTTGTTTATATTTGGTAAGTAAAAACCGTTGGTTTCGTTTTTATCTAAGGATTTTATTGGGAATAGTTTTAACCCTTTTATTAGCTATTGAAAGTGTATTTATTCCAGCAGTACAAGCAACACCACAATCGGTAGTAAAAACATTATCTAATGCAGCACAACAAGAACAACTTGGCAGAGAATATTATCAAGCAGATCGTTTTTATGCGGCGTTAGAAATTTGGCAGCAAACTTTGCGGGTATACCAATATAGAGCAGATAAACTTAATCAAGCCAGGGTTTTAAGCAATCTTTCCTTGGCTTATCAACAGCTAGGGCAATGGAAACAAGCAACCCAAGCAATTACCGACAGCTTAAAATTAGTACAGCTTAGTAATCCCTCATCAAAACAATTAAAAGTATTAGCGCAAGCCCTAAACACTCAAGGAACTCTCCAATTAGCCACGGGAAAACCGCAATTAGCTCTCTCTACCTGGCAAGAAGCAGCAAATACTTACAAAAAAGCCAAAAATGAAACTGGAGCTATTCGCAGTCTGATTAATCAATCCCAAGCTTTAAAATCTTTGGGATTATATCGCAAAGCCTTATCTACCTTAGAAGAAGTGAATCAAATTCTGCAAGAGCAAGCAGATTCCCCAACCAAAGCCGCCGCACTACGTAACTTGGGTACCAGTTTACGCTTAGTAGGAAACTTAGAAAGAGCTAAGGAAGTTTTGAATGCAAGTTTGACGCTGGCTCAAAAATTGCAGCTACCATCAGATATTAGTTCTACTTTACTGGCTTTGGGAAACGTTGCTTATACCAACCAAAAACCCGAATCCGCTTTAGATTTTTATCAACAAGCAGCAATATTTGCAGCTTCGCAATCCGATCAAATTAACGCCCAATTGAATCAATTAAGCGTGTTAATTAAGATGGAAAAATGGGTAAATGCACGGTTGCTAGCAAGTAAAATACAACCACCATTAATTAAACTTACCCCAAACCGGACAACAATTTATGCTCAATTGAACCTTGCAGAAAGCTTAATTAACCTGCATCTTGCAAATTCCCATACCCCCGACATGGCAACAATTGCAGAATTAATCGCCACCAGTTATCAACAAGCGGAAAACTTAGGAGACAAACGGTTAGAAGCATATGCACTGGGAAAACTCGGTAGCCTCTACGAAAAAACTCAGCAATTGTCAAATGCTCAAAAATTGACCGAAAAAGCTTTAATGCTAGCCCAAGCCATTAATAGCCCAGAAATATCATATCGCTGGCAATGGCAACTAGGAAGAATTCTCAAAGCACAAGGAAATATCGAAAAT
Source organism: Calothrix sp. CCY 0018 (assembly GCF_963920925.1). NCBI lineage: Bacteria > Bacillati > Cyanobacteriota > Cyanophyceae > Nostocales > Calotrichaceae > Calothrix > Calothrix sp. CCY 0018. The sequence goes on along the minus strand of NZ_CAWUDI010000011.1, from coordinate 31,029 downwards.
GCGATCGCAGCTTATCAACAATCGGTTAGCACTCTACAATTTTTACGTAGCGATTTGCTAGCAGTAGAATCCGATATTCAATATTCATTTCGGGATAGTGTAGAACCAGTTTACCGAGAATTGGTTGCTTTGCTTGTGCATGGTGAATCATCAGAATCCAATCAAGAAAATTTGTTGCAAGCCCGTGAAGTGATTGAATCCTTACAAGTTGCAGAATTAGAAAACTTCTTTCACGAAGCTTGCCTGGATAGCAAAACTGCTGAAGTTGAGCGCATTGATACTCAAGCCGCAATTATTTATCCTATAATCCTTAAAAATAATTTAGAAATCATTCTCAGTTTGCCACAGCAGCCACTACACCACTACACCATTGCTGTACCTCAACAACAGCTAGAAACAACTGTAGAAAAGCTGCGTCAAAATTTAGTTATTCGTACCAGATACAGTTTTATGCCTTTATCGAAACAACTGTACGACTGGTTAATCCGTCCATTAGAAAAAGAATTAGCTAGTAGCGGAGTTAAAACTTTAGTGTTAGTACCAGATGGAGTATTGCGAAATATTCCCATAGCAGTACTCCACGATGGCGATCAATATTTGCTCGAAAAATACAGTATTGCCTTCACACCAAGCTTAAAACTACTACCACCACGCAAGCTACAGCAAAATAACTTTAAAGTACTCGGAGCAGGGCTAAGTGAAGCCAGACAAGGATTTTCAGCTTTGGAATTTGTCGAAGAAGAATTTAAGAAAATTAAATTGGAAGTTTCAAGTACAGTTTTATTAAACCAGAAATTCACCCGTGAAAATGTAGAAAATAACTTGCAATCAAATTCTTTTCCCATCGTCCATATTGCTACTCACGGTCAATTTAGTTCCAAGGCGATCGAAACGTTTATTTTAACTTGGAATGACCGGATTCGGATTAATGATTTAGATAACCTACTCGATCGCAGTCAACTGCCCCATCAGCAAGCAATTGAGCTTTTGGTGCTTAGTGCCTGTGAAACCGCCGTCGGCGATAATCGTGCAGCCTTGGGGCTAGCAGGTATAGCAGTCAAAGCAGGGGCACGCAGTACTCTAGCAACATTATGGCCAGTTAATGATGAATCAACAGCAAATTTAATGGGTCAATTTTACAAAGAGTTAAGTAATACCAAACAAAATAAAGCTGAGGCATTACGCAATTCTCAATTAGCTTTATTGAAAGATCCAAATTACGAGCATCCACTTTACTGGGCACCCTATATTTTAGTAGGGAATTGGTTGTGAGGGAGTAGCGAGTAGGTTGGGTTAGACACGTTTGGGAATTTTACTTTTAACAACAATTTTTTTAATCGTGTCGTAACCCAACATCTTCTAAGTTAACTCTCATTGATTTGTTAAAAATCTCTTTTTGCATTCAGAGATTTATTAACCAAAAATATTTAATTAATACATTAAATTAGCTATTACCCATAATCCAACGAGTGATGTAAAAGCTCCAGCCCAAAGCATCCAAGGTTGCATAAATGTTATCTCCCAAAATTTGGTTTATATATTAGTTCTCTAAATCAATTTTAAAAGATTCACTTATTTAATTAGCTCTATCTATAGTTAAGTACAAGCGTATCATTTGGTATAGAGCTAGAGACATATATAAGATAAACTCAAAGTGTCCGCCATTCGTTAATTATATGTCTCGCTGGTCCCTGTAGAGCAGACAAACACTATATGCTCTCAGCTACAAGTCGTTTACCCGACTTAGAAATGCTCATCGAGCAAGAAACCTATTTTGTCGTTCACGCACCTCGTCAAACGGGTAAAACAACCGCGATGCTAGCACTAGCTAAACAGCTGACAGAAAACGGACGTTATGCAGCAATTATGGTATCGGCAGAAGTCGGTAGTTAGTAGGTTGGGTTAAACACGTTTGGGAATTCAACTTTTAACAACAATTTTTTTTATCGTGTTGTAACCCAACATCAAAGCGTGTTTGTCTCGGAAGGGGTAATGTTGGCAAGGGGGTGCTATATGAATTTCGATATTGAGAATAACTATTAAAAATGCGGCTAACCCAACCTAGTGTCTCTTGTTTGCTATTATTAAAGGCGAATATCTTAGCAAAAGCTTATAGCCTTAATAAGGTAGAAAACTATGTTAGACGAAAATATTTTAGAGCGTCGTTTATTAAACCTTGAGAAAGCAGTTTCCGCTCTCGAAAGTAAGGTTGAAGGCAAATCCTTAGAAAACTGGTTAGAACAATTGATTGGCTCGGTTTCTGATGAAGAAGCGTTTTTGGAAGCCTTAGAATATGGTCGTGCTTTTCGGAAATCGGGTAAATTGACTGATAAAGTATTAAAGGGTTCGTAGTTGCGCTTTAGTTAGCTAATAGGTTAGGTTAGACACGTTTGGGAATTCAACTTTTAACAACAATTTTTTTAATCGTGTCGTAACCCAACATCAAAGCGTGTTTCTTCCTGAAGGGTTAATGTTGGGAAGGGGGCGCTACATGAATTTCGGTATCAAGCATAATTATTACAAATGCGCCGTGAAGGCAACAAAGCTGCCTGTCTTCACAGCAAACAATAATAAACAATTGATAATTAATATACACCCCCACCCTACAGCGAGTGATAATTGAACATTGATAATTGTTAATTGATAACTAAATGCCTACTCTAACAACCCTACCCGCTTTACCAGAAACTATTGACGGCTTACCCAATATCTCTGGTAGTGAAAAACAGGTTCTAGAAGTCGTAAACCAAAATTCACCCGTTTTCCTTCCTACAACAAATCTCCGCTTAGAAGACATCACCGCGACTTTCGCCGTAGCGCTGCATATGCACCAACCGACAATCCCCGCTGGTGCAAACGGCGAGTATATCAGCCATCTGCAATATATGTTTGAACACCAAGGTGAAGGTGACAACCATAATGCAGGCCCTTTTGCTAATTGTTACAGCCGCATGGGCGATATTATCCCCGAATTAGTCAGTCAAGGTTGCAATCCTCGCGTGATGTTGGATTATTCTGGCAATCTGTTGTGGGGATTTCAACAGATGGGGCGCAGAGATATCATAGACAATCTTAAACGTATCACCTGCGATTCTACATACCAACCTTATGTGGAATGGTTGGGTACCATGTGGGGACACGCCGTAGTTCCTTCTACGCCGATTCCTGATATAAAATTACACATTCAGGCATGGCAGCATTATTTTGCAGCAATGTTCGGTTGGGATGCTTTAGCGCGAGTTAAAGGTTTTTCTCCCCCTGAAATGCACCTCCCGAACCATCCCGATACTTTATATGAATATGTCAAAGCTTTGAAAGAATGCGGTTACAAGTGGTTGATGGTACAAGAGCATTCCGTACAAACACTTAACGGCGAAGAATTAAAGAATAAACATACACCACATAAACTTGTAGCTAGAAATTCTCAAGGTGAAACCGTAAGTATTACCGCTTTGATTAAAACTCAAGGTTCCGATACTAAATTAGTTGCTCAAATGCAGCCTTATTACGAAGCGAAATCCTTAAGCTCGCAAGGTAATGAAAGTTTCCCACCAATAGTTACTCAAATTGGTGACGGTGAAAACGGTGGTGTAATGATGAACGAATTTCCCCCCGGCTTTAAGCAAGCTTGGCATGGTATGAAGCAAAATGCTGGGGGAACAAAAGGAGTTGTTGGAGTTAACGGAACGGAATATTTAGAATTAATTGAAAATGCTGGTGCTAAACCGGAAGATTACCCAGCTTGTCAGCCAGTGGGACAACATTTAATTTGGGAACGAGTTTCAGATTCTCAAAATGTAGAGCAAGTTATAGAACAGTTGAAACAAGAAAATTCCAACTTTCATATGGATGGTGCTTCTTGGACAAACAGTATCAGTTGGGTAAAAGGATATGAAAATGTATTAGATCCGATGAATAAACTTAGCAGCTTGTTTCATCAGAAATTCGATCTATTATTGCAAGCTGACGAATCAGTTACTCAACAAACCGAATACCGCAAGGCTTTATTGGACAATTTCCTATTGCAAACAAGCTGTTTTCGTTATTGGGGACAAGGTACTTGGACTGACTATGCAAGAGAAATTTACCAACGAGGGGAAAAGCTGCTTCAAGGTTAAAGGTTAAAGATTAAATTAGTTAGGAGTTAAGAGTTTGTAGTTTGTAGTTTGTAGTTTGTAGGTTGGGTTAGGCACGCGAAGAAAATAGTTTTTAGCGAAAAATTAAAAATCGTGCCGTAACCCAACATCTAATTTTCGGTATTGTAGTTCAAACTATCAAAATTTAGATATAAATTAAAAGTAGTAGACTAAAGTTGTAAGCCTTTTAGTAGTTAAAATATGACTACAGCCTATATTGTATTGGCGATTTTGATGACAGGGGGTACTATCTCCACTTTGGGCGATAGCGTTAAAAGAAAAATTCGTAAAGAACGACTTTCACTATTTAATCTCCGTCCCAAACATACGATATCATTAGTAGCGATGCTGACAGGTATGTTAATTTCAGCATCAACCCTTTTGATTTTATTTGTGGCTGACAAAGATTTGCGAAGAACAGTATTTAAACCAGAACAAATTCATAGAGAAATTCAAAGCAAACAGGAAGAGATAAAAATGGGAAATCATCCCCAATTGGAAATTAATAAAATTGGAAAAAGTTAGTAGGATGTAATGACTAATTATAATGAACCTAAGACACCTGACAAAATATTGTTAACTCCTAATTTTCATAACTAAGTAGCAATTATATGTAAATCAACGCTAGTGAGAGCTTCCATTAAATTTTGTACTATTGAGCCTTTAAAGAAAATCTCCCATCGAGAACGACGAGTTTCACCAATTACAATTTGAGTAATACGCTCTTTTTTAGCAACATCAATAATAGCTTTTAATAAATTTGAAGAGTTAACCTGTAAAAATTCTCCCCCGAATTCTTCAGATAAACGTTGGCAAGTTTCAACGTGTAAAGTTTCTTGGCGAGAAAGAAAACGTCCAGTATTATTTACAAATAATATATATAATTTGGCATTCATGAAATTGGCAATACGTGCGCCACGTCGCAGCAGTTGAATTGTATTTGGATAAGTAGAAACGCAAACCAATATCCTTTCTTGTATATTGCAGTAATTTAGATTATTCTCTTCAATTTTTTCTTCTTCAATATTATCAGCAATTTCTCGTAAAGCTAATTCCCGTAATGCAATCAAATTGCTTTTTTTAAAAAAGTTTTGTAGAGATTTGTCTATTTTTGCTGGTGCATATATTTTTCCTTCTTGCAACCGATCTTGTAAAGTTTCGGGAGTAACATCGACAACAATTATTTCATCAGCTGCTTCTAAAACGCTGTCTGGAATGCGTTCGCGCACTACAACACCAGAAATTTTTAATACTAAGTCATTAAGACTTTCCAAGTGTTGAATATTGAGTGTGGAATAGACATCAATACCCGTCTCTAGAATTTTTTCTACATCTTGATAGCGTTTTTCATATACTGAACCAGGCACATTCGTATGTGCTAATTCATCAACTAATACTAACTGTGGATTGCGAGCAATTATCGCATCGGTGTCCATTTCACTAAGCCATCTTCCCTGCATTAAAATCTGTTTGCGAGGGATTATTTCCAAATTTTGGGCTTTTTCGGCTGTTTCTACACGTCCGTGGGTTTCTAAAAGTCCAATAACAACATCAATCCCTTGTTGTTTCAAGCTGTGAGCTTCTTCCAACATTCGGTAAGTTTTACCAACTCCAGGAGCCATACCGATAAAAATTTTATGTTTTCCGCGTTTTTTAGGACGTTCGTATTGATTAGATATGTGTTGATTAGATACAGTTTCGTTCGATTCAAACATAATAAAAAACTAACTACAATAAAAATATTAAGTTTGTAGTAAGCCCTATCTGGACTCACTACAAACTATTTCCTCTGCGTCACTCTGCGATAACTCCGCGTTCCTCTGCGTTTAACAAAAATATTAGGGATTCTACAATTTATCCAAAGCCAAATTTAACTTCAAAACATTAACTCCCGGTTCCCCGAATATTCCCAAAAATCTCCCATCTGTATTTTGCGAAATCAACGGTTGAATTTGTTCTACAGAAATATTTCGCGTTTTAGCAACTCGTGCTAATTGTGATAGAGCCGCTTCTGGGGTAATGTGGGGGTCAAGGCCAGAACCAGAAGCATAAACCAAATCATATGTAGGTTCAATTCCGGCTTGTTGCAATTTTTTGATTTCTTTTTGAATGCGAATAATTAATTCTGGATTACTAGGAGCAAGATTACTTGCACCCGATACTCCTGTGGGTGCAGCGTCTTGTCCTTCGCTGTAATTAACCGTGCTAGGACGACTCCAAAAATAACGGTCTGAATTGAAACTTTGTCCAATTAAAGCACTACCAATAACCTGTCCTTGGTTATTAGTTATTAAGCTACCGTTGGCTTGATAAGGAAAAGCAACTTGCCCTAACAAGATAATTAAAAATGGATAAATTAAAGCAGTCAAAAGCCAAAGTGAAAACGTATTGCGAACTGCAATTATAAATTCTCTAGCCATGATTTAAAAACGCTCCGGTTGTAAAATTACAGTAAATAAATAAATACTAAGTCCAACAGTTACTAAACCTAAAATTCCCAAAGCGTAAGCAGTAGTACGCTCAATATCGGGAGTAGCAGCGTAGACCGCAGGAGCAACAATTAAATTCAAAAACAACCCCAAAAATATCCATAAAGGAAACTTTTGTCGTCGCCATTCCGACCAAATGAAGCGGATAAAATCAACATGGTTTGTAGTCACAAATACTTTTTGTTTTAAATTAATTAGTTTCATGAGAATTCTGAGTTTAGGATGGGAAGAATCTTTTTTTAACGCAAAGTAACGCAGAGGTAAGCGCGGAGGAACGCGGAGTTTTTGAGTTGAGATGTTGAGTAATTTATGCTAAACCTACAGCGGTAATTAAAACATCAATTATTTTCACGGCTACAAAAGGTGCAATTACACCACCTAAACCGTAAATAAAAATGTTGCGACGTAACAGTTGATTGGCAGTTAAAGGACGAAATTCTACACCTTTTAGGGCTAAGGGAATTAAGGCTGGAATAATTAAAGCATTGTAAATTAATGCCGATAAAACTGCTGATTGAGCGCTGGTTAAACCCATAATATTCAAAGCACCAATTCCCGCAGCTGCGAACATTGCTGGAATAATTGCGAAGTATTTGGCAATGTCATTGGCAATCGAAAAAGTTGTTAGCGCTCCACGAGTAATTAATAACTGCTTACCGATAGTTACCAAGTCAATTAACTTTGTCGGATCTGAATCTAAGTCCACCATATTTGCCGCTTCTTTCGCCGCTTGAGTACCGGAATTCATAGCTACTCCGACGTTTGCTTGAGCTAAAGCTGGTGCATCGTTGGTACCGTCTCCCGTCATCGCTACTAATTTACCCTTGGCTTGTTCGGCTTGAATCACGGCAATTTTGTCTTCGGGTGTGGCTTCCGCAATAAAATCATCTACCCCCGCTTCTTTGGCGATTACCGAAGCTGTAATGCGGTTGTCTCCTGTTAACATTACGGTACGTACCCCCATACGTCGCAACTGGTCGAAACGTTCGTTAATACCCGGTTTAACAATGTCTTTAAGATAAACAACGCCGTAGGTTTCGCTACCCCGACAAACAGCAAGGGGCGTACCTCCTAAGTTGGATACTCTTTCATAAGCTACATCTAAATCATCTGGGGGTTGTCCATTGCGCGATCGCACAAAACCGCGAATTGCATCTACCGCACCTTTACGTATTTCCTCACCGTTAGGTAAATTGGTACCGCTCATGCGGGTGCGTGCGGAAAATTCCACACCCTCAGCTTGTGTTCTATCAAAATCAATCTTTCCCCCCAACTTTTCTGCTAAACGTAGAATTGATTTACCTTCGGGTGTGTTATCAAATAAACTAGCAGCTAACGCCACCGATGCTACTTCCTTAACCGAGTGTCCGTTGACTGGGATAAATTCTTCAGCAAGACGGTTTCCTAATGTAATCGTTCCGGTTTTATCCAGCACCAAAGTATTGATATCGCCGCAGGCTTCCACTGCTCGTCCAGAAGTCGCCACAACGTTAAATTGAGCTACCCTATCCATTCCGGCAATCCCGATCGCACTTAATAATCCCCCGATAGTGGTAGGTATCAAAGCTACCAAAAGAGCAATCAAAATCGCGATGCTGACAGGACTATTTACATAAATCGCTGGAGTTGGAATGGTCGCTACCACAATCAAAAATACCAGCGTTAACACTGCTAATAACACTGTCAAAGCGATTTCGTTAGGAGTCTTAGAACGTTCCGCACCCTCAACCAGCGAAATCATCCTATCGATAAAACCTTTACCAGGGTCGGAGGTAGTACGGATAATTAGCTCATCGGAAACTATAGTAGTACCACCAGTTACCGAACTCGCAACATCAGAACCCGGTTCTTTTAATACAGGTGCAGACTCCCCAGTAATTGCAGATTCATCAACAGAAGCCACACCATCGATAACTTCACCATCTGCTGGAATAACATCACCAGCAATGACTTTAATTCTGTCTCCTTTTTGCAAACTGGTAGAACTTACTTCCTCAATTCCACCATCTGGTAAGAGTTTGCGAGCAATGGTGTCTCCTTTAGTAGAACGCAAGGCATCAGCTTGAGCTTTACCGCGTCCTTCCGCGACAGCTTCGGCGAAATTGGCGAAGACAACTGTAAAGAAGAGAATAACTGTAATTAAGCCATTAAATAAGCGTTGGTTCTCCCCTGCGACTGCACCAAACACGTAGGGGTTAATAGTTAAGATTGCGGTGATGACTGTACCAATCCATACCACAAACATTACCGGGTTTTTGATGGTATTGCGGGGATTGAGTTTAACAAAAGCTTGTTTAAAAGCGCGTTGGTAAATTTTGTTCCTATTCGCTTTAGGTGCATTTCCCCTTTGGGAAGGCTCAGGTTGTGGTGTTTTTGCTGGTCTTTGTTTGAATTTCATAGTTAGGATTTAGGAGTGAGGAGTTGAAAATCAATATTGGTGAAAAGATTTTTAACACAATAAAACAGCGTTGTTTATTGTTTTTAACAGTACCTAGTAAATGCAACAGATTTATAAGTCATGTTCTGTAAGATTATGGTAAATGAAAAACTAATTAATCGTCTGGTTCCCTTTTTCGGTTTGATAATTTTAGTAATATGTTTGTCGGTATTGAGCGCAGAACTAAAGGATTACCAATTAAAAGAAGTAATAAAGAGTTTAAAAGCAATTTCGCGGTATAGATTAAGTTTGGCAAGTGGTTTTATGGCTTTGAGTTATTTCGCGTTTGCCTGCTACGATTTTATTGCTTTTCGCTACCTCAAATACTCTTTAAGTGCGGGAAAAATCCTATTAGTAGGTTTTATCTGTAATGCTATCAGTAACATTGTTGGTTTTGAGGCTTTATCTGGTGGCGCAATTCGCTATCGTTTTTATTCTCACTGGGGAGTACCAGCTCGAACAATTGCTTCAGTTCTTGCTTTTGAAAATATATGTTTTTGGTTGGGATTGTTTGCTGTAGGTGGAGTAACTTTTCTAATAAAACCTTTAACTTTACCCCGATTACTAAAATTACCTTTCGTCTCAGCCTATCCCATAGGATTGATTTTTTTATTCATTGTAATTTCATACTTAATACTTTGCGCTGTAAGAAAACAACCATTAAGAATTAGAGGTAAAACTTTTGCCATCCCAAGTTTAAAATCATCTCTTGCCCAAATAATTGTGTCTTTTTTTGACTGGTCATTTGCTGCGGCAGTACTTTACATTTTGCTTCCAAATAATAACCCTTTAACTTATCCTGGCTTTTTTGGTATTTATTTATTAGCGATGTTTGCTACTATTATTAGCCATGTGCCTGGTGGTTTGGGTGTATTTGAAACAGTTATTTTATTGTTATTACCAAAATCGATTAACTCTACTGCGGCTTTAGGTTCGTTATTAGCATTTCGAGCAGTTTATTATTTATTACCTTTTCTAATGGCGGTGGTATTACTCGGTGGATATGAAATTCAAAGGAGATGGGGAACTGGAAAATAAAGCTTAAAGTAGTTTTAATTTCTTCCCATCCCCATCCCTAACCCACTCCCGATGCAGTTCTAGCAATCAGAAAGGCTTCGGCGATCGGTCCGAGAGCGAATACTGGTAAAAAGGTTAATGCGCCTAAAATGAGAATTACCCCTGCTGTAATTCCGGTAAATAATCCGGTATCGGTTCGCAGGGTTCCTGTGGTTTCAGGAACGGGTTGTTTGTGCATCATTCCGTCGGCTAATAACAACAGCGCAATCAGCGGTAAGTAACGTCCTCCGATTAAAGCTACACTTGTGCTTAAGTTCCACCATACGGTTCCATCGCCTAAACCTTCAAAACCAGAACCGTTGTTAGCTGCGGCGGATGCGTATTCGTAAATTACTTGGGAATAACCGTGAAATCCTGGATTGGTAATTCCTGATAGTGTGTCGGGAAACGCCATGACGATGGCACCGGGAATTAAAATCATGATGGGATGAACTAGTAAAATGACACTAGCTAGGACTATTTCACGTTTTTCGATTTTGCGTCCTAAAAATTCCGGCGTTCTCCCTACCATCAATCCGGTAAGAAATACTGTCAAAATCAAGAATATAAATAAATAAGCGGTTCCGGTTCCCTGTCCACCCCAAACAATTTGTAAGAATAGATTGAACATTGTTACCATACCACCACTGGGCATCAGGGAATCATGCATCCCGTTGACCGCACCGCACATTGTCCCCGTTGTCGCTGCTGCCCAAAGTGCAGTTAAAAATGCACCGAAACGAACTTCTTTTCCTTCTAAATTGGGTGCGTTTGTATCTAAAATTGAGTTAACTATCGGGTTTCCTTGATATTCGCCAATTGCAGCTACGGTAATTAACGCCGCGAAAATCACAAATACCATCCAAAATAACAACCAGGCTTGTTTGGTATTCCCCGCAATAACGCCGTAAGTGTAAATTAGTGAGGCGGGAATCGCCATCATAATTACCGTTTCTAACAAGTTGGTCAAATTATTGGGGTTTTCAAAAGGATGTGCCGAGTTAATTCCAAAGAAACCACCACCGTTTTCACCCAGTTCCTTGATAATCTCAAAATGAGCAACGGGACCGCGAGCGATATATTGCGTAGCACCTTCTAAAGTTTGTGCGGTTGCGGGTCCAGCTAAGGTTTCCGGTACCCCAGCAGCGAGGAGAATTACAGCCCCAACTATAGAAATGGGTAGTAAAATCCGGGTAATCGACATAGTTAAATCCACATAAAAATTACCTAAATCTCTACCAGTTAACCCGCGAATAAAAGCGATCGCCACCGCAATACCCGTCCCCGCAGAGGTAAACATCAAAAACCCCAGGGCTAGCATTTGGCTAAAGTAGCTGTAGGTGGTTTCACCGGAATAATGCTGTTGGTTGGTATTAGTTACAAAGGAAATTGCAGTATGTAAAGCCAAATCCCAACTTGGTGCATCTAAATTTATTGGATTAAGCGGTAATACTCCTTGCAAGATGAATACCAAAAACGCAAACGCGCCCATAATTAAATTACTAAAAATCACAGCGCGGATGTATTGCCAAACTGTCATCGAACTTTGACGCAATCCCGATAAACCGTAAATTAAACGTTCTAGAGGTTTCATTACCGGGTCTAAAATCGTTTTTTGACCTAGAAAAACCCGTGCCATATAACCGCCAAGCAGGGGAGTTATTGCTACTAAAATTACCAAAGTAATGGCAATTTGGATAAATCCTAATAACATATCTTTATTTACTGAAATTTAGAAAAGTTCTTTTCTGGACTTATATTGAAATCACTTTTTTATTATCTTGTCTATTTGAAAAAATCACAATATACAAGTTGTATAAAATATAGTTTATGTGTTTAGTGCTTGATTTAGCAAGCGTTTATAAACGTTTAGAACAGTTATATATCAAAACACGTAAGTCTGTTGTAACCAGCTATAAACTAGTGGTCTGTCCGATTATAAATAATTTAAAGCCCTGACTACTAAGCTTCTCAAAATCAAATAAACATAAAAATAATCCTTCAAGAATTAAACCAAATATTTTTTGTAAATAAGATAAATTTAATAAAACAATATTCTGAAGATAGATATACGAAATATTATTTATCTGGACATCACTAATCCAATAAAATCAATTATTTGTGACCAAAAATGCTAAACAAACAATTCAACCGACTTCAAGCTTTAATACATTTGTATACATCTCGTCAATGGCTAATTGTCGCTATATTTATTTTGGTTGTGATTTTAGAATATTCCACGCCCCCTATTTATGTCTTTGGATATCTATATATAGGTGTAGTAGTTTTAGCAAACTCGCGTCTGAGCCAGAAAACTACTGCTTGGGTGACAATAAGCGCGATCGCCTTTACAATCCTTAACTTAGTAATTCCCGGTGTAGAAACCATTACTTTACCGACAATTGCAAACCGCTCGATTGTTGTTGCAGCGTTGATTGTCACCGGGTGGTTGAGTAACCGTAATCGTAAATACGAAGAAGCTATAGCGCGTCAAAAAATGCAAATATTAGCGCAAGAGAAAACGGCTTCGCTAAGAGAAGATTTTGCTTCTACCCTCACCCACGATCTGCGAACCCCACTTTTGGGAGCAATAGAAACCCTCACAGCCTTTGAGTCAGAAAAATTTGGTGCGGTAACTCATAATCAACATAAAGTTTTGCAGATAATGAGGCGATCGCATCAAAATACTTTAGAGTTAGTGCAAACCTTGCTCGATGTTTACCGTAACGATACTCAAGGTTTACAACTGCGTTGTTCATCTATAGATTTAGTCGCGGTAGCAGAATCAGCAATTTCGACTGTTGTTGAATTAGCATCGACTCGCCAAGTATACATTCATCTGGGTTTTGCTGATTCTGAATTTCGTTCGCGAGCTATGGTGAATGGAGATGACTTACAACTACAGCGCGTTTTTGTCAACTTAATTGCTAACGGGATTAATCACTCGCTACGGGGTGGTAAAGTAGAAGTTGTGTTTGTTCCCAACGGGATTAACCATACAGTCAAAATTATCGATCAAGGACAGGGAATTACAGAGGAAGAATTACCGCTATTATTTGAAAGATTTTATCAAGGACATACTAACCGTCAAGCTAAAGGTGCGGGTTTAGGGCTTTATTTAAGTCGGCAAATAATTGAAGCGCATGGCGGTAAAATTTGGGCAGAAAGACGTAAAAGTGGTGGAGCTATCTTCGGGTTTAGTATACCTGCTTTTGTTAACAATTAGAGTAATGAAAACAGAGCCAATAAAAATTTTATTAGTAGAAGACGACGAGTTGTTTAGATTAGGAATTTCCACGCGACTGCATCAAGAAGTAGGGTTGGAAATTGTTGTCGAGGCTGAAGATGGAGAAACCGCGATTGAATTATCTTCTCAACTACCATTAGATATAGTTCTTTTAGATGTAGGATTACCCGGTATAGGTGGTGTAGAGGCCTGCCGTCAAATAAAACAACGTCGTCCGAATTTACCAGTATTAGTTTTAACTTCCCATTCTCAAAAAACTTTGATTGCTCAATTAATTGAAGCAAAAGCCAACGGTTATTGTTTAAAAGGAATTCCAGCCGAAAACCTGATTTTAGCCATTCGTTCGGTAGCGTGTGGTGCTTCTTGGTGGGATAGTACAGCTACCGTAGAAATTCAAACGACTTTTCAATCTTCTCAATCTAATGTCAATTCTATAGCTATATCTTCTTCTGATAATAATTCCCTAACTAAAAGGGAACGGGAAATATTAACATTAGTGGTAGCAGGTAAATCAAACCAGGAAATAGCAGAAAATCTTTTTATTACTGCGGGTACGGTACGGGTTCACATTCACGCAATTCTGCAAAAACTAGATGTCCGCGATCGAACTCAAGCTGCAATTGTCGCAATTAAAAAAGGATTGATTGATGCTAAATATTAGGTAGTTGGTAATAGGTAATAGGTAATAGGTAATTGGGTAAAGCTCTTCGGAGAATGCAATTAAAAGTTTAATAGCGTTTAAATAGGACTAAAATTTTACCCTTTATAACTAATAAAAACACTTACTGACAGATGCAACGACTGTTTTTTTAATGAAATATGATTGGTTCTTCAGCACTTGGTATGCTAATTAAATAGTCGTAAAAAGGCAGAAGGCAGAAGGCAGAGGGCAGAAGGGAAAAATAGTTGTAGAAGGTATTTTATATGAATAAATACTTTAAAGTTCTTACATAACAAGTGTTTCGGGCTTTTTAACTGAAGATTTAGCATACTATGTAATGAAGAGCCATATGATTTAGATTAAGTACTTTTAATTATCTCAATCCCCAATTACCCATTACCCATTACCTATTACCTATTACCTAATTATCAAACCAAAGGTAAAAGAATTTCAAATTCAGTTCCTTTATCAAATTGCGAAGAAAAATTTAATTTACCACCATGTCTAGCTGTAATAATTCGATAACTTACAGCTAAACTTGTTTCTTTATCAGCCCTTTTTTCTACAGAAAAAGATTCTTGAATTTGCTGTTGAAATTCGGGTGACATTCCTGGCCCATTATCTGCAATGTGAATTGATACCCAGCGAGAATCGGGTAAGCCTGGTACGTTTGATGGTTGAGAAATAACTTGTGTAACTATTTCAATAGTAGGTTTATGCGAACTGTTGTCAGATGATTCTGTTTCAAACTGGTGTCGAACTGCATCATCAAGTAAAATATCCACTGCCCTACTTAATATATTCATAAATACTTGGTTTAACTGTCCGGCAAAACAATAGACAGGAGGAAGATGACCAAATTTTTTAATAATATTAATTTCTCCTTTCAAACGGCTGCCGATTAACAATATAGTACTTTCTAAATTAGCGTGTAAATCTACAGGTTTGGGATAAATTGCATCAATATGACAGAAATTTTGTAATCCAGTAACTAGTTTTTTTAATCTTTCTGCACCAGTCCGAATACTTGCAAGTGCTTGTGATAAATCAGATTCTAAAAAATCAAATTCAATATCTTGTTTTAAATACAGTACATCATCTGGAGTATTTGCTGTATTGTTATCGTAAATTTCTATTAACTTAATCAAATCTTTGCTGTAATTGGAAACGTGGGTTACATTACCCCAAATAAAGTTTACGGGATCTAAAATTTCGTGGGCTACACCATCAACTAAACGTCCCAGACTAGCCATTTTATCATTTTGAATAATTTGCGCTTGGCTGCGCTCGTACCTTACCTGAGTTTCGATTCCGCGAATTTGCCAAGAAGCAATATTTAACTCCTGCATATCCAACAACCTGTACTTATCTGATGTAGTTTTTACTACCACGGGTTCCGAGAAAAATTCTGGCGATCGCCTCAACGAAAACTGCATCGCATTCAAAATCGGTGTAGTATCTGCCAACTCTAAAATCGGCGTGCGACCATAGCTATACAATATACTTAGCGGTTGATGTAAAAATAAATCCTGTCCGAAAGGACGAATCAAAAATTCCAACAATTGCCTTCTCGAAAGCATTCCAGCATATCTACCCTCGTCGAACAAAATTGCTCCCGGCAACAAGGGATATTTTTCAAACACTTCAGCTACTTCTTTACCAGTAAAACTCATCTCTACCGAAAACTCATAGAGCGGTAATTCCAAAAGTTTCGACTCCAAACCGAGGTCGCTATCGTTACCCTCAATTAATAATGGTGATGAAACTCGCGAACTAAATTCCTGTTGCACTGCAAACCCTGTTCCTAAAATATGGATAATAAACTACCGTAATGCTAATTAAATAACATTCTCATCCGTTGTAACATTTTCAACTCTATCAGTCTCCGATCAATAAACAATTATCAATTAACAATCAACAATTGGTATTCGATAACGGATAATATGTTATGTACCCGCATCATCAGAACGTTGGTATAGCGTCTGCGGACGAGATGCGATAACTGATAATTGATAATTGATAACTGATTATGCTATCTAACACTCAGTCTTTAAATAAGGTTATAACAACCGGAAGCCTGCGTAGAGTGCATCATATTGCACTTAACGTCCAGGATATGCAGGCTTCTCGCCATTTTTATGGAGAAATCTTAGGTTTGCACGAACTTACGGGTGATGAAGTTCCAGAAACTTTAATTAATTTAGTTAAAGCGGGAAAAGTTGCGAACTTTAAAACTCCCGACAATACTATATTAGATTTATTTTGGGAGCCAGAATTATCACCACCAGATCCAAATCCCGAACGTGGTTTTACAAGAGCTAATCATCTGGCATTTGATATAGCTCCCGAATTATTTGATAATGCAGTCGAAGTACTCAAACAGCATCAAATAAAAATTGCTCAAGAACCCGTCACCCGTCCAACGGGAAGAGGAGTTTACTTCTACGATCCAGATGGGTTTATTGTTGAGATTCGCTGTAACCCGGAGTGAGGAGATGGGGGGATGGAGAGATGGGGGGATGGGGAGACAAGGGGACAAGGGGAAAATAATCCAAAATCTAAAATCCCATGTCCAATTCCCATTGATAATTGATAATTGATAATTGATAATTGCTCAAAAGAATGTCCCAAATATATCAAACTGTAGAAGAAGCATTTAAAAGGCCGATGGTTTCCTACGATCCATCAAGACAATCACTGAAAGCTTGGGTAATGTTTTGCTTGCGAGATAAAGGTTTCAAGGTAGTATACGCGCAAAATGCAGACTTTGCCATTGAAAGAAAAGGTGAAAAATTTTATTTCAAAGTATCTGAAACAGCCGAAAATTTAGACAAAGAATTCAACTGGGTAGTTTGGGATAGTAGCGCTAAAACTGCGATCGCTATTCCCGCTGAGTGAGAGGGGGAGATGGGGAGATGGTGAAGCCACTCTCGTGCGGAGGTTCCCTCCGTTGAGAGAAGTGGTGAACCCGAAGGGGGAGAATTTTAACCTTTAACCTTTAACCTATTTTTCTTGACTGTAGGGAATACCTAAAGCTGCGGGAGGTGGGGATTTTTTCATAAAACCAACTAGGGCTAACAATGCAACTGCATAAGGTAACATAATCAGAAATTGATAGGGTATATTCACCCCCAAAGCCTGAATTCGCAACTGTAAAGCTTCCGTCGCACCAAATAAAAGACTCGCTAATCCACTACCTATAGGATGCCATTTACCAAAAATTAAAGCGGCTATGGCAATAAATCCTTTTCCCGCAGTCATCCCTTCAGCAAAGTATTTTATCTGTACTAAACTCAAATAAGCTCCTCCTAAACTGGCAAGACAACCACTTGCGATTACTGCCAAATATCGAACCTTTACAACTGAAATTCCCGCAGTATCGGCAGCTTGGGGATATTCTCCGACGGCACGCAATGTTAAACCGGGGCTGGTATGAAAGAGAAAATATGTACTAAAAGTAATTAAAAATATTAATAAATAGACGAGAATATCTTGTTGAAATAAAAGCTCGCCAATAAAAGGTATATTCGCAAATCCAGGAATCCTAATTGCTTTAATTCCCGCTAACTTTTGCACGCTACCATTATTAAACACCAACCGCGCCGAAAATGAGGTTAATCCAGACGCTACCAAATTAATCGCTAATCCAGACACTAATTGATTAACCCGCAAACTCACGCACAAAAAAGCATGAAGCAATCCCACCATACCCCCAGCAATAACAGCAGCCAATACTCCCAGCCAAGGATTACCACTGTAAAAAGTAGCGGCAGCACTAGTAAAAGCGCCAGTTAATAACATTCCTTCCAAAGCAATATTTAATACTCCCCCGCGTTCTGAATACATTCCACCCAAAGCCGCAAAGGCAATGGGAACGGCTAAACGGATGCTTGCTGCTAGATAATCGGTGAAGAAATAATAATTATTAGTCATTAGATTTTGGATTTTAGATTTTGGATTTTAGATTTTAGATTTTAGATTTTAGATTTTAGATTAGACATCGCAGGAATTGAAAATACCCCTCTCCAAACCTCTCCCCCACTGGGAGAGAGGCTTAAAAAAACCCCATTCCCATGTCCTTGGGACACGGCTGCGCGAACATAGGGAAGGGGGGTAGGGGGACTCGCGGTTTGCGTGTAATTTTAAACCATAGAAATGTTTTCCGGAGATGTCTATTGGGGATTGGGAATTGGGGATTGGGTTTTTTTCGTTTAGAAAATAGCAAGAGAGCAAGATGCTCCCACTACGAATACTTTGATGATTCCTATCTTCCCATTACCCATTACCCATTACCTATTACCCACTACCAATTACCCATCCCCCACTATCATTTTTTCGATTCCAAAGCCAAACCGATTGCAATAAACAACACCGTTAATCCCTGAATTGCAAATACTACCGTCACCGGAACACCTGCGCTACGCTGCATTACATTCGCACCACTCCGCAATGCTGCAAAAAATAAAGAAGCTAATACCACACCCAAAACGCTACCACGACTGAGAAAGGCGATCGCGATCGCGTCAAATCCATAACCGGGTGAAACTTCTTCAAATAACCGATATTTCAACCCTATCACTTCACAACTACCAGCTAATCCAGCCAATCCACCCGCTAAAATCATTACTAGCATTATGGTTCGTTTTACGGAAATTCCAGCATAGTTAGAAGCAATCGGGTTAAATCCCACTGTTGTAATTTGATAACCCAAAGGAGTTCGCTGCAATAATATCCATAAAATTACAGCTGCTAACAAAGCTAGAAAAATTCCTCCACTTGCCAAACCTCCAGGTAACATTGGCAATTGAGCAGATTTGGCAATCAATGGTGAATAAGGGCTGGGTGCATTTTCTGCTTTGAGGGGATTCTGCACCAAATAACTAATTAAATTTACCGCAATATAATTGAGCAGCAACGTGGTAATCACTTCATTTACACCCTTGATTGCTTTTAAATAACCGGGAATCCAACCCCAAACCGCACCAAATAAAAATCCAACGAATAAACCCAAAGGAATATGAATAAATGCTGGTACTTGCACGTACAATCCGACTAAAGTACTTCCCAAAGCACCTAGATAAATTTGTCCTTCCCCGCCGATGTTAAATTGTCCGGCTTTTAAGGCTATCAATACTCCTAAACTGGTAAATAATAAAGGAGTCATTCTAGTTAAAGTATTGCCAAAACCATAATAGTCAAATAGCGACTCTTGAAAAAGCGCTGTATATGCTGCGATGGGATTTGCACCAGCGAGGATAATTAGAATTGCACCTACTATTAAAGCCGATGCAATGGCAATTATCGGTGAGAGGATTGGTAATTGGGATTTAATACGGTTCATTAATTGGGAATTTAGAGTTACTGAATCCGAGTTTAAATTTATCTTATATTGTTAGGTTGTTGATTCATAAGTCGATTGCGGGCGATCGCGCTAATTGAAATAGTTTAAACTTATGTATCAACAATAAAATTTTTATAATGTAAACTTTTTGATTTATTGCTTGATAAATATCAGTAGTTAATGTATCTTACTTGAGTTAGTTAGAAGTCGAACTAAATCGACACACTAGCTCAGAACGTTGAAAACCCTATGATTTCGTTGGAGTGTGTCGATTGCTTACCCAGTAAGGGTTTCAGGCGACAAAAATGACCATTTTCTCGAAAAAACTTTCCATTTTTTCGGAGTGTGTCGATTGGGGTATCTCAAATCCCCTCTGTGTAAGGGTTCCAGAAGTGAACTCTTTCCGATACCTTTGCCCCGAAAGGGGATGGAAACACCAAATTTCTGCAAATTTTCACTTCTTCAAGTCTTTCCGATACCTTTGCCCCGAAAGGGGATGGAAACGATTTGCAATCTGTGTTGAAACTTCAGTGCGCTGTTCTTTCCGATACCTTTGCCCCGAAAGGGGATGGAAACTTTCGCTATAGCTAATATTAGGATATAGTTCACGAAACCTTTCCGATACCTTTGCCCCGAAAGGGGATGGAAACGTTACAGCTTGAAATTTCATTGTGATTTTACAAGCTTTCTTTCCGATACCTTTGCCCCGAAAGGGGATGGAAACTTTTGCGCCTCTTGTTTGGTTTGACCCAATGTTCCTTTCCGATACCTTTGCCCCGAAAGGGGATGGAAACTCTTAGTTGCGGCGGGAGCAACGAAAACATTTTGCTTTCCGATACCTTTGCCCCGAAAGGGGATGGAAACGAGTCCTCCTGCTTTAGGGCAGGATCTTTCGTAAGGCGAAAAACTTTCCGATACCTTTGCCCCGAAAGGGGATGGAAACATCATACGGGAAAGGTTTAAATTACATCTTGCAGTAATCTCGCTAAACGAAAATCTCGCCTTGAAATCAATTTCAAGGCTTATAAACAAAGTACGTTAAAACGCACTAAAAGACTTACTCAGTCGTCAAAAGAGCGACTTTGTATGTGAGCCTGGGAATTTATTCCAAGGCGATATTGTGAATGTCACATACCTTACAACTTTGTAAATTATCTTGCTCAAATTGTCACAATACTTTCAATCCGCAACAACCATTTATTAAAATGCTGACATTCCAGACGGATTTTATCTAACCCAATATCAATAGCAAGTAAGGAACCATGCAGTGGTTTATCGTATCCCTGACAAGAATTACGAATCCTTTTTGATGGTGCTGTTAAGGGACTATCATTAATATGTTCGGGTGAAGAAAAAGCATTACGTTCGGCTTGCAAAATACTTACAGCAGTTTCATCGAACCACTCAGCAAAAGCTTGTGGATTGCTGTATAACAAACCTTCAAATTCATGAACTATTAAATTTGGGATAAAATTTTTGTGCCCGATATCTTTACCAATTTCCCTTTCTAAAAATTCTGCTTTCTGTAAAGGCTCGTTGATTTTTGCTAGCGAACTGCTTCCTGGAAAGTCATTAGGTAAAGCGTACATATCAAACATTGTGGTGACAAATGCTTTTGCATCTTCCAGACATTTACGATTAACTTGCGGTTTTATTTTTGCGTAGCTGACTACACCACCTTTTGCAGCTTTACTTGTTTTTACCAAAATTGGATTGAGGTAGATATTTTGATTGATAAAATATTCGTAGAGCAGTTCTCTGACAAAAGTTTCTTCGGTTTGTCCTTCAACAAAAACGTGAACTCGAATCATTTTGTAGGTCTACCTCCGATCAGGTTTTTCTTCCAAAGTTCTCCTAAGCTATAATCTTCGAGCCATGTTTCTAACTCCTGCTCTTTCAACCTACGAAGTGAAGAACAACCTTTATTACGGTCAACAACTATTACATCTGAAGCGTTAAATTCGTTAAGTAATTCGACTGACTGAGTAGAAACAATTACCTGTTTAGAAACAGTCCGTATTAATGAAGCCAAAACCGTAATAGCATAGGGATGAAGACCAAGTTCTGGCTCATCAACTAATATTGTCTCCGGTTGAAAATCTTCTGGTTGTAAAAAAACTGTTGTCAGACAGATAAAACGTAGCGTACCGTCGGAAAGCAAATGTGCTTTGAAGGGAATATCATGTCCCTGCTCAAACCATTCGAGTTCAATAAAATCGTTATTTTGTGGTGATGGACGTAGGTAAAAGTCTCCAAAAAACGGTGCAACAAGCCGAACAGTTTTAACTATTTTCTGATAGGATGACGGGTAATTCTCGCGCAATAGATAAAGAAAAGCTGCAAGATTTCGCGCATCAGGACGCAGGTAATTATTATCATTAATACCGTGACGCTGTTTTACATAAGCACTATCGCTAGTGTCATGAAAATGATAAACCCTCCATCCCTGCATAGCAGACAAAATATTTGCATGAATTCTTGTCCCAGTAAGAGAAAAAGCCTTTGTCTCAAAATGACCTTTTCCTAGTTCATATTCACCTTTTAGATTCCACCAAAAAGACTCTTTGATAAACATCAAACGATTATCTTGAGTTGCTGCTAACGCTGCGAAATAGCCGTTATTACCAAAATATAGCCGAAACTCTAACTGTTCCGTTGTTTTCCGTCCGAAGTGTAATAGTGAATCGGGACTACCTTGACGACTGACAAAAACTTGTAGATTCTCCTCAAGTAGCTGCTGCATCATGCGAAAAAAACCGATAAAATTGGATTTTCCCGCTCCATTAGCACCAATTAAAACATTTATCTTATTGAGTTCAATATCGCATTCGACAATAGATTTGAAACCTTTTAAAACTATTCTCGACAGTTGTTTTTCGTTAATAGTCCCCGTCATTGAACAGTCTCCTAATATGCCAGCTTGCTATCTGGGGTTTCGTTTCGACGTTTACCATTCTCATAATAGTACTTTCACATCTTTATTTTTGATTATATGGAGTTTTAAACGCAAAGGAGCGCCGAGGAAAGCGCAAAGGAACACAGAGGAGAGGTATTTGAAAACTCCACAAACCTTTGCGTTTACCTTTGTGTCCCTCTGCGTTTAAAAAATATATCTCCCCCTCCTCCTCCCATCAATAAACCAACTTCTTCCACTGTCGCTGTCTTCGCATCTAATACACCAACAAACTCACCCCCATACATCACCGCAACGCGATCGCTAATTGCCATCACCTCTTCTAACTCAGTAGAAATGTATACAATGGCGGCTCCCCGCTCTTTTTCTTTTAATAACCGTTGCTGTACAGTTTCGGTGGCTCCTACATCTAAGCCTCGTGTTGGCTGCATGGCTACAATCAATATAGGGTTTCCCGCTAATTCCCTTGCTAAAACTACCTTTTGTTGATTTCCCCCTGATAGCTCCCAGACTTTTACATCAACCCCCGATGCTCGAATATCAAATTCTTCGATTGCAGAAATTGCCCGATTTTTAATTATTTGTGGTTGTAATAAAAAATTACGACATAATGGTAATTTTCTAAAAGCTTTTAAAATCAAGTTTTGAGCAATACTATATTGCAATATCAAACCCATTTTTTGCCTGTCTTCGGGGATGTAACCTGTATTTGAATTTTGGGTAAATTTAATTTCTCCTGCTTTGATATTTCGGACTTTTGCTAAAGCATCGGCTAATTCTCGCTGTCCATTTCCATCTACTCCAGCAATACCTAAAATTTCTCTTTCTCTGAGTTCAAAAGATATATTATTTACAGCATTTACACCTCTATCGTCTGCTACTTGTAAATTATTTACCGATAAAACTACTTTTCCAGGTGTTACGGGGGATTTATTTAATTGAAAATCAAATTCTCTTCCCACCATTAATGCTGCTAATTCTGAAGCAGTAGTTTCTGAAATATTTTTATTTGCGATTACTTTACCTCGTCGTAATACCGTTACGGTATCGCAAAGGTTCATCACTTCTTCTAATTTATGGCTAATAAAAATAATCGTATTACCAGTATCTGCAACTTGACGGAGGATTTTAATTAAAGATTGAACTTCAGAAGGTGTTAAAACAGCAGTTGGTTCATCGAGAATCAACAATTTAGCTTGACGGTAAAGAACTTTGAGAATTTCTACTCGTTGCTGGGTTCCTACAGGTAAATCTCCAACTTTTGTTTCGGGGTTAATTTCTAAGTTATAGGAGTTGGATAAAGTGGCTATTTTCTGTTGTTTTTGTTTAAGATTTAATGACCAATTTCTATCAATTCCGAGAATAATATTTTCTGTGACGCTTAACTGCGGTACTAGCATAAAATGCTGATGAATCATGCCAATACCGAGTTTAATTGCTGTACTTGGTGATGTAATCTTTACTGGTTTATTCTGTAAATAAATTTGTCCGCGATCGGGTTGATAAAAACCGCTAATTATATTCATTAAAGTGGTCTTACCAGCACCATTTTCTCCTAAAATAGCGTGAATTTTTCCAGATTCTATCTCAAAGCTGATATTATGGTTAGCGACGAAGGCACCAAAAGATTTTGTGATATTTTCTAAACGTAAAAATGACATTTTTTTATTTAATAATCCAAAATCATTTTAACCTCACTTTACCTCCAGCTTCCCTCTCCTTAGTAAGCCTAACTTGTACAAATATCTCGGAAGATCCCCCTAAATCCCCCTTTGGAAGGGGGACTTTAACTCCTATTCCCCCCTTTTTAAGGGGGGCTAGGGGGGATCAAAACGTTAGCAACTTTACTTTAGAAGACTTCTGTGTACACCGTAGCCTTAGTAAGCAGAGGGATTAAGGGTGAGGTTGAAGCTATATTAATGATGGTGCGTTGCCTCCCCTACATATTTTTATTAACTAAATTTTGATTTTATTATCTATTATTCCCTGCTTTGCATCCATTGCCTTTTTCTGAACATCTTCCGGCACCATATCACCAAATTTTCCTAAGCTGAGAATATCGGATTTTTCTAAACCAATTTTATAAATCTCACCTTTCAATTGTTTACTTTTAGCCAACTCTGCTATATAAGCTATTGCTAAATCCATCCTTTTAACAGCACTAGTTAAAACTGCTTTCGGTGCTATTTCTAATTGATCGTTTGTATTTCCAAAAGCATAAACACCTTTTTCGGCGGCAGTTTGTAATACTCCTGGTGATGCGCTATCCAACCATTGATAAACTACATCAGCACCAGTAGAAATCAAAGCTAATGTAGCTTCTTTTGCCTTAGCTACATCATTCCAATCTCCCGTAAAAGTAGAGGAAACTTTGATTTGAGGATTGACTGACTTTGCACCTAATTCCAAACCGCGTAATTCTTCCTCAGTCGCGGCAAATTTTTGTCCGGCAATATAAGCTAGTTGATTTGATTTTGTCATGGAAGCTGCAACAATTCCACATAAATAACTAGCTTGTTGGTGATTTATACGTAAAGCTGCAATATTTTCTCCTTGAACTGCACCATTTACACCAACAAAAAATGTGTTGGGAAACTGAGGAGCTACTTGTTGAATTGCTGCATCAAATTGTCCTCCGTGGGCAAATACGAGATTATAATTCTTACGAGCAAAATCTGTTAAAATCTCTGTTTGGTCAGCTTGAGAAACTTTTTCTACAAAAGCAGTTTCTACACCTAATTTTTGCTTGGCTAATTGTACACCTTCATAACCAGATTGATTCCAGGCTCGATCGGTAATTCCTCCCGGAAGAACAATGGCAACTTTTGAAATTTCCGCACCATCTGTAGCCGTGGTTGTCGAACTTTGGTTATTACTGCAAGCTTTCAGTAGTAAGCTAGTACCAAAAACTGCGGAACTGTACCAAATAAATTGACGGCGACTGAAATTAATTGACATAAAAATAAAAAATGCGATCTGTTAAACGTGCGTTTGGTGCATCGTAGAAACCCCGCCAGCTTTTTCTCCTCCCCCCTATCCACAACTAACAACTAAACACTAACTTCTTTCTCAAATATCATCAAATGCTGTTGGGGAAGCAATTCTTTAGTTTCTTTCCAAGTTAATCCTACAGCTTTCATTTCTTTTTTAACTTGCTTTTGAGTCATTTTATGCAAGCGTTTGATGGCAATAAAAGGATTTTCACCGCGATATTCAACCAGCACTGCTTTCCCACCTGGTTTGAGCGATTTTACAACCCCTTCCATAACTTCTTTGGGATATTCAAACTCGTGATAAGCATCTACCATTAATGCTAGATCGACGCTTTCGGGTGCTAAATTCGGATTAGTAACTGTTGCTAAAACAGGTTCTACATTATTAATTTTGGTTTTCTTTTTATAAAAATCGATAATATCCAACATTTCCGGTTGAATATCAACAGCAAATACCTTTCCATCCGACACTTTAGGAGCGATGCGAAAACTCATATAGCCCGTACCAGCACCGATATCCGCGACAACATCGGTATCTTTGAGATCGAGAGCTTGAACTATTTTACTCGGTTGTTCTTGGGTTTCACGGGTAGGTCTTTCCAACCACATCGCACCTTGATGTCCCATAACTTGAGAAATTTCTCTACCCATATAAACTTTACCAATACCATCCGAACTAGCAGAGGATTTTTGTTGGTAATCAGTTGATGTATTGGCAATTGCTGTATTAACAGGATAAAACAGCAACCCAATTACTATCAGTAAGATAATTCCAGTAGAACGTAAAAAAGTTAAAAAATCTAGTCTATTACTATGGTTCATTTTAATCAATTATCAATTACCAATTACCAACTCATCACTGTTTACTGTTAACCGATCGCAAAGGGTTCCACTTCAGGATAATTCCATTGGTGTCCAAAACGTTCGGCGACAAATGGTTTGACAACAAACTTAACAGGATTGCCTGGTTTGACATCAATTCGTATTCCGGAATAGGGGGAGCGTTCTAATGATGCGTAACCTTTGCGACCAATAAAGAGTAAAGACTCAGCAACTTTACGGTTAGGGCTACCGGGAAGATAATCAAAAGTTTCCATTAATTCCGATCCCATATCTCGCTGACGACGGGGATAATGCCCGCTTCCGCCGCTGACGATACAGTTGATGTGCGAGTCTGCGTGTCCGGTATCGGTGGTGACAAGATGTTCTAAACAGTGAGCGTGTCCGTTTAGGATTAAGTCAACAATTGGACGTTTCTGATTCAAGCTACCGATAGTTTGAGCAACTTGATCAAATACCCACCGCAGACGACGACGCACGGCTAATGTTTGCGCTTGATTCCACTTATTCGCCTCTGTAACGTAGGGTGGATGGTGAAAGAAAACGATGCGAGCGCGAACTTCTGAATTATTCCAAGATTCAATCAGCCTTTGCTTAAACCATTCAAGTTGTTCAAAATCAACTTGTGGATGATGTGATGCTAGCTGTTTTTCGATGTCAACTTTGATTTCGTTGATTTGGCTTAATATTGCTTCGAGCGTATCGCCTTTTTCGGCATCTTCGGGATTATCCAGGTTTAATTTATCGTATTCCTCTAGAATCTGCTGTTCTTCAATATCTATTTCATCGCGACGCTGAGTTAAAGCTTTTCTGCGAATATCTCCTTGTGGTGTTTCCGGTATCGGTGAAGGGTCGTTAATAGTATTTGAATCAAGAGCAAAAAAGTCAATACCGCCGTAACGAAACGTATAATAGCGGTTTGGTAAACGAGTAAAATGTCCCGGCTCGTAGCGCAAACAGCGTCCGTTGTCGGTTTTTGCGATGTAATGCTCGTCTAAATGAGACTCTAATTCTTGCTCTTGATTGAATCGTGCTAAATAATCAAGAAATGCCTTTGCATAAGCATCACCTTGTTCGGAACCATGCCAGCCAATTTCAAAATCTTTGTAGCGAAATAAACGGCGTAACCCGATCGTGGGGCCTGTAATTGCCCGATATCGCAAAGGTACATCATAATAATCGTGATTCCCCAAAGTTGTCAGAATCGGAGTATCAAACACCATGTTGTCATAAGCAATATTTTGGGGATTTTCACCACCTTTCAAAAACTCGCGATAGGGTTCGATAAAATTTGCTGGATAATATTCGCGAGAGCCTACAGTATAAATGACATCGCCAGTGTGCAAAACAAAATTACACTCGTGACGATGCTGAAGCATCAACTTAGCAATTTCTCGCTGGGGATGATATCCATATTGACAAGTTGTGCCACTGTCACCGATAACCATAAAAGAAAATTCTTCACTATCTTCTTTACCGTCATCGATAACCATACTGGTTTGATCGATTCCCCGTTGCAAAATACTTTGATGCTGCCATCGTACCCGCTGCTTCATTTTCTCGATTTTTACGGGAATTGCTGGCTCCAATATCAAATCCATCGCTGATTACTCCGGGTAACGAACGCATTTTGATTGTAACCAATTGTTACGTTCTGGGGAAGATGTAATTAATAAACCTGCTGCTACAAGAAGATTAATGTAGAGACGTAGCACTGCTACGTCTCTACACATTCAGCAACGCCCGGTTTTAAGCCCTAATCAATTAAGACTTTGCCGTCACGGTACGATAAATCAATACAGCATTTTTAACATCATTAGCTAACACCATCTTTTTGTAGAGTGCATAAGTTTTAGAAAATCGCACCTACCTATTAATAAGAATAAACAAACAATTATACTAACTGGGTAATGTAGATTGCGATGAATAACAGAAAGAAGAAAATATTAATTTTGCTATCCAATCCCAGAGGAACTTCTAATATTGATGTTTTACCTGAAGTTAGGAATATAAAAGAAGCTTTAAGGAGAGCGAAGCATCGAGAACGCTTGGAGATAATATGGGAGTCAGCAGTTAAACGAGAAGATTTAAGGCGGCACATTTTAGATGTTAAGCCACAGATTATTCATTTTTGTGGACACGGCACCACCGAAGGATTAATACTTGAAGATGACAGGGGACAGCCAAAGCCGGTTAGTAATGAGTTTTTGGTAGATTTATTGCGAATTTATCACAACCGCATAGAGTGCGTGTTGTTCAATGCTTGTGATTCTCAACCTTTAGCTAAGGAAATTTCCAAGCATCTTAACTACGCAATCGGGATGAGTCAGCCAGTCAAAGATCAAGCCGCAATTACCTTTTCTCAAGCTTTTTATGATGGGTTGGGTGCGGGAGAATCCATTGAACAAGCGTTTGAGTTAGGTCAAAATGCTGTTCTAGGACAAACTTCATGGGATAATGCACGCAGCCGTGAGTTTGTACCTGTTTATGATGATGATAATCCCCGCAAACGGGAGCATTTAATACCAGTTCTCTTTACAAATCCCCATCCCCAAGAAATTAAGCCGTTATGGTTGAATCCACAAGAGGAGCGTCAAGCTGTTCGAGAACTTTTGCACGAAATTGAAAACGGTAACAACAAAATTCGCCTGTTTCACGCTGATCAGCCGATTATTCTTAAAGACCAATATATTCCAATTCAAGTGACTTTAGAACGTCGCTATCAACATACGGTGGAAACAACTTGGAGCTATGGAGAATCGGAACAGGAACTAAAACGAATATATGCTCTCAAAGGTATCGGTGAGTCAGAAATTCAGCGTCAGCAGGAAGATTGGGAGAAAGCCAAACAAAATCAGTCGCGCATTGTGGTACTCGCCGATCCTGGTATGGGTAAGTCAACTTTGTTACGAACTGAATCATGTACAATTGTCGAAAAATCTTACCAGGTTTTAGACAATCAACAACCAGTAGAAAACATAGTCATTCCTTTGTTGATTCGATTGTCTACTTTGGCTGAGAAAATTACAGAAATGTCACCAGTAGAAGCAATTCTTAATATTGTTCGGGAAAGACATTCAAATATATTAAGACATCATCAAAATACTAATATTGTCGATTTTCTGAATGATTTCTTAAAACAACAGTTACTTACTGGAAAATGTTTGCTGTTGCTTGATGCTCTCGATGAAGTTCCCCAGCAAAAACGTTTTCAGCTTTTAGAGAAACTGAATAATTTTGTTAGAGCTTATCCAAATTGTCAGATAATCGCTACCTCTCGGATTGTCGGCTATGGTGGTAAATTGGTTGATGATGCCAAGGAAATGGAAATCGTTCCTTTTAACCAAGAAAAAACCGAACAATATATTGAAACTTGGTTTAATAATGCTCGGGAATACCTCCAAGATACTTCCGTGACAGCAGAGGGACTAATTCAAGCTTTACGCGAGCGTCCCCAAATTGGCGGATTGGCTCAAAATCCCTTGCTATTATCGTTGATTTGCAGTTTATATCAACAAGATAAACTGAAACTCCCAGCTAGAAGGGGGGAAATTTACCAACAGTCGGTAAAATATATGCTGGCTAAATGGAGTCATGACAATTCACGCAAAAGTGCAGATGAAGTAACGGTGGAATCTAAAACTGAACTGCTCGAAAAATTGGCTTATGAATTTAGTCGCAAAGGAAAAGAAGTTTTTACATTGCGGGAACTGCGTCGTGTAATCAAAGATGATTTAGGCAACAATGATAATGAAACCAATCAATTGATTAATCAACTCTCCGAGCAAGATGGAATTTTGCAAAAGTTGAATTCAGATGACAATGAGCAATACTTATTTTTACATCGCACTTTTCAAGAATATTTTACCGCTTCCTATCTGAATCACAAAATTGAGGAATCAAGGGATTATGGCATTAACTTAGTAAAGCAAAATTTGTGGAATTATGATTGGCACGAAACAATAACTTTGCTGGCGGGTTTGATGAAGAAGCCGATAACGTTAATTGAGGCGATCGCCAATGAGGCAGATGATATTTTTCAAACCCAGTTGCTTTTAGCAGGTAGGTGTATTGCTGAATGTCCGAAAATTTCCTACCTGCTAATAGACAAGACAATCGAGCGCATCTACCAATTTTGGCTGATTTATCCCCAACTTGATTTTACTCGCTCGGTAGTTGTAGCGATTGGACAAACCCATGCAAAATTAGTTGAGAAGCTAATCAAAGCCCTACAGGATGAGGACTCCGATGTTAGATGGTATGCAGCCTCGGCATTGGGAAAAATTGGGGATAAAGACGCAGTTCAGCCTTTAATCAAAGCCCTAAAGGATGAGGACTTCCTTGTTAGAATGTATGCAGCAGAGGCATTGGGAAAAATTGAGGATAAAGCCGCAATTAAGCCTTTAATCAATGCCCTACAGCATGACGACTCCGTTGTTAGAATTAGAAGAAGAGGTGAAGCCTCTGTTAGAAGCAATGCAGCCGAGGCATTGGGAAATATTGGGGATAAAGCCGCAGTTGAGCCTTTAATCAATGCCCTACAGCATGACGACTCCGTTGTTAGAAGCAATGCAGCCGAGGCATTGGGAAAAATTGGGGATAAAGCCGCATTTGAGCCTTTAATCAAAGCCCTACACGATGAGGACTCCGGTGTTAGATGTAGTGCAGCCGAGGCATTGACAAAAATTGGGGATAAAGCCGCATTTGAGCCTTTGATCAAAGCCCTACACGATGAGGACTCCGGTGTTAGACGCAATGCAGCCGAGGCATTGAGAAATATTGGGGATAAAGCCGCATTTGAGCCTTTAATCAAAGCCCTACACGATGAGGACTCCGGTGTTAGATGTAGTGCAGCCGAGGCATTGACAAAAATTGGGGATAAAGCCGCATTTGAGCCTTTGATCAAAGCCCTACA
>NZ_CAWUDI010000010.1:0-184730 GCF_963920925.1 Calothrix sp. CCY 0018 | reverse complement strand
GCCCTTCAGGGCGGGGTGAGGGAGAAAGATTATGGTTGTTACCGGCATAAAAGTTATGTGAACGAAAAACGCGGAATTTCTATCAAAGTCAACACCCTAGCTTTAGCCCTTTCTTATGAGGGGCTAAAGCCCTTACTACAAACTGTCAAAAAATCAACTCTCCAAATCTCCAACCTCAAAAGTTTGGTTTCCCACCGTTACCTTATCCCCAGTTACTAACTTTCTACCTCGACGAGTTTCCAATGTACCATTAACCTGAACATCACCATCCACAATCATGTGCTTGGCTTGCCCTCCCGTTGACGCTACACCCAACAACTTTAAAAATTGGTCAAGTTTGATCATAATCAGTTATCAATTATCAATTATCAGTTACCAGTTAGGAGTTAATATTTTTTCTCCCCCCTCTTCCCCCTCTTCCAATGCCCAATGCCCAATGCCCTATTCCCAATTCTTAATTTCTTAATGAAAATATCGCATTAAGATCGATTCCAATTTAATAATACCAATTGGTTTACTTACAAAATCATTAGCTCCAGCTTGGATAAAGCGACTGCGGGAATCATCATTATCTTTACTCGGTGTCATCAGTACGACAATTTTACCTTGTAAATCTGACGTTTTTCGCAATGAAGCAAGTAAATCGAAACCGCTGACTTCTCCTAGCAAGATGTCTAATAAAATTAGATTCGGCTGGTAAATGCGGACTTTTTCCAAAAATTCTCTTCCATCTGGCATCCACTCAACTTGATAACCAATAGTTTGCAAATAATCTTGTAATAATGTGCCGGTATGCTTATCATCTTCTACTAGCAAAATACGTTTATTTCTAAGAGTATTTTTAGAAGCCACACTCGTATTCAATTTATGAACTTTTTCTGACCATTTTTCAATAATATTTTCTTCTTCAAATTCAGTATCGGGAAGAAATAAAGTAAACCGACTTCCTTTTTCAAAATTTGATTCTACCGTTACATCTCCACCGTGCAAACGGGCTAATTTGCGAGTTAAAGCTAAACCCAAACCCGTACCTTCATACTGACGATTTAACCGAGAATCAAGTTGTTTAAAAGGTTCAAATAAATATTTAATTTGATTGGGTTTAATACCAATACCAGTATCGCATACCAGAAATGCTATTCCTTTAGGTAACTTTGTGACTTGCAACGAAACTTTCCCTTCAGCAGTGAACTTAATTGCGTTGGTAAGTAGATTCATTAGCATTTGCTTGATTCGCCGTTCATCAGCAACACAAGTCTCTGCTTTTTGATCGATGCAACAAGTTAATTCCAATCCCTTTTCTTCAGCACGTTCGCGTACAGTTGATATAACATAATGACATAATTCTTCTACCTGCAAAGGCTGTAATAATAATTCTTCTTTTCCTGCTTCTACCTTGGATAGATCGAGAATATCGTTAATTAATTCTAATAAATGTACGCCACTGCTGTATATAGAGTCAATATATTCTTTTTGTTTATCATTCATCTCACCAAAAATTTCTTGTTGAAGCAACTGCGATAAACCCATAATTGCATTTAAAGGGGTTCGCAATTCATGGCTCATAGTTGCTAAAAATTCGCTTTTTGCTCGACTACCAACTTCAGCTGCTTCTTTACTTTCTCTGAGTTGTAATTCTGTTTGTTTACGTTTGTCGATATCTTCTATAATCGCCAGAAAAAATTTAGTTTTACCACTTGAACGTACAATCAAAGAAATACTCAAATGAGTCCAAACTGTACCACCATTTTTATCTAATAGCTGTCTTTCTATTTCCAAACACTCAATTTTACCCAGCATCAATTGCTTGTAAAGCCCAACATCACCATTTTCAAAGCAAATATAATCGGCAAAACTTTTTTGAATAAGTTCGCGTAATGCCGTTTTGCTCAAGCTTTGCTTATCGCAATATTTGAGCATTTTACATAGCGCCGGGTTGATATCAACAATTCTCCCTTTGATATCTACTAAGCAAATACCCATAGAAGAACGTTCAAAAATTGCCTTAAATTGCGCTTCACTCTGCTTTAACGCTTTTTGTGCAGCTTTTCTTTCGCTTGCTTCTATTGCTAATGTCACAAAATCTGCAATGGAACTTGCAAAAGTTTCTTCTTCTAAACTACACTGATGACTTGAATCTATAATGTTTTCACTGTATACATAACATACTATACCTACTACACTACCTCTAAGCCAAATAGGTACGTTTAATACAGATGTCACACCAAATACAGAAAGATAAAATTTAGATAGTTCTTCAGCTACATTAGTTTCTGAAAGATTATCTACAGAATCATTACCTTTTTCTAAAGCAGCAAAGTAATTAGGATAATTTTCTTTTTTTAAGATAATTGATTTTGAATGACTGTTGTATTTGTAATTATATAAATTAATGCAAAGCATTTGAGAATTGTCTTCACCGTACAGCCAAACACCAACTTGTTCGACATTTAAAGTGATTGCTGCTGCTCGTGCGATTTCACGTACCGAGTCAATTATATTCCCTTGAATAAAAGCTTTACTCCTAGCTAATTCTACCAAAGTATTGCTTTGCTTTCTTAACAGATTTTCTCTTTTTTGCAACTCTGTAATATCTCTTAGTGCCGCTACCCATATAACTTGAGAGCCATTAGAAATAACTTTTGCTTGAATTTCCGCTGGAAATGTAGAACCGTCTTTTCTAATTACAGTCACTTTTAGTGGTTTTTTATAACCACCAAATACATTTTTTCTCATTAATTCTTGCGATTCTGACGTAACTAATTCAAACCCATTTTTACCGATTAGTTCTTCAAAATCATAACCAGTCATGTTCGCCAAAACATGATTCGCATCTAAAATAATCCCTTCCTCGTGCAACATTATTCCTTCAAAAGTAGCTTCAGACAAAAAACGCCATTTTGCTTTTTTACTGCCTTCATTCTGAGAATGTATATTCTTAATCTGGGTACTTTCAAACGCACAAACACGCTTTTTTCTTTCAACCGCAGATATTAATATGCGTTTTAAATCACGAGTATTAGTATTATTTATAACTACAACTTCATCAGCGCCTAATTTAATGGCTTTTTGGAGAGTCACTTCATCTTCATTCTCGCTTATCGCTACAACTGCCGTATTGGGAAACAGTGAATATATTGAGGAAATAATTTCAAAATCTTCAAGATTTCTCAACGGTAAATCTAAGATTATTACATCAATAGATTTTTCCTGCAATACTGAATCAGCTTCAGATAACCCATTAACCACAGTAATTTGATCGGGCAAGAGCATTGACTGCAACCACTCAATATCGTTTTTATTAGTTTTCAACAGCAAGATACTGTAACTATTTAATGTCATGCTCGTCACCAGTAGAGCAGTTATCCAGAATCACGATGCAACTCCGCATTATTAGTGTCTCATAATACGCTACAAATTTGTTCTTAATCTATATTGCGTGTATTTACTGATATGCTTTGAAAGTAATCAAAATTCTCTTACTAAACATTATCATCTTAATACTAAAGGCTATAACTTTGAAGACCATCTATCTATAGCTATTTTCCTCGATTATCTTAATAATATAGATACAATTTTTTTCTATTTCATTAATTTATTTGATTTTTATTACAGTTACTGTATTTAACTCTGTAGATAGATTAATTTAAGAACCGAATACGCTCAAAATTAAAGTAATATTCAGTTATTGTCTTCGAGTTGAGTAATGACCAAGGATAGCATTAGAATAGTTTCGCTGATTCCCAGTGGAACTGAGATATTAGCAGCGTTAGGATTAACCGATGCAATCGTTGGGCGTTCCCATGAATGCGATTTTCCTTCTCAAATAAGAAATCTTCCTGCTTGCACTCAAGCCAGATTAAACAGTAATGCTGCTAGTGGCGAAATTCACAACAAAGTTAACGATTTATTGCAATCTGCTTTGAGCATATATCAAATTAAAACCGATCTTTTGCACCAATTACAACCCACTCATATTGTCACCCAAGATCAATGTGATGTTTGTGCTGTCAGCTTTGGGGAAGTCGAAAACGCGCTGAAAAGTCTTACCAATACTTCCCCACAAGTTATTTCCCTGCAACCAGATATTCTTAAAGATGTTTGGAACGATATTGCACGAATCGCTGAAGTTTTTGATGTGGATTCTGCACAAGTCTTAGAAAATTTACAAAATCGCGTTAAAACAATCGTTGATAAAACCCAGGCACTTTCCCCCACAGAGATTCCCAGCATTGCCTGTATCGAATGGACTGAACCTTTAATGAGCGCATCAAATTGGATTCCCGAATTAGTTACTTATGCTGGAGGGAAACCTTTATTTAGCTCCACAGGGAAACCTTCCGAAATATTAAAATGGCAAGATTTTGTCAACAGTAACCCAGATGTAATCATCTTTATGCCCTGCGGTTTCGATTTAAAGCGCACTCGCACCGAAGCTAATTCATTAACCCAAAAACCCGAATGGGAAAAACTCCGAGCAGTACAAAACAATCAAGTTTACATTACAGATGGTAATGCTTACTTCAACCGCCCCGGCCCGCGTTTAGCAGATTCGTTAGAAATTTTAGCAGAAATCATCCATCCAGAAATCTTTGAATACGGTTATCAAGGTAAAGGTTGGGAAAAGATGTGATGAGTTAGGAGTTAAGAGTAGGCAGTAGGCAGTAGGCAGTAGGTTATTCTTCTCCCTTGTCTCCCCATCTCCCTATCTCCCCATCTTCCCCCTCTATCTCTTTAACCTTTAACTTTACGAATTATCTGTTATCCACTCAATTAAAGCTCTTAAATTTTCTGGTATTGCGCTTTCGGCTACTGTCACCGTATGTTGTTTATCTTTATCTTCCACTGTCAAAGTATATTGAAAGCGATCGCGCTGCTTTGAATTACCTTCTATATATGCAGGTAAATTAAAGAAATTTGCAGATTCCAATAATTTACATAACTCTTCGGTTTCTTTTTGCGGTAATTTAGCCGTATCAATCTCCATAAGTTTACTTATTCCCGCAAAACCGCCGCTACGTTCTAAGGATATTAACATTTTGATTGGGCATTGGGAGAGGGGGAGAGGCAGAGATGGGGAGACAAGGGGACAAGGGGACAAGGGAGAAGATAACTCCTAACTCCTAACTGTTCACTGCTCACTGCTAACTGTTAACTGTTCACTCCGACTTCTTTCCAAGCATTTTCTACGGCTTTTTGTTCGCTGCTTGCTTCACCGTAAAGTTCTCTTGCTACTGCAATTGTTGCTTCTGCGCCTTGTTTGATGTTTGATTTTGAATCTAATTTTTTACATAAACTAACGTACCAAATTTTTCCTGCTTTCTCCCAAGCGTAACCGCCGATTTCGCTTGCTGCTAGGTAAAAAGCTCGGTTGGGAATGCCAGAGTTTATATGCACTCCGCCGTTATCTTTAGTACCCGTATAGATGTCTTTCATGTGTCCCGGTTGGGGATCTTTACCAAGTATGGGGTCGTCGTAAGCTTTGCCTGGTGCCTTCATCGAGCGAATTCCCTCGCCTTTGACTTTCTCGGTAAATAATCCTACACCAATTAACCAATCTGCTTTATCGGCAGTATGATTATTAATTCGCTGTTTGACTAAGGAACCAAATACATCAGAAAATGATTCGTTAAGTGCCCCGGCTTCGCCAAAATAGATTAAGTCGGCTTCATGCTGGGTAACTCCGTGGGTTAATTCATGTCCGATTACATCAACCGACTTGGTGAAACGATTAAATAATTCGCCGTCGCCGTCACCGTAAACCATTTGGCTGCCATTCCAAAAAGCGTTTTCGTAATCCTTGCCGTAATGTACCGTCGAATCCAAACGCAAACCTTTGTTATCTATAGAAGTGCGATCGCAAATTTCTTTGAAAAAGTCGTAAGTCGCGCCAGCAGCATCATAAGCTTCGTTTACCGCTTCGTCTTCACTGGGAGAATCGCCTTCATTTCGGACTATTTCTCCAGGAAGCTGTTGAGCATTTTTCGCATCATATATAATCCGGTTTTTCTCACCAGTTGGCGGCGCAGCTTGCATACTACCAGAATTTATCCGCTTTCCCCTAGTTTGTGCCGAAAGATTCAAAGTTTCAAAAGCCCATTCGCGCTGGGTTGGGGAACCGTTAACCGCCACCTTTTCCAACATATAAGGCGGGATAATACAGCAGATGGGACATCTGTAATTAAGTGAATGGGTTAATCCGAAACCATGCGATCTTTTCTGCTTTTTTCGAGCCATTTAAAAATGTTCTCCTTATTTTAGATTTTAGATTTTAGATTTTAACAACGGATGCTTTTGTTTTAGATTTTTAATGGTTATAAATTATCAAAACCGATCGAATGTTAGCTATGTTACTTATTAATGTTTTATTAATGCAATATAGAGAATATTTTTGTTGTTGCGTGATAGTTGTTTATATTTCTTATTTTTCTTATTTAAAAATTAATGTATTTTAGTCAGAAAAAGCGGGCAAGATGCCCGCACCACAATAAGTTAAAAAATAATCCAAAATCCAAAACAAAAGCATCCGTTGTTAAAATCTAAAATCCAAAATCTTTAGACTATTCCGCCAAACACCGCCAATTTATAATATTTCCAAGGTACGGCTACGGTATTAAACTCAGCTTTCATTAGCATTTGCAACTGTGCATCTAAAGTTGCTAACTGGTCTTGGCTGGAGTGCCCGTAACTAGCAGCATAATCTACAGAATCGCTGTTACTTGCCAAGCGAGAACGAACTTCTTCTATAGTGGTTCCTTGTTTTTCTGCCCATTCTTTTCCTACAGCTTGATATATTTCTTCTAATATTGGCGATTCTGATAAAACCGGATCTGCATTCCAAAAACAACCACCTTTATTAAGACTTTTGCCGATACGTTGAAATAACTGTGCTTTCATCTCGTCACTCAAATGATGAATTGCTAATGATGAGACGCAAGCATCAAATTCCGCTCCGATATCTAATTTTTCGGGATTATTCGCCCATTCACCAAAATCGGCTTCTATACCTTTCCATTGTTGATATCCCGCTTCAGCCATCTTTTTTCGAGCAAATTCAATCATTCTCGGTGAATAATCGAGAGCGATAATTTCAGCATCAGGACAACGATTGAGTATTTTCATACTGAGTTCACCCGTACCGCAACCTAATTCTAAAATACGACGGGAGGTAGAAGGAACGCAGCGAGCAACAGCTTCGAGCATTTCGTCATACCCCGGCATTAGTTGCCGCATACCAGCATCAAAATCGGTAGTTTGAGCGAAAACTTCACCCGGAAATACTTGTGGCACGATCAAAATTTTTACCCTGAGAAAGCAGCATCAATATAATCATGCATCAATTTTTGTCTTCAAAGCACTAAACATTACACCAAAATTGCGGAATTTCTTTAACATGGTTATAGACCTCACTAGTTTTGTGTGGTTGTGTGTTGTAAAACTTAGTTGTAATTTGTCGGGGGGTTAAACCCTTGGCATTTTTTTTGTGGTTGCGATCAATATCTGTTAGTTTGAGTCAATTATTTGACGTTTAGAAGAAGCTTAAACCGTTACAAACCCGATTATAAATCTGATTTCAAGTTGAATAACTGTATAAAAATGATAAATCACTCTTTAGTTAGGTTTAAAGTTCATCCTTTAGATAGATACTATATTTATCAATTGATAGATTGCCAAACGACACTAGCTTAAATTAGAATTTTGTTATTCTATAGTGTTTATAATTTTTTCTAATACTTACTTTTTATTCAAAATTATTAAGTTATATTTCTGCAATATAATTACCTACCCAAAGAATAAATTAACTTCTGCCAAACTTTCGTATAACTCATAAGTGAATTATTTATGCCTTTGATAGAGACAATAAAAGACAGCATCAGAGAATTAGTTGGTAGTGCAGTTAAAATTTTTCCTGCATTATTAACGGCACTAATAATTATATTTTTAACTAGATTTGCTGCTCAATTTGCTCAGAGAATAACTGCAAAAATAGCGATGAAAACGGTTAGCAGCAAATCGCTACAGTTTTTGATGGCGAAAAGCGCTTCTACAGTCACTTGGATTTCTGGAATTCTCCTCGCTTGTGTAATTGCCTTTCCCGGTTTAAGTTTGGGAGATATTATTGCTACTCTCGGACTTAGTTCTGTGGCAATCGGTTTTGCGTTTCAAGATATTTTCAAAAACTTTCTTGCCGGTATTTTAATACTTTTACAGCAACCGTTCCGTATTGGCGATCAAATAGTTGTTAACGATTACGAGGGTACTGTTGACCAAATTGATATTCGCACTACCGAAATTATTACTTACGGTGGCGAACGAGTTGTAATCCCCAATTCAACAGTATTTACAAGCATAGTTCGAGTCAGAACAGCATTTGCTCACAGACGTACTGATTTAGCTGTAGGTGTAGATTACAATACTTCTTTATCCCAAGCATCTGACATTTTAGAGCGAACAATTTCACAAGTCGAAGGGGTTTTAGATAAACCAGAACCAGAAATAGATTTAGTAGCTTTCGGTGATAGTTCTATCGATTTCCTTGTTCGCTACTGGACTTTATCTCGACAAAAACAAGTTCGTCATGTTCAAACCAGAGCAATTCTAAGCATAAAGCAAGCTTTTGATAAAGCCGACATTAGCATTCCTTACCCAATTCGTACTTTATATTATTACAATCAGGAAAAATATAACGATTCTATGCCAACTTCAAATAATGGCAACCCTTCGCAAAGTGACTTCAGCGATAATTATCGACAATAAAAAACTAATTACAAACCTAAAGCCTGGTAAAACGGTTTACCAGGCTTTTCGATGAAGATTTATTAAGGTCAAATCTTTGCTTTTGGTCAATGATTTGGAGAATTGAGAAATTTAAAAAACTAAAGTTTACTTAACTCATAGCAAACAACGCATTTATGTATTTTCCTATTTAGGAGCTTGGCTTACCGGAATTCGGTATATGCCCTTTTTTAATGCTGAAATTTACCTGGGCCTTGACCGGAGACACATTGTCATTTACCCGACTGAGTTCTTAATGCCTTGCTTGTGTCTTACTAATTAAGTTATCACCTCTCCACAGAAATGAAACCCCTGATTAACTGAAGTTTACGAGTCTTCAAATTTCGCAATATTATTAGTTGGGGAGAGGGGGAAGAGGGGGTAGAAATTTAAAACTCAATTCCTAACTCTTATAATCCAAAATCTAAAAGAAACGCATCCGTTGTCAAAAACTAAAATCCAAAATCTATTAAACTCCTAACTCCGCGCCTCCTAACTCCTAACTGATTACCAAGTCCACATTACGGGGCTGTCGTCATGATGGCTGGTGACGGTTTTTCCGATCGCGTCTATTTGTTTTAATTCGTCTTGAGAAAGTTTTACTTCGGCAGCTTTGGCGTTTGATACAACGTGTTCGGCAATACGGGCACCGGCGATCGCGTTAGTTTGAGGTTGAGCGATTAACCATGCTAATGATAGCTGTGCGAGGCTGCATTGATGGCTTTCGGCGATTGGGCGCAGTTGATCTAAAGCTTCTTGGGCACGTTTGATGTTTTCCCCTTGAAACAACTGGTTGTCTGCGCGGTTATCACCTTCTTGGAATTTATGGGAAGCATCAAATTTTCCAGTTAGTAATCCTTGGGCTAGAGGGGAATAAGCCAAGATGGAAATATTATTTTCAATACAGTAAGGCACTGCATCGTTTTCAACTTTTCGCCAAAATAAAGAATAGGGTGGTTGCAAACTATCAATTCTGCCGTACTTTGCAGCTTCTTCTAATTGTTTTCGAGAAAAATTTGATACACCAATTGCCCGGATTTTACCTTGTTCTTTTAAGTGGTTGAGGGCGTTCATTGTCTCTTCTATCGGAACAATTTCGGAATTTAAAGCACCGCTAGGCCAATGAATTTGGTATAAATCAATATAGTCAGTTTGAAGATTTTTTAAAGAACGTTCGCAAGCTTCGATTACTTGTTGATATTTAAGATGATTGACGAAAACTTTCGTCGCATATTCAAGTTTATCTCGCACATCTGATAGTGCTTGGGCAACAATTTTTTCTGAAGAACAGAAAATAGGGAATAGGTAACGGAGCTTGTCAATTACTTAGAATGACTATATTAGGACATTAAGACTTACGCAAAGCCCCCCTTTTTGAAGGGGAGCCACTCCGTTGCTCTGGTTCCCAGAGTTGTAGGAAGTGGCGTGGGTTGGGGGGATCTAAGCCGTAAGTCAAGCTTAATTTTATGTTTCTTGAGGGACACGCAATACCTACGGTACGCTCCGCTAGGCGCTAACGTTGCAATTACGCAAGCTCTATATATATAACAATCCAAAATCTAAAATCGCAAATGGAATTAACTATAAATAACGCATTGAAAGAATGGGCGATCGCCGTTGATGCGCTAAAAACCGGAAAGACGATAATGCTGCTGCGTAAAGGTGGTATCCACGAAAAAGGTGGGAGTTTTCAAGTTGCTCACAATCAAGTTTTGCTTTATCCAACTTACGAGCATCAAAAAACTTTTATGCTCAAAGCTGATTATTCCGATCAAGTTATTTCAGTAACACCGGGTTTACGACCTGAAAGCGTAAAAATAACTAGTTACGCTGAAATTACCCATATTTTGCCAGTTTCCGACGAATCAATCGTTAACGCTTTGTTTCAATTTCACATTTGGAGTCAAGAATTCGTGAGCGATCGCCAAAAATGGAAACCTCAAGAACCCCTGTTCGTGTTGCTATTACGGGCATACAAGCTACCAGCAGAACAACTTGTGACGTATCATCAACGATATGGTGGATGCAAATCCTGGATTGACTTAAACGAATCAATTTCCCTCGGAGCAGCAAAACCAGCTTTATCAGAAAATGTTTATTCTAAATTAGTTGCTCAAATTTGCGAGATTATTGGCGATTCTTGCTATATTTCCTCGATAAATTAGGAAAACAAAAAACCAATGTTTAAATAATCTTTATTCCTATATACAAACTTGAGTCTGGAATTTTTAGGCGCAAAAGCTTTAGAAACCAAGAGTTCTATAAATTAATTATTAGCTTTGAAATATACCGATCTATTAATGTAAAATGATACCTCACAAAGGTAACTAAAGCTACACACAGCTAGTAAAAATACATATACAATTAGACAAACGTAGATATTTGTTATCGGTATTTGATTTTTGATTCCACGGGCGATTTTGTCTGTGGTTAGTTTTTATTTAGACAAGAAGCAGCAATGTAATTTCTAAATAAACGACTATATCAAACTATCATCAAACGCTGTTGAATATTGCCCAAAAACTGAAGAATGAAAACTAAATGTATTTTATCTTTTATAACTCATTCTTCAAAAACATCCTGAAAGGGTGAGGCAAGGCTTGACAAATATCTACAATAATGCATTATAGGCTAGATGCAAAGGAGATTGTATGAAAAGAATGTGCTGGTTATCCAAGTCCGGTCAAAGCGGAGAGAAGATTTTGCACTTGCAGACAGCACCGAACGAACCCTGGCGGCCATACACCGCTTTTCGACAATTAGCAGTACCAGATTATAAGATACCAG
The DNA here is from genome assembly GCF_963920925.1 of Calothrix sp. CCY 0018. Classification (NCBI taxonomy): domain Bacteria; kingdom Bacillati; phylum Cyanobacteriota; class Cyanophyceae; order Nostocales; family Calotrichaceae; genus Calothrix; species Calothrix sp. CCY 0018. The sequence continues at coordinate 173,168 of NZ_CAWUDI010000010.1, read as the reverse complement.
GCGGTTCCAAAGGATGGGCTACTTATCAAAAGTTATTAAAAGCAGGTTGGACAATAGTACCCAGCGCCCGCGCCAACGAATTTTCACCTTTGGTAACTTCAGACTTTAGACGCTTCACATAAAAATAGGGAATAGGGAGAGTTAGGAGTTTTTTCTACCCCCTCTCCCCCCATCACCCCATCTCCTAAATCCCCCTAGCTTCCCCTTCCCCCCTCGGATCTGCCGCACCTTCGAGAGTGCCGTCTGGTTTGACAATAATTAGGTTGGAGTTACCCCAGGGGTTGGTTTGTTTGATTTTGTGTCCCCGTCGTTCTAATTCTTGCAGAGTCAATGTATCCAACCCCCAAGGCTCAACGCGCAACATATCGGGAAACCATTGATGATGTATGCGGGATGCAGATACTGCTGCTGCTGCATCCATATCATATTCCAATATATTGAGAATTATTTGCAATACTTGAGTAATAATCGTGCTGCCACCTGGGGTACCCACAGCCATCCGCAACCTTCCGTTTTCGGTGACAATTGTCGGAGTCATGCTCGATAGAGGAGTTTTGAGAGGTGCGATGGAATTCGCTTCGTTGCCGAGCAAGCCGAAAGCGTTGGGAACTCCCGGTGCTGCTGAAAAATCATCCATTTCATTATTAAGAACTATTCCCGTTCCCGGTGTGACTACACCAGCACCAAAACCTAAATTAATCGTAAACGTTAAACTTACGGCGTTAAGTTGTTCGTCAATAACTGTTAGATGGCTGGTTTCTGTAGACTCGTGGTATTTCTTATTTATATATTTTGGATTAGGATATGCAGGTATTAATCTTGATGGTTCGTTTCGAGTAAATTTCTCTAATATATTTTTATCAATCGGCTTTACTTCAGTTGAAGGTTTTGCACGCTGCATATCGATTTGCTGACGGCGAAGTTTTGCATACTCTGGATTTATCAGCTGTTGTTGGGGAACTTTGACAAAATCAGGATCGCCCAAATATTCGGAGCGATCGGCATAAGCAATTCGCATCGCTTCCGCCGTCAAGTGGATTGCGTCTGGGTGGTGCCATCCTAAAGATTTTAGATCGGTATCGCCGATAATATTTAACATCTGCAATAAATGAATGCCTCCCGATGATGGTGGTGGCATCGAACAAACTCTGGCTTTACGGAAATTACCGCATACTGGCTCGCGCCAAATCGGTTTGTAAGATTTCAAGTCTTCTAGAGTAATTAAGCCGTTATTTTTTGCCATATCACTGGCGATCGCCCTAGCGATTCTTCCCGTATAGAAACTTTGAGGATTACCAGCTATATCTTGTAAAGTTCTTCCCAAATCTCTCTGTACGAGCTTTTCCCCCGGTTGAAAATAATTACCGTTGCGAGTAAAAATAGCTCGTGCAGGTTGGTTGCTAGCAATCATTTTCTTACGTATTTTGACAGCTTGCACGAACTTGTCACTGACTACAAAACCATCCTTTGCCAATTTAATCGAAGGTGCAACAACTGTTTTCCAAGGCAACTTACCGCTTCGGCGATGCACCTCATACATACCTGCAACAGTTCCCGGCGTACCTACAGCCAAATAGCCATTGATACTTGCATCGCGACGCACTTTACCGTCATCATCCAAATACATATTTTTCGTTGCTTTCAACGGAGCGCGTTCCCGAAAATCTAAAGCTTTAATTGTACGCTTTCTTGAATCGTGCATCAACAGAAAACCGCCACCACCAATTCCAGCCGAAAAAGGTTCCACCACCGAAATTGCAAAAGTTGTCGCTACGGCAGCATCAATAGCATTACCTCCTTTTTGTAGCATTTCCAACCCCGCATCGCTAGCTAAAGGATGGGCTGAAACTACCATTGCTCTTTTACCGCGCAAAGGTTTTTCAAAAGCAGCACTAGCAATTTGTGTGTAAAAAACAACGCTTAATAAAATGATTGAGCGAGATAAAATACGCATATGCTTTTGTTATAAAATCAGGTAAGAAAATTTATATCACGAAGCAAGCACGTTTGTATTTTAAGATTTATAGTTAAGTTTGAAGGTCATGGGATTTTGGATTTTTGATTTTGGATCGTTAAAGGTCAAAGAAAATTAGCTGATTATATATTTACTCACGAGCAAGATGCTTGTCCTTACGGGCAGACTTAGTTAACGGACTACAATCTGAAAGAAAATGCTTGATAATTGATAATTGTTCATTCATAATTGATTAAAGATGGAAACGAAAGCAGATTTACCGATTAATCTTTTACAGGGTAAACATACTTTACCAGTTATTGAAGCATATTTTGAATTCGTTCAATTAAAACAGCTTTATCGTCAGGGTTGGCTGCATCAAGGAATATCCTTAGAGAACTGTGAAAGCGTTGCAGAACATTCTTTTTGTGTAGCTTTATTAGCTTTGATACTAGCTGATGAATATTCTGTTGAATTAGACACTGCCAAAGTAATTAGAATGGCATTGATTCACGATTTAGGAGAAATATATGCCGGTGATTTTACCCCAGCAGATAACATTGATAAAAATCATAAATATCAGTTAGAAAAGCAATCTGTCGTAAAGGTTTTAGAAAAACTTCCTAACGGGTTTAAATGGATTGCGTTATGGGAAGAATATGAAAAAGGTGAATCAGTAGAATCGCAGTTTGTCAGACAATTGGATCGATTAGAAATGGCTTTACAAGCTAGCGTTTACGAACATCAAGGTTTTGCCAATTTATCTGTATTTTTTGCTTCTGCACGTCAGAGTTTGTCTTCGGTGGAATTGAAACTTATATTGAGTAAGTTAGAAGAATTGAGAAATTGCTGAATAGATATAAATTATAGTTAAGATGCCGTATTATATTGAGTTAATATAAGATAATTATTGGCAATCTGTTTTGTAAAAATATTTTTATGGCTAGAGATAAATACCATGAAATAGTAAAAGTAGCGCTTATTAAGGAAGGATGGTTGATAACAGATGACCCACTGGTTGTAGAAGCAGGTAAACGTAAAATTCAAGTAGATTTAGGTGCGGAAAGATTAATTGCGGCAGAAAAAGAAGGTGAAAAGATTGCTGTAGAAATTAAGAGTTTTATTGGTGTTTCAACATTACAGGATTTCTACCTAGCTTTAGGACAGTTCAATTTTTATCAATACGCTCTTGAAAAAAAGATGCCTGAGAGAACTTTGTTTTTGGCTGTTCCAGATGATATCTATGAAGATTTCTTTCAGGAGAGCTTTATTCAAGAATTATTAATACGCTATCAGGTCAAAATGCTTGTCTATCAGATCAAAAAAGGAATTATAGAAGCATGGATAAAGTAGCTAATTATAAATCAATTGTTCGCCAACTTACGATTGAGATTGGTAAACTTGGCGAGCGTCCCGGAAATGAAGTGAAAAATCAAATTATTTTAGATGATCAAGGCGGTCATTATTTACTTTATTTTAACGGATGGCGAGATTCTAAACGTACTTATGGTTGTTACTTACATATTGATGTTAATGATGATGGTAAAGTATGGGTGCAGCATGACGGTACGGATTTACGTGTTGCGGAGCAGTTATTAGAAAAAGGAATTTCTAAATCTAATATTGTTTTAGGATTTCATTCACCGATCAAAAGACCCGATACAGGTTATGCTGTCTTTTAATTAATCCGATTCACGCTTAACTATCAACCCCCAATCAGTTCAGAGGCTTATGATAATTACGACGGCCGCTACCACGATGGTCTTTTTGTCTTTTTGGCTTTTTATTTAGATGCTTATTTAGTGTTTGTTTATAAGTATCTAATTGATTGTTTGATTGAAATATAGAATTTTGGGTAAACGAAGGTGGCGCTACTGAAATCAATAGCGGCAAAATAAAGTATAAAATTTTCATAATTTTCGAGTCAAACTAGGGCAAATTACTATTAATACAACAATCTACCTCTCTTAGTCTCTGGATTTCAAGTCAAATAGAATACATATTTTTTTTTATTACTGAGAATAAATTACTTTCTTATAGATTTTATGTTTTCGATAAGAGTCGTACTCCTAACTCCTGACTGCTCAGCTTTTCAATTCGCTGAAGTGCTTCTTGATAGTCTTCCTGATTTCCCTGCTGTTGATAAAGATTTGCGGCTTGTTTGAAATCTGCGATTGCTTGGAGTTTATTTCCTAACTTCTCATGAACAAAACCCCGATTGTAATAGGCTAAGGTGTTTTGAGAATCTATTTCGAGTATTTGGCTAAAATCGACAATTGCTTTTTGATAGTCTTTCAATTCGGTATAAACAAAACCTCGATTATTAAAAGCATTAGTATTGCGAGGATTAAGTATAATTGCTTGGTTAAAATCGGCGATCGCCTTTTGATTATCTTTTAGATCGTTGTGAGCGTTGCCACGGTTGTTATAAGCTGTATCATATTCGGGATCTAGCTTAATAGCTCGATCGTAATCGTTGATAGCCTTTTGATGCTCATCTAAATTGCGATGCACAAGACCTCGGTTGCTATAAGCTGTAGCTAGTTTGGGATTGATTTTAATTGCTTGGTTGAAGTCGGCGATCGCACTTTTATAATCTTTGAGATAATAATGAGCTAAACCTCTGTTGTTAAAGGCTTCGGCATATTTAAGATTGATTTTGATTGCTTTGCTGTAATCGGAAATTGCTTGTTTATAATTCTTTAATTTTCGATTTGCTAAACCACGGGAATTGTAAGCTTCGGTAAACTTGGGATTAAGTTCGATCGCCTGGTTATAACTATTAATTGCTCCTTTTAAGTCACCTTCTTGAACTTTATTTTCGGCTCGCTCGAAGTAGTCTTTTGCTTGAAAAAGAGTTTGACTATAGCTAGTTTTAGCTAATAAAGAGTTTTTTATGGCAGAATTGCTAGTTTTGTTACAGCTAATTGTAGAAATAGATAGCAGTAGTAACGCTATAAATAAGGAGTTTTGAGATTTCATTTTATACTAATTTACAGATTTATTTTTTATTACTTATTTTAAAATTTTGCATTGCCTGAAAATATAAGCAAAATCGAGAATACTGTGAGTGATGTAATCTTTTTCTATTCGTACACCGCAAATAACTTTAGTCGAAATTAAAGATAAAATTACATACTTTTTATATCACGACCTTTATTCTATTTTACTGTTCATTTATACATTTTAAAAGATGTAATTACGTATGGAAGGTAAATTTTAGGTATGTTTTAAGCCAAGAAAAGATATTTATTGCGAATTTTGCTGAGAAAAAACCATTTTTTATGTATAAACAGTAACTACTGTGCTTTCAAGCTAGAAAAAGGCAGGTTTTTTGTAGCACTTTCTCCGATTTTGCTATCTCGGCTTTGTTGCTTCGACAAACAACCGAATCAAACCATTTGCAATCATTAATTTCTATTTTTGCACTACACTAGTTATTAATTTTATAGGTAATTAAAAGTAGACAGCGAACAGTATATTGAATTGAAAAAAGCTAATATCGCTCTTAACTCTTAACAATAAGCTCTTTAAAAATATGCAAAGCGTTGTCGTCACGGGCGTTTCCACAGGTATCGGTTGGGGTGCGCTGAAAGTATTAACCAGTAAAGGAATTCATGTATTTGGTAGCGTTCGTAAATCTGAAGATGCAGAACGTTTAACTAATGAATTTGGGGATAAGTTCACACCTTTAATATTCGATGTTACTAACGAACAATCTGTACGTGAAGCGGCGGATAAAGTTAGCAATCAAATTAACGGTAATAACTTGCTTGGTTTAGTAAATAACGCCGGGATTGCAAAAGGTGGCCCTTTAATGCATCAACCGATTGCGGAATTTAGCAAACAAATCGAAGTCAATTTAATTGGGCAGCTAATTGTTACTCAGGCTTTTTTACCTTTATTAGGAACCAATTCTGCTTGCAAAGGTAAACCGGGAAGGATTATTAATGTCAGTTCCGTTGGTGGTAAGATTGCATCGCCATTTCTCGGTGCTTATAGTGCATCAAAGTTTGCATTAGAAGGATTTTCTGAAGCCTTACGCCGCGAACTTATACTCTACGGAATAGATGTAATTATAATTGGGCCGGGTTCGGTAGTCACACCAATTTGGGATAAAGCCGAACAAATGGACGTTTCTTTATATGAAAATACTAAATTTGCAGCTTCAAGTAAGAAGTTTCTAGACTATGCGCTGGAAAAAGGACGTTCGGGTTATCCCGCAGAAGCGGTAGGAAACTTAATTTTGAAAGCATTAACAACTGCAAAACCTCGGGTTCGTTATCCGATTGTTCCCAACCATTTCTTTGATTGGACGGTTGCTAACTTACTTCCCAAACGAGTTATTGATAATATTCTTGCGAAGCAGTTTGGTTTAAACAGTGAGCAGTGAATAGTCAACAGTGTTAGCGTTACTTTAACGAGTCGTGCCGCGAGTAAGGCTTGCGTCGCCCGGAGGGCGGCGATACACGCGGTTAGCGGAGCGTACCGTAGGTATTGCGCGTGTCCCGAAAGGGACATACAGCGAACAGTTACCAGTAATTAGAAAATAGTCTGTTTTTCATCAACTCAATTTAGTATTAGTAGCGACGTTAACTTCTCTCCTGACTAAAGTCGAGGAGATTCTAATTTCTTAATTTGTACTTAGTAACTAATAACTGATAACTGATAACTGTTCAACAAGCTGTTTCCAAAATAGAAAAAGAAGAAGAGTTAATTAGACTAGGTTTACCGAAGTGATAACCTTGTGCATAGTCAATATGCAATTCCTCTAAAATATCGACAATATCTTGGTTTTCAGCAAATTCTGCTATTGTCTTAACTCCAAGAGCTTTTGCTAAATAATGTATTGCCTGTACCATTGCTTTCGTAACAGTTTCGGTATGAATTTCTTTAATAAATGAACCATCTATTTTTAAATAGTCTACGGGAAGATTCTTTAAATAAGTTAGCGATGACATTCCTTTCCCGAAATCATCTAAAGCAAAGGAACATCCTAAAGATTTAAGAGTATTTATAAACTTTGATGCTTGAGATAAGTTATTAATTGCGATAGTTTCTGTAATTTCAAAACAGAATAATTGTGGAGGAAGCTTGTGGTGTTGAAATTTTTGGTATAAATATCGGAAGAATTCATTATCATTTAGAGATGCGCCAGAAATATTTACAGAAAAGCATATATTGTCCCAATTAGTAAAATTAGCATTACTTAAATAATTAAATAAATTATCAATTACCCATAAGTCGATTCTAGGCATCATTGAATATAGATGAGCTATCTCTAAAAACTCTTCTGGTAAGATTATTTTACCGTTATCATCTAATAGTCGAAGCAGAACTTCATGATGTATTGTGTGATTATCCTTATCTAAAGGAATAATTGGCTGAGTGTATAAACGAAACCGATTTTTTTCTATAGCCTGACGTAATTTCTTTACCCATAATAGCTGAGAATTCTTTCTAGATTTTTCTCTAGCTATCTCGTGCATATATATCTGTTCTCTATTGCGTCCCTGTGCCTTCGCTAAGTATAAAGCATGGTCGGCAGCTTCTACTAATAAAATAGGATTGTCTTCGTTATTAGGAATCGAACCAGCAATTCCCATACTGACAGTAACTATTGAAGATACTGAAGAACTACTATGAGGAATATTTAATGCTTTTATTTTATTTCTAATCGCTTCTGCAACTTTTAAAGCACCTCTTGGTGGAGTATAAGGTAAAATAATCACAAATTCCTCACCTCCATATCTAGCCACGCAGTCAGCTGGACGCTTTGCCATACTAGAAATAGCATCGGCAATCATTCCCAAACATTTGTCTCCTGCTTGATGTCCGTATGTATCATTATACGATTTGAAGCAGTCAACATCGCACATAATTATAGATAACGGTGAAGGAATACGTCGTAAACGACTCCATTCTTGAAGCAGTTTCTCGTCAAAGAAACGACGATTAAAAACTTTAGTTAAGGGGTCGCACAAAGCAAGTTGTTTTAATTCTATATTAGCTGTACTAAGTTTATAATATAATCTTCCTTGCTGAATTCCGATTGCTAATTGATTTACTAAGTTTTGAAGAAATTGAATTTCTTCGGATTCCCATTTTCTGGTTTTATTGCATTGATGTACTGTGATAAATCCCCATAAAAAACTTGTTTTATGTGTTAAAATCTCATGATTGTTGTTACTTTTGAAAATTATTGGTATAGTTAAAGCCGCTTTCACCTCAAAATGCTGTAAATTTTTCAAAAATAAGCAGCCTAAATTTGATTCTTCAATATCATCTATTGCTTTAATTTCACCTCTGATAAATTGGGCAATATTTTCTTTATCTTGAATAAAATACTTATGAACAATGCTCTCTTGAGGTATTTCAGATATTTCAGGCTTAGTAGCTTGTTCTTCAATATAACTACTATTATTGTCTAAGCGACTGATAATAACACGGTCGCACTCTAAAAATTGTAAAATTTCTTTAGCAGCAGTTTTGATAATGAAATCAACATCTAAGGAATCGCGAATCCGTTCGGAAAGTTGAAATAACAGTTTTTCTTGTTGTGCTTGCTTTTGTAAAAGAGCGTTTTGTTCTACCAAATTATGACGACATTTTTCCAGACTAATATGAGTCTGAATGCGAGCAATTAATTCTTCTTTTTGAATCGGTTTAGTTACATAGTCTACAGCACCTAATTCAAATCCACGTACTTTATTGATACTATCCGACAAACCAGTCATAAATATCACAGGAATGTCTTTAGTTATATGATTATTTTTCAAGCGACGACAAGTTTCAAAACCGTCTATACCAGACATCAAAATATCGAGCAAAATTAAATCTGGTTTACTATATTCTGCGCTTTTAAGAGCATTATTACCAGTTTGAGCAACTAGTACTTTAAATCCAGCTGAGCGTAAATGGCTAAATAAAACGTTTAAATTATTTGGAGTATCGTCAACAACTAATACTATTCCTTTATATTTATCAGCTATCTCTTCTGGTTTTGCGAACATAATACTTTTGGTAGATGTACCTTCTCTAATCAGCAAGTTATTCTGATTTAGATGATTATCGATTATTATCATTATCTTAATTTCAGAACTGATAGTTAGAATAAGTAGTAAAAAATATTTACTCAGTTAGTTTAACGAACATTTCAATAAAATTATTTTCAGATTAATTTTTTTTGCAATTATTAATAGACATCTCCGGAAAACATTTCTATGGTTTTAAATTACACACAAACCGCGAGCCCCCCTACCCCCCTTCCCTATGAGGGAATGGGGTTTTAAGCCTCTCCCCCACTGGGGGAGAGGTTTGTATACAGTTCTTTTTCTTTTCCGGAGATGTCTAATCATGATTAGATTGAAAGATGTGTAAAATAACTAATAAAAAATTAGTTATGGAGCTTTTGCTTAAATGTGGCAAATTTTTATTAGACTTGTATCAATATTATCCGCACAACTATATATATATGCGCTGAAAAAATTTACTATAAAGAAGTTAAACTTTTCAGGACAAAAAGCAATAAAGTTTTAAGATGTATCGTACTTAAGCCTCAAGTGCTATGCATACTCTTATCCTAAACACAAACATATACGTAAGAAAATCTCTGCATACTTTAAATGTAAACTAGATTACATTTTCATATTCACAGTAATTTTACAGGTATTCAATAGTGAAAATACTGAATTACGCCAATGCAGTACTTATTTAAGCAAATCTTCCAGAAATTTTAATAATTTGTGTTGCTGAAAACTTTGAGCAAGCCCGCAAACTTTCTTAATAAATGAAAGGTATTTAGTATCTAATTCTTCAAGATGCTCTGCAAACTCAATAATTGCTTCTATATCCCCTATTTGAGTTAAATGTATGAGGTGTGTTAGTTGCTCTTCGGATGGAGGTACTATAGGCTCCAGGGTATTAGTATCTTGGTAAGCAGCAATTTCGTTAGGTTTGCTGTCCCGATCAAATGATGGTAATTTAGAAGAGGAAGGATAAATCCATTCTATTTCTACAAATTGGGCTATGGATTTTATCAGTAGTTTTAAGTCTATAGGTTTCGATAAAAATGCATTACATCCAGTACGATAGCTGGAAAGTTGAGCATCAAACATCGCATTAGCAGAAACCGCGATAATTGGCAAATCTTTAAATTGAGGATTGTTTCTTAGGGCTTGGGTTGCTTCAAAACCATCCATGACTGGCATGACTAAATCCATCAAAATTAAATCCGGCTTGAAACTTTCAACTTTTTCTAAGCCTTGTTTACCGTTGATAGCTCGATCAATTTGAAAACCTAAATTTTCTAAATAACTAGTGACAACAGCACGGTTAATTTTATTATCATCTATAACTAGTACTTTTGGATGTTTACCTTTGATACCGATAGGCTGTATTTCTAAGTTAATATCGGTATTGATTTGAGCATTCTCTATTTCTGAGACACAAATGTCAAAATAAAATGCACTTCCTTTTCCTGGAGTACTGTCTACAATAATTTCTCCCCCCATGAGATTGACGATTTCTTGACTAATAGTCAAACCCAATCCGCTACCTTCATTAATAGAATCATCTTGGGTTAATTGATGGAATGGTAAAAAGATTTCCTTCGCTTTTTCTGGGAGGATACCAATTCCCGTATCTGCGATTTTAAAACGAATCAGACAGTCTTTGTTATTCCGAGTAGATTCTTCGCATTTTCCTAAATTGCTGACAGAAAAATTAATGTCACCTTTGTCAGTAAACTTAACAGCATTACCTAATAAATTGAGCAATACTTGTCTTAAACGAGTTTCATCACCTCTAATTACAGCAGGTAGAGGTGATAAAGCTTGATAATTAAAAGCAATATTTTTTTGTTGAGCGCGGACATTAATTATAGAATTTATTTTTTCTATAAACAGTGGAAATGGGATATCTTTTAGTTCTAATTCTAACTGATTAGCTTCAATCTTTGACAGATTCAATATATCGTTGAGCAATGTCAGTAAATGCTCACCGGATTGATGAATCGTATCTATTTTTTGAAGCTGTTCTTTGGTAAGAGTATCATCTGCCTGAAGAATTTGAGCAAAACCTAAAATCCCATTTAAAGGTGTTCTTAATTCGTGGCTCATATGAGCAATAAAAGAACTTTTTGCTTGATTGGTGCTTTCTGCTGCTTCTTTAGCACGGGATAACTGCATGGCACTTTTTTCTAACTGATAATTTGCCAGGGTAAGCTGTTCTTTAGCATTTTCGATTGCGGTAATATCAATGCAGGAACCAATATAGCCAATTATTTCACCTTCGACATTTAACCGAGCAACTTGCCTACCCAGCATCCAATAATATTGTGCGTCAACTCCCCGAATGCGGAACTGTATTTCAATCGGTTGACTTTCATCACTTACCCTACATAGAGTTTCGTAGCATAAATTTCGATCTTCAGCGTGAATACTTTCGAGCCAAGCTTCACCAAGTTGCTGCTCTAAACTATTCCCAGTAAACTCCAACCATGCTTTGTTAAAAAATACCGCTTTACTATTTGCATCACACATCCAAATAAGTACGGGAGCGCTATCAGCCATCGTTTTAAACCGAGCTTCACTTTCACGTAATGCAGCTTCGGCTTTTTTACGTTCGGTAATATCAATGATTACCGCTAAAGTGCGTATTATAACTTCGTTTTCATCCTTATCTGCGATCGCACTTAGCAGGGTGTCAATAACTTCGCCGTTTTTGCATACAAATTGATAAGGAATATCCCAACAGCTACCGTTACGGAAAAATTCGGGTAAAATAACTTCTGCAAAGCTACGGGATTCACAAGTGAGAAAACTAATAAATTTCTTACCGATAACTTCTTGACGTTCGTAACCCAGTTTATCGAGCCAATAGTTACTTGCATCAATAATTTTACCATCTTTATCCATCGAATGTAGCATCACCGGCGTTCTTAAATACAAACTGCGAAACCTTTCTTCACTATTGCGTAAATCGGCTTCAGCCTGTTTGCGATAACTGATATCTCGAATTAATTTTAAAAAGCCGAAAACATTACCTTGACTATCTTTAACAGCGGTTTTTAAAGTTTCGCTGACAAAAATTTCTCCATTGCGACGACGGAAGTTAATTTCATAAGGCTTAATTTCGCAGGATTCAGCATCAATATCGCAGTTTGCATCGCTTAATTCAAATCTATATTTGTGAAAATCGTCTGAATTTGGATATAATACTTCTGGACTTTTGCCAATTAAAGCTTCACGTTGATAGCCAAACAAATTAGTAAATCCGGGATTTAACATTCTGATGCAGCGAGTATCATCGGTAAGGATTAAAGCATCGGGTAAAGAATTAAAAATTGCTTCAAATTCTGCTTGCTTTTGGTTTAATTTTGTGTTCGCATCTTGTAGTGCATCAAAAGTTTCTTGCAGTTTATTTTGAGCCGTTTTAATTTCATTAATGTCAATAAAACTAAGCACTACACCATCAACACTACCGTTATCCTTAATATAAGGATTAATCCGCATCAATAAATATTTATCAAAATCAGCAAGCTTGGTTTCTAAATCTAATGTTTCCTCTGTTTGGGTAGCTGACTGAATTATTTCAATAAAATTATCACAATCGAGATTATGACTGAGATGTTTTAAAGGACGATTGATATCTGTTTCTATCAGATTAATTGCAACAGTTGCAGCAGGAGTAAACTTACGAATTCTTAGCTGTTTATCTAAAAACACAACTCCGATATTTGTACTTCTAAGTAAATTATTGATATCTTCGTTCAGTTCAATTAATTCATTAATTTTTAACTGATATTCCGAATTAACTGTATAAAGTTCTTGGTTTACCGAATGTAATTCTTCATTTGTACTTTGCAATTCTTCATTAGAAGCTGTTAATTCTTCATTAGCAGCTTGATGCTCTTCATCAATAGATTCTAATTCTTGAACCAGCGTTTGAAAACTTTCTTCAGCTTGCTGTAATTGATATTCAAGTTGCGAAATTCGCTCTGAAGCTTGAGAGTCAGGTTGAAAACTTTCTCCTTTTATAAGCGGTATTAAGATATTTTGTTCTGACAAACTCACCATATATAAATTATCTGCTACTCTGTTATCTTCATATAAATCTATTTTCAACTGCATTATACGGACATGATCTTCTTCAACTAATTTTATTCCTTTATAAATGACACTATGTTTTTCTTTGCGTACTCTATACAAAGCCGTATTCAAAGGTAACTGTAAAGATGGCAATACAAGCTGCGTTACATCATTAGTCAATTTTCCTACAGGAATTTTTAGTACTTTAGCTAAATCTTCAAAAACTTCTACTACTTGATTATCATTATTAACAATCAAGCAGGTGGTTTCACTAGCATTTAAAAAAATTCTCAACACCTTCTCTAACATCAATTCTCTTTGATTTCCCTTGTTTCTAATACTATCTATATTAGAAAATGCAACCTTACTAATTTTATCCGGCTTATCTATAGAAATTGCTGGTATATGTAAACTGATATCTCGTCGTTTGTGGTAAATCTTATATTTCCTGTCGATCGGAACAAATTCATTTTCTAAATTACCTAGATGTTCGGAATTTCCTAAAAATAAAATTCCTTGACTTTTGAGAGAAAAATGCAATTTTTGCAGCACTCTACGCTGCAATTCTGGCTGCATATAAATCAATATATTGCGACAGGTAATCAAATTTATCCGAGTAAAACCCACATCCGTTGTTAAGTCGTGACTTGCAAAAATCAACATATCTCGCAATTTTCGCTTAACCTGAAATAAATTTTTCTTACTAATAAAGTATTTTTCTAATCTTTGAGGATTCACATTCTTAGCAATAGTTGCAGGATAAATACCAATAGCAGCTGTTTCTAAAGCATTTTGATTAATGTCTGTAGTAAAAATTTTGACTCGTAATTTTTTGGGCGAATTTTCCAAAGCTTCATCAACTATAATAGCTAAAGAATAAGCTTCTTCCCCCGTCGCGCATCCACTCACCCAAAACCTTAATTCTTCATCCGGTTGACTTTTCTCAATTAGTTCGGGAATAACTTCTTCTGCTAAATATTCCCAAGCTGCTGTATCTCGAAAAAAGTTAGTAACAGTAATTGATAAATCTTCAAATAAAGCCTGCTTCTCTTCATCAGACTCCTGCAAAACTTGAATATATTCTTGCACGTTATTGCAAGATGTAGCAAAACAACGACGATTGATGCGTCTTGATAAAGTATTGCGTTTGTAAAACGAGAAATTGACTTGTTGGTATCCAGATAATATATCAGTAATTTGCTTGAGCTTAACATCATCCAAAGCCAAACAAGAATTGATATATTCTTGCCGCATAGATGCAGGTGAAATCAAATAATTATAGATTAGCTCCGCTAATTGAGCAGGAGAATCAATTTGAGTTATTGTAGAGTTTAAATTTTTTTGAGGTAACTTCTGTAAATTCAATGCTGCGATCGCGCTCGATGGCATTCCATGAAATTCAGCAGTTGAAGGATCTTGAACTAAAGCAATACCCCCAGCTTCATTAATTGCTTGTAAACCCAAAGAGCCATCACTTCCCGTACCAGATAAAATTACCCCAATTGCATTTTCGTGATAGTATTTTGCTAAAGAATTGAAAAATAAGTCAATCGGAAAATTTGGTCCTAAATGTTTTTTATCTTCCCGTTTGAGTAAACGTAATTTGTCATTTTCAATAATTAAATTTTTATCTGGTGGAATCAAATAAATAGAGTTAGCAGCCAACTCCATACCGTCTTCCACTCGGTAAATTTCCATCTGAGTATGTCGTTGCAATATCTTCTTCATCAAACTTTTGAAATTAGGAGAAAGATGCTGCACAATCACAAACACCCCACCACTATCAGCAGGCATATTTTTAAAAAACTCTTCAATTGCCTGTAAACCACCAGCAGATGCACCAATACCCACAACAAACAATTTGCGATTATCCCCATAAGACGAGCATCCCTTATCCATTTGTCTAGCTGACATAAACACCCCCGATTGTTCGTCATTTCTATAATATTAAAAAATAATTTAAATAGTCAGTAATTATACATATATTTTGAAATATGTTGGGTAATAGGGCACTGTAAATAGTTAGAAGTTAGGAGTTAGTAGTGAATAGCAAGTAGTAAAATAGTTATTTTCTCCCCATCTCCTCATCCCCTCCACTTTGCAGTAAGCTGATAAACTATGCGCTTATCGAATTAATATGGCAACTATTAACGACAATTATTTGAAGCTGAAAGCAGGTTACTTATTTCCCGAAATTGCGCGGAGAGTCAATGCTTTTGCTGAAGCTAACCCCAATGCTAAAATCATCAAGTTGGGAATTGGTGATGTTACCGAACCATTACCGGAAGCTTGTCGCAGTGCGATGATAGAAGCTACCAAGGAAATGGGCAACCGAGAAACATTTCATGGTTACGGTCCCGAACAAGGTTATGGTTGGTTGCGCGAAAAGATTGCCCATCATGACTTTCAAGCACGGGGATGTGAAATTGACGCTGACGAAATCTTTATTTCTGATGGTTCCAAATGCGATACGGGTAATATTCTCGAAATATTTGGTAAAAATAATACTATCGCCGTTACCGACCCTGTTTATCCTGTTTATGTTGACACTAACGTCATGGCAGGTAATACAGGGGATGTTAAGAAAAGTGGCGAATATGAAGGGCTAGTATATTTACCAGTAACTGCCGACAATAATTTTACGGCTCAAATCCCTTCACAAAAAGTTGATTTAATCTACCTTTGCTTTCCTAACAATCCCACGGGAGCCACAGCTAGCAAAGAAAATTTGCAAGCTTGGGTAGATTACGCCAAAGCCAATAACTCAATCATCTTCTTCGATGCAGCTTATGAAGCCTACATCACCGATTCTGAGCTTCCCCACTCAATTTACGAAATCGAAGGAGCCAGAGATTGCGCGATCGAATTCCGTTCCTTCTCCAAAAATGCAGGTTTTACCGGAACCCGTTGCGCCTTAACAGTAGTACCCAAAACACTTACCGCAAAAGCTGCCGATGGTTCCGATGTAGAGTTGTGGAAACTGTGGAATCGTCGTCAATCAACCAAATTTAACGGCGTATCTTATATAGTACAACGCGGTGCAGAAGCGGTTTATTCCAAAGAAGGGCAAGAGCAAATTAAACAACTCGTCAGCTTCTACTTAGAAAACGCCAAAATCATCCGCGAGAAACTCACCGCCGCCGGATTGCAGGTTTACGGAGGAGTCAACGCACCTTATGTTTGGGTAAAAACACCGAACGAATTAAGCAGTTGGGATTTCTTCGATAAATTAGTCAATACTTGCAATGTCGTAGGTACACCCGGTTCCGGTTTTGGTGCTGCCGGTGAAGGATACTTCCGTATTTCAGCTTTTAATAGTAGAGAAAATGTTGAAGAAGCAATGAAGCGGATTACCGATAAATTTAAAGTTTAGATTTTAAACTTTGTGAAAATCATAGTCAGGCATCTTGCTTGACTGTGACCCACTCCCATTGATGATTCGCACTATAAGGGTGATAATTGTTCATTGTTCATTGATAATTGATTAAAAATGTCTATTTCAAAAACTGAAGCAAAACAACTTTTAGAACGGATGATTTTTGAAGAGACTCATCCTAAAGATTGGGTAGAGGATGTTTGGGGGTTAAGCCCATTCTTAGGAGATAGCGCTGCCAAATTATTTGAGGTTTTTGAAGCATTAATTGAATGTTGCCCCGAAGCACAATTAGAAAATTTATTACAAGGTTATTATCAACAAAATTTTATGAATGATGAATTGCACTCAAAAGGCGAAAACTGATAAGTACGTGAGCGTAATTAAACGTAAGTGTATTTTGTCAAGAAAAATGCTGGCAGCAAGCTAAGCTCCGACAGGGTGATGTTTGATGTTTTATTGGAAATTGAAACTAAAAATGCGCGTTTTAGAGTTGCAGGCTTTTGCTATACTAAGACGTTAATAAAATAGTGGATTAAATAGTCCAAGTAACCCTTTAACTCATCAATTGCTTTGTCGGAAACGACATTGGAAATTTGCCAATCGCGGATATATTTACTTCTAATTAACTCAAATGCTTTCAAATATATCTCAATTGGTGGTTCGTAATGGGTAACTACTCCTTTGTAAACTAAGCGGGGTTCGATTTCGTTTTCCATACAGCTACCAATAAGTTTGAGATATTTGCTGATGTTACGACTAAATTCTTCTAGATGAGGATGCTTTTGAGTTAATAATTCACAAGCCACTATTTGCGCTATTTCTATTCGATTCGCTAATAGCCATCTTCCTCCTTCTATACATCCAGCCCTTTGCGATTGCAATTCTGGAAGCGATGCGGTTAATTGTTTTTCCAGATATTCTAATGAGTAACGAAGCTTGTCAAGTCTATCTTGAACTTCTTTAAGATTTACAATTCCTATATGAGATAACTTTTTATCTTCTAATTCCTTAATTAACACTTCTATAGTTGGTTTGATAATTTTAGTAATAAAATCTTTCTGCTGTTGAATTACCTCCGAAACTCGATCGCGTAGTTCGTAGTTGACGATTTTTTCTAGACGAGTGTTTGTACTTTGTTCTAAAACGTCAAGCTGCCGTTGCAAAGAGCCAATCATCTTCTCTTGAGATAATTCAGTTTGTGACGAAGTTTTATATAGTTTTCTTTCTAAATCTTCTACTCTTCTTTGCATTCTTTGAAACAAAGATGCATTCACCCAAGGGCTGAAAATAAACCCTGCAAATCCATGCAAGGTTTTTCCCATTTTTCCTATAACTCCTGTATTATTCAACTTTTGAGCCATCCGGTTTATCCTTAAAATTTCACGTCAATTACAAGCTTTTGAATTTTATCTGTGGAGTTTGCCGTTATCTTAGGAGTTGCTGACACCCGTTAAAAAATATACTTACCGGATCTTTTTTGACAGCCAACAGTTACCGCAACCAATAACCCGATTTACTCTACCGATGGAATCTTACAATTGGTTTATGGTATTGCTAATCGCGTAAATTTTATTGTATTTACGGGAAATTATGCCGAGAGTAGATATAAAGCGTAATCATACGGTTACTGAGTCAAAATTGCTTACGTTCCTATGGTCTATTCTAACAATTTAAACGCGATCAAATATTCAACTATACGCAATTTTCGCTATATACTTCACCATAAAATCACATTTTCTTCCTTCACAAAAAATTTACTTATCCCAAAATTCTCTAAAAGCAAATAAAAACCAATACTATAGGTAGATACTTGAAAGCGCTATTAATGATAAGAGATGAAAATTGAATGAAATTAATCTCAAATTCATAAAGATTATTCAAAATTTACTAAGATTTTGTAAAACTATAAGTACGCAAAACCGTACTGAAGTATTAGCGTTCTCTACCCAAGAATTTTAGTCATAGTAGATACAATCAAGGTATGGGTTAAGTAATGCTGCTCCGCCAGAAGAACAATTATTAAGATGCAGCATACTTTAGGAGAAAAATATAAATATGGACAATCAATTAAAAACAGCTGCTTTACTAGCTGCACTGAGCGGACTTCTGATAGCTATTAGTTATTGGATAATTGGCGGTAGCGCAGGCTTAATTATAGGTATCGGTATAGCAGCAGTTACTAATCTTGTATCTTGGTACCAATCGGATAAAATCGCTTTGGCAGCTTATCGAGCGCAGCCAGTTTTGCCAAGCGATGCGCCGGGACTCTATCGTATGGTAGAAAGACTATCTACTAAAGCAAATATTCCCACGCCAAGGGTATATATAGTTCCGGGTTCTAATGCCAACGCTTTTGCTACCGGCAGAGATCCAGAAAACGCTGCCGTCGCAGTTACTGAAGGGATTTTAGATATTCTCTCAGAGGAAGAACTTGAAGCCGTACTTGCTCACGAATTGACTCACATCATCAACCGCGACACTCTTACCCAAGCCGTTAGTGCTACCATCGCCGGTGCAATTTCCTTTTTGGCACAAATGGTAAGTTATAGTTTATGGTTTGGCGGAAATTCGCGGGATGGAAATAGAGGTGCAAATCCTTTGGGAATGTTATTAACAGTAACTTTAGCTCCTTTAGCTGCAAGCGTGATTCAGTTGGCAATCTCCCGCACGCGAGAATTTTCCGCCGATGCAGGCTCGGCTAAATTAACGGGTAATCCTCGCGCTTTAGCTCAAGCTTTGCAGCGGTTAGATGCCACAGCTCGACAAATGCCAATGCAGGCAAATCCAGCTTTCGAGCCTTTATTAATTATCAATCCCCTAAGCGGCGAATTTTTGGGTAATTTATTTAGAACCCATCCCAGCACCGAAGCCAGGATTGAAGCATTACTAAAGATAGAACAACAGTTACCGACAAAAGTCTAAATATGAACAGTGAAGATTAATTTGTAATCAATTGGTAATCGTAAATTATTAGAATCTATATAGAACCTTAAAAATTGTATTTCGGTTCTAATTCATGTATTCTTAAGCCCATGAAACTGCTAAATTTCAGTCTTCACTTTCATAATTCATAATTCATTAATCCTTAACTATATCTAAAATCATGACAGATAACAATCCAGAACCAAAAGTAATAGTAGAAATCAGTCCTCAAACCACCGAAATGGTAGAAAGCCAAATGGCTGGGGAAAGCCAAGATGTGAAAGATGAAACTGCTGCCTTAATTGAAGCCCTGAAAAGACGCGCTCAAGTAGAAGCACAATCTGCCGGTACTCTTACCCGCGAAACCTACTTAAGTGCAGTACGTCAAGCCCGAGAAACAATCGAACAAAACCAGCTGATTGAACGCGCTCGGATCGAAAATGCTTTCGAGATGGTGCAAAATGAAGCAACCAAAAACTTTGAATCGATTCTCGCAGAAGTAACTGAACTTGGCGATCGCCTACAAGCCGCAGCCCAAGCAGCTTGGGACGTACTAACAGCACCCCGTCACTAATGAAGGTAGAGCAATAGAAGAATTTGGAGGCGTTGCAATGGTGCAGCGTCTTTATTATTTTGGCTAATTGGTAATTGGGCATTGGGCATTGGGAAAGAGGGGGTAGATTTTTTTGTAATTCCTAACTCCTAACTCCTAACTATTCCTGATGCCCATTCCTAACAACTAACAACTAACCACTAACAACTAACCACCTTCCTCATATAATATTAAAGTTTTCACTCAAAGTTGAAAATCCCTGCTCGACTACTAAGAAGTAATAATTATGCGAACTTACTATTGCGGCGAAATCCGTTCATCTAGTATCGGAGAAACTGTGACATTATATGGATGGGTTGACCGTCGCCGCGATCATGGTGGTGTGATATTCTTAGACTTGCGCGATCGCACTGGCATTGTCCAAATTGTTAGCGATCCACAACGTACTCCTGATTCTTACGAACAAGCTAACACCTTACGTTCGGAGTATGTTGTTAAAGTCACTGGTAGAGTGTGCCAACGCCCGGATGATTCTCTCAATCCTCGCTTACCTACTGGTGAAATTGAAATTTACATTGATAATATTGAACTGCTAAATGCAGTGCGATCGCAGTTACCTTTCCAAGTTTCTACTGCCGACACCGAACCCGTGCGGGAAGATTTACGGTTAAAATATCGCTATTTGGATTTGCGTCGGGAACGCATGGCGCGTAATCTACAGTTACGCCATCAAGTTGTTAAAGCTATTCGCCGCTACCTGGAAGACGAAGAAAGGTTTATCGAAATTGAAACTCCCATACTAACTCGTTCGACTCCGGAAGGGGCACGGGATTTTCTTTTGCCAAGTCGCGTTAATGCTGGTGATTGGTTCGCTTTACCCCAGTCGCCGCAATTATTCAAACAAATTCTTATGGTATCGGGTACCGATCGATATTATCAAATTGCCCGCTGCTTCCGCGATGAAGATTTACGCGCTGATAGACAACCGGAATTTACTCAGCTAGATATGGAAATGAGTTTCATGTCAGTTGAGGAAATTATCGCACTCAATGAAAAGTTGGTCGCTCATATTTTCAAGACTGTTAAAAACATCGATTTACCACCTGCTTTTCCTCGTCTCACCTATGCCGAAGCAATGGAACGCTATGGTAGCGATAAACCCGATACACGCTACGGTTTGGAACTAGTTAATGTCTCGCATTTACTCAAAGACAGCGGTTTCAAAGTATTCCGCGATGCTGTTGCTAAAGGCGGAATTATCAAAATTCTTCCCATCCCTGGCGGCGATGTAATTTCTAATGTCCGTATCAAACCGGGTGGCGATATGTTTAAAGAAGCTAGCGAAGCCGGTGCTAAAGGTTTAGCTTACATTCGCGTCAAAGAAAACGGTGAAATTGATACCATAGGTGCAATCAAAGATAATTTGAGCGACGAACAAAAACAAGAAATTTTGCAGCGCACCAACGCAAAACCCGGACATTTATTACTTTTCGCTGCTGCTGACTCTAATACTGTTAATAAAACCTTAGATAGACTGCGCCAGTTTGTAGCCAAGGAATTTAAGTTAATCGAACCCGATAAAATCAACTTACTTTGGATTACAGATTTCCCGATGTTTGAATGGAATGCCGATCAAAAACGCTTGGAAGCACTACACCACCCATTCACTGCCCCCCATCCTGACGATTTAGAAGACTTAAAAACCGCTCGCGCTCAAGCTTACGATTTGGTATTTAATGGCTTTGAAATTGGCGGTGGTAGCTTGCGGATTTATCAACGAGAAGTTCAAGAACAAGTATTTGACACAATTGGCTTATCAGTTGATGAAGCATACAACAAATTCGGCTTTCTTTTAGAAGCTTTTGAATACGGTACTCCTCCCCACGGTGGTATAGCTTACGGTTTGGATAGATTAGTTATGTTGTTGGCTGGCGAAGAATCAATTCGAGATGTGATTGCTTTTCCCAAAACTCAGCAAGCAAGCTGCCTGTTAACTGATGCTCCTTCAGCTGTAGATGCTTCTCAATTGAAAGAGTTGCACGTTGCTTCTACATTCAAACCCAAATCCAAATAATATTTGAGGATATGGCGATTATTGGCGTTGCTGATTTGATATATGTTAGTGTAGCGTGACCGCAAGGTCATAGCGAAGTTGGATAACTTAAACGTAAACGCTTGTAGAGACGCTCATAGTAGGGTGTTGACTTTGATAAGATTTTCGCGCTTAAAGTTCATACAACTTTTATGCCACACCAGTTCCCGCCCTCACCCCGCCCTAAAGGGCACCCCTCTCCAGGAGAAGGGCAGAGGGGAGGGGGAGAGGGCTTCCGCATGAACACCAACGCACTTTTTGCATGAATTTTTATCTTTTAAAAAGGTACAGAGTCAACACCATAGGCTCATAGTATCGCGTCTTTACATTCAAATTTATATCCGGATATGGCTAACGGCACGTTACGCTAACAGCAACGCCAATTAATTTTTATTATTACCTTCAACACACTCCTACTCGGTAATTGCCAAGCCGAAAATAAAGTAATTATAAGTATTTAACCAAATATGCATATATACAAATAAGTAACTAGCTATTAAATTGATGATTGTGGGATCTGGCAAACAAGAACAAACATCCTACACTGTACAAAAAGCTATTTCTGTATCCCAAACATCTAATTTTAATATTGTTATTTACAGCACCCTTACTAATAAGAGTAACTTTTCTATTCGTAAATTATATATTTACTATAATCTTTAATTGTCAATCCATTGTATGGAATTAGCCGTAAATGATTTTGATTATTTATTGATTATTTAAAAATGCGAGAACATAAACATCGTTGGCAATGCCAAAAAAGCAATCTTAATAAGATAAGTAGGATAAATGGTCAAATACGTAGCAATATTGCTCGAAAAGCATCCAAGACTTAATTATAAAACCTGACAATTACTACTTTATATAGACATAAATTTATCTGAAATAATGGTCACAATATTTCTATAGTAGATTTTATTATTAAAAACAAAATCGGAAAATATATTTGAAACAAATTATCAAGATACTGTATAATTACTGAGAAGAATATAAAGACTATTCTCAACATGAAAAACCCTATATGTCTTACAAGCCTCTTCCAAGGTTTGGTATGTATTGAAATGAATCTTTATGAACTCAGTATCAAGATATTGTAAAGTCAATATCAAGATATTGTGAAGTATGAAGCGAAGGTATTGTTACACGGTCGCAAGCATTGTTAAATTTCGATATGTCAAATACAATACACAGGAGGAATAATTATTTAAGGACTGTTAAAGTTCGGTTAACCTCGATCGGAGAAAAACCCCTTTTCTTGATTAAATTTAGAGAGCTTTAATGGAATTTAAACTTACCGATCGTTTCACTTCGCTTTAAATCAAAATTATGCATTTAAAATGATGTACAAAGTCTGAATCATTGTATGTCTGCATTCTTATTGAAAAATTGGATGCGAAATTATCCGGTTAGTGTATTTTTGGTGTTCTTAATTACATTTTAAGACAATTAATGTACGTTTTACATTGTGGAGTAGGGCTTTGACGGTCTAATTGATCTCAGCCCCTCTGAAACTGCCTTATGTTGGTGCTGTAAGTTGATTATTACAGCGGTAACGAGGGTAGAATTTTGAATCAATATGTGTAGTTGTGAAATCCGCGTCTAACATATTTACGATCTCGAATGAAGACGGCACTAAAGATTATTATTAATTAGCGTTGCAAGAAGACATAATTCGGTTTTTTTAGTTTTTCAGTTCTAAAGTATGCTAAAGATTGCTAAACATTGAACAAAAATTATTGGAACGCTTATCATGCAAGGAGTTAATGCATTTTTATTTCTAATATTCTTTATTCATAACTTCTTTGTCTTTTGTTCCCTATTGCCTGTTAAGAGTTTCCTTTTTTTAGATGTTTAATTAGCATGGCAAGTACCGATGAACCGTTTTTTTTGACTTATGTTTTGACTTAAAAGCATTGCAAAATGGATAATTTATATTTCAAATCTTGAATGTAAATCATTTGCTTGCAAAAAAATATACAAGTACTGTATGATTGCTGTAAATAAATTCTGTTTGAATTAGTAAAAAAGCACCAAAAAGGTTAAATTGGTACGTACAAAAATTAGGACGGGAAGCTTATGCCTTATGACTAATGTAAAGTATAGATTACCACTTTTTGAATACAAATTCAATTGCATTTATCTTACTGTTAATCAAATTGAGATACTTGATTAATTTTAAGATCGAGAAAAAACTTGGGAAAAAGAAGGTTGAATATTATCTTCTGTAGGTCGTATAAATTATAAAATTGCGTGCATCTGGTTTCCGTCTGAGTAAAAAGTTAAGTTAGGCATAGTCCTTAACTTAAGTATAAGAAGCGTACCGAGTTAAAATTTTATTCCGGTGCAGTTTCTTTAAAGGCGTATAGTTATCGGATGAAAGTGTGTGTATGAAAGATTTTAAATTGCTTAAAAGATGCGATCGCAATCGAAAGCGTTCTCAGAGAAGGGCTATATATTGTCCGGTTCATGGATGCTATTTACACAGCGTCAGCCAAAAATATAGATTGTTTGCTTCCCATCCCGGACAACTTCAACAAAAAGGAATAGGACGACAGAATGCCAAAATATTGATCGCAAGTCAAACCGCAGTACTTTTAGAAGATGAATGGTTAGAAGCATTTTGGTGCGATGAATGCCAGCAAACAAAATGGTATCGTGTCGAAAAGCTGAATAAAAATTCGGACAAAAATGCTGGACGTAGCTTATATTCAATTTCTTTAGCACCACCTCAATTATGGGAACAAGCTGTAGGAGTAGACGAAACTAGAGGTAATCCTAGTGTTAGCGAATTTACTCGCAGACATTCACGAATGGTGAGCTATAAAAACCTCTAAAAGTAGTAGTCCGGAATTCATTTTCATAAGTTTGAAGGAACCGTTCAAGAGTTAAACAAGACAAATATTTTTCATTAGGGTTTAACTTCCTTAACTAATTTGATATATGCTAGCTTCATTCAACTTCTTGAATTCTAGGAACAACAGATTAATATAATCTGAAAAAAGTTAAATAGGGCATAAGGCATAAGAGGTGTTACTTTGAACAGGAATCCGTTTGTAAAATTTAAAAACGGGAAAATAGTAAGCGTTGAACAACCAACAACAGCTTCTTTTAACCAAACCCCATCCCGTACAAAGAAAAGGCAAGTAGCGCCCAAAGTATCTGGAGTATTTTATATACTTACCTTAGTATTAGTTAATGCGGGTATTTGGAGTGGTGCTTTAATGTATTTAGCTACAGCCAAATCAAAATACGTCAGTGAATGGGCAGTTAACATTCCTGGTTCGGGTTCAACCTCTAATATCAACCTTCCTAATATTGGACAAGCAACATCCCAAAACTATTCAGCTTATGCCGGAGCAAATTACGATCCTAGAGAAAACTATAAGGCGATCGCCAGTAGCGACCAAGTATTAAAAGCAGCCGCTAGAATCGTGGGTATGCCAGCACAAGAATTCGGCAAGCCTAGAATTAAGATAGTTGACAATACATCTTTAATGACGTTTGAATTTCAAGGTTCCAATCCCCAAACAGCGAGAAGAAAATCTATAGCTTTACAAAATACATTTGAAGCGAAATTAGAGCAGTTAAGAACCGAAGAAATAGCTCAGCAAAAAGCACGCTTAGAAAATGGGATGGAAGAGTCGCGGCAAAAGTTAAAAACTGCTCAGAGACGGCTGAGTAATTTCAAAGCTGATTCTGGTTTAAATTCCGAAGAACAACTTAAAAGTTTGGCCGTTAACATAGAAGAGTTACGCAGACAGCGTAGCGAACTAGCAGCCCAACAGCAACAGTCAATCGCTCAGGTTTCGGAATTATCGGATAATCTCAGTCTGTCTTCGAGTCAAGCCTCAGATGCTTTTGTTCTACAAGCCGATCCACTTTTTCAGAATTATTTGAAAAATTATAGCGATGCCAATAGCGATTTAATCAAAGCAACCGCTAAATTAACCCAGGATCATCCAACTGTCATTAACCTTCAAACAGAACAGCAAGCAGCCCAAACTGCTCTGTTAAAAAGAGCGCAAACTCTGTTGAATCGTCCAATAAGTATGGCGTTAGTTACTAGACTCAACTTTAGTAATAATGAATCGTCTGGTTCTAAACGCGCGATTTTATCAGAACAATTGGTGACAACAAACGTAGCCAAGCAAGGAATAAAAGCTCAAGTAAATTCTTTAGATACACAAATTCCTCAGCTAGAAGAGAGGTTGAAAAAATTATCGCAGCAGCAGTTTGTGATGGAGGATATAAGACGAGACGTACAGGTTGCCGAAGCAGTATTTTCATCAACTATTGCAAGATTAGACTTGGCAAAAACTAGCGTTTCTTCTTCTTATCCGCAAATTCAGATTCTTGCCACACCAAGTTTACCAGATGAGGCATCTGCACCGAAAAAGAATTTGCTTTTGTTAGGTGCAACATTAGGCTCTTTACTGTTTAGTAGTGGAGTTATTGGACTATGGAGAGCTAAATTACAACAGCAAAAACAAGAAAAACACCTTCGAGAATATACAGAATATCCGGAATTTGTAGAAGATTATTATTAGATCGTGAAACCCCAAAACTTGGAAGAAAGTATAATTTGGTACGTAATAATCGGCACCTATGGTATCTACGCATTAGGTCTGCTGTTTCCCGTTTATTCAGGATTAGCATGGGTATTAGGTGGGTATTTAGTTTTTAAAGTTTTGCTGCAAACTGAAAAAACTCCACCTGAAGAAAAGATTCGCATTCCGTGGATAACATGGCTGTGGGGAGTCTATTCGCTAATTACTTTATTAGCAACTTACGCCGGTATAACAGATTTTAATTTAGGAAGAACTGCTATTTTAAGAGCTATTTTAGGCTGGTTAACGAGTACGGCAATCATACCTTTGTTTCTGCTCGGCGGCTGTTTAAATATCAGACCAAAATTGATTTACCGAGCGATATGTATATTATGCTTGCAAAGTTTAATCGCAATTCCGATTGCTTATGCAGCCTACGCAGCAAATTTACCAGAGATTCTTTATACTTCTCCCATCGAAAGATTGATTCAAAACGGACCAATTTTTCATAACGTCGGATTTTACACGTCAGACTATGGCGTTGATAACGTCCGTTTATTTTTATTTACTCCTTGGTGTCCTGCTTTAGGTTTAGTTAGCAATGTGTACTTTTTTATGGTGCTGCAAGAGTCGAATAAAAAGTGGAGATACATTGGTATAGTTGGCGCGATCGCGATGAATATTGTATCTCTTTCACGAGCCGCTCTTGTTTGTCTACCACTAGTATTAATTATTATTTGGGGCTTAAAAAACTTTGCTCGCCCTAAAGTACAAATAACAGCCGGAATAGTTAGTTTTATTGCCGGAATTTTTAGTACTCAACTGTCAAATGCTGCTACAGAATTTGTTGATACATTCTACAGTTCCAGAGCAGATTCTTCAAGGGTTCGTGCTGCTTTACAAAGAGTGGGAATGGAAGCTTGGAAAGAAGCTCCTATTTGGGGTCACGGAACACAAAAACCAGGACCGCCAGTTTTAGCAAATTTACCCATTGGTTCTCACCATACTTGGGTTGGGCTGTTGTATACCAAGGGATTAGTAGGCTTCATGGCTTTATTAGTTCCTGTATTATGGAGTTTGATTGAATTATTAATTAAAGCTCGTCATAGTAAACTTGCCGAAACATCTTTGAGCATTTTGCTAGTATTACTCGTATTTTCTCTTGGAGAACAAATAGATATTTTAGGCTATATTATTTGGCCTGGTTTAATAATTATGGGAATCGCTTTTAAAGATTCAAAAATTAAGCAAAAGTTTAAAAACCCTATTTTAGCTTAGTATTACTTTCTATGTTTAACCTCACCCTGTGCTGACGGACATCCCTCTCCTTAACAAAGAGAGGGAACGAGGGTGAGGTTTCAAATGTATTTGACTCAAGCGAAAACCGCTATATTTTTTATTAGGTCATTTTTGAAAATTATGGGTGATACCTAATAATTAAAAATCATTTCATTAAAGTAGGACTTACGCAGCAATAACGAAAATAGAGTGTTTCAAACATTTCCGATCCCCCCAACCCCCCTTAAAAAGGGGGGCTCTATTAAGTCCTATAAAGAAATAAAAACTAATGCTATCATTTCGTTCTACCAATATTAAATAGATGATAATTGAAAAAATTAAGCAACAGTTATCAAACCAATTCATCCGCAATATTGGTTGGCTTGGGGCTGCCGAATTAGTAAATCGTGTATTCCGTTTGGGAGCAACAGTAGTACTAGCCCGCGCTCTGAGTCCCCAAGATTACGGATTAGCAGCAGTTGTTCTAACTATAAATGAATTTACGACGGTTTTTACCCTCAGAGCCGGAATTGGCGGCAAAATTGTACAAGCTGATGAGGAAGATGTAGAAGTCTTTTGCAATACAGCCTACTGGTTAAATTGGATTTTATGCATTTCACTATTTCTAATTCAATGCATTGCGGCTTTTCCTATTGCATGGTTTTATAACGAAGAAAAACTAATATTACCACTTTGCGTATACAGTTTAGTCTACTTAATGTTGCCGTTTTTCGCCGTTCATAATGCATTAATAGATAGAGCTAATAGACTAAAAATTACGGCAATCAGTACGGCAATTCAATCAATGCTGAATAACATTCTGATTCCAGCATTTGCGCTTGCAGGAATGGGTATGTGGGCTTTAGTATTGCCCGGACTTTTTACAACTCCAGTATGGATAGTAGTTACTCATATCAACGTATCTTGGCGACCAAAAATGTCTTTTAGTCTGAAAAGATGGAAAGAAATAGTTGATTTTGGTAAAGACGTACTTGGTTATGAATTGTTAGAGAAACTTAGAGCAAATATTGACTATTTATTAGTAGGAAGAGTTTTAGGGGTTGAAGCTTTAGGAATTTATTTTTTTGCTTTTAATGCTGGTTTAGGTATCAGTTTAAACGTCACAAATATCATGGTTTGGCCACTTTATCCACATCTTTGTGCGGCGAGACATAACTTCGGTGAATTTAAGCAAAAATATTTTCACAGTCTGAAAACAATCGGCTTGGTGATAATTCCTTTAGTTATTCTTCAGTCAAGTTTAGCTCCGTTTTACGTACCGATTATTTTTGGTGAAAAGTGGAGAATGGCAGTGCCCATCTTGGTAATAATTTGTCTTTCTGCCATACCCCGTCCATTCGGTACAGCAGCGGCTTTATTACTGCAATCGTTAGATAAAGCTTGGATTAATTTGCGCTGGAGCGTACTATTTACCGCAATCTTTGTTACCTCATTATTAATTGGTATGAATTGGGGAATTTATGGAGTCGCAGTATCCGTATTAATTTCTCACGCTTTAGCAATGCCAATGTTTACCGTTTGGGCAACAAAATTTGTATTCGCCAAAGATTCGGTAGCATTTAAGCAATCGAAACCCAAAATCAAGTCTTCTAAACGTTAAATTTTCCCAATTGCCAACAATATTCTTAATTAAAAATCATGAGTGCTGCATTTACAGTAGTTATGCCAGCTTACAACGCTGCTGCATATCTATCACAGACAATTGAATCGGTTTTAAGTCAAACTTTTACTAATTTTGAACTCATAATTATTGATGATGGTTCTACAGATGATACTGCTGCAATTGCCGATAAATACAACAAAATAGACGAAAGAGTAAAAGTTTTAGTTCAATGTAATCAAGGAGTATCGGCAACTCGTAATCAAGGAATTAATCTTTCTCAATCCAAATACATTGCTTTTATTGATGCAGATGATAAATGGTTCCCTAAAAACTTAAAATTCCATTTGGAGCATTTGGAAAAAAATCCCGATTTAGGCGTTAGCTATGCAAAAGTAGAATTTTTAAATCCTGATGGAAGTCATACCGGAAAAATCGCTAGAGGGCGTTTAACCAAACTACAACCCCAGCATTTTTTGTACGAAAATCCCACCATGACAGTATCAAATATCGTGGTTCGTCGGCAAGTTTTTGAGGATATCGGCTGCTTCGATTGCACCATGAGCTATTCAGAAGATATGGATTTTCTGTTTCGGGTTGTCTGTAGCCATTGGAAAATTGAAGGAATCGAACAAGTACTTATTGGGTATAGAACAACACAAGGAGGTCTATCATCACAACTGTACAAAATGGAAGAGGGCTGGGAAACTTTGATGGATAAAGCTAGAGCAAATGCACCCGAATTAGTCGATCAACATTATTGTAGAGCTAGAAGCAATCATCTACGCTACTTAGCACGTAGAGCTTTCCGCCTGCGTCTTTCGCCAAAAGTTGGAGTTGATTTTTTAAATCGGGCATTAAATTCAGATTGGCGACTGGTAATAAGAGAGCCAGGGACAACGTTGGTGACAATCCTAGCAGTTTACGGCGCTCAGATTTTGAATTATGTAAACTTACGTAAATTTTCTCAAGTTGTGTAAAGATTAGATAAAAATTTTATGTATTTAACAGATGTTTGCTAATTTACAGGATTTATGAAGTATTCTTTTTGACAGGAAGCATCTTGGAGAAAACAAAATAATATGACAATATGTTATTTGATTCAGACTTATAAGAATCCAGAGCAAATATACAGACTTGTTAAATTAATTAAGAATACAAGTTCTAATTCATTTATAGTTGTAAGTCATAACTTTAATAGTTGTAATTTGAATATCAGCTTATTCCAAAAGCTTGAGAATGTTGAAGTAATTCCTAATAATGGGGTAATGATGGGTAGCTTCGGCATCATTCAAGGTTTTTTTGATGCTATTGGTTGGTTATTTAATCAAAATATTCATTTTGACTGGCTAATTAATCTGACAGGTCAAGATTACCCTACCCAACCTCTTGACAAAGTTGAAAAATTTTTATCTAGTACAGATTATGACGGTTTTGTAGAGTATTATGATGTATATTCAAAGCAGAGTCCCTGGAGTAGAAAAGTAGTAAATACTAGATATTTATACAGCTATAAACATTTTAAAGAATACTTATCGCCTCGGCAAAAGTATATGTTAAGACCGATTAAACATATAGTTAACAATTGCCAACCTTTTGTTCGATTAGATTATTCTTATGGATTGATAGTTGGAATGAAAAACTTTAATCGTTTATTTAATAAACATTTCAGTTGTTATGGAGGATCTTTTTTTACTACACTATCTCGAAACTGTGCGACATATCTATATAACTTTGTTAGCGAAAATACCCAAGTATTAGATTATTACAAAAAGACTTTCATTCCTGAAGAATCTTTAATACAAACAGTGCTGGTGAATAGTAAAAAATTCAACTTATGTAATACTAATTTTCGTTATACTGACTTTGCTGATAGTCGTCACGGACATCCACGCATACTAACTAGTAAAGATTTTCTGGCTTTAACTCAGGATAATTTTCATTTTGCTCGCAAGTTTGATATGAATGTAGATAGTACAGTTTTAGATCAACTTGATCGTAGAATATTAACAAATAGAGACATAGATATAAAGATAGATATTCCTTCTAATCAATGTCTCGCTAACCAACAAAGTTATATGGAATCTATCAAATTATAAAATTAGGTGAAAGTTTCTCCGAGTTTACTTCAAGTTTCATCCTTCTAAATAGAAACAAATAATTCGAGCGATTGCGAGTGAAGCGTTTATCTAAAAATAAACAATTCACTCGCAATTTAGTTTTTTACTACAACCAAAAATCAATAAGTAGGTAAATTATAATGCCAAAAATATCAGTTATTGTACCAGCCTATAATTCTCAAAATACAATTTCCGAAACCATTACTTCAGTGTTACAGCAAAGTTTTTCGGATTTTGAGTTAATAGTTATTAATGATGGTTCTACCGATAGAACATTAGAGTTATTAGAAACCGTACAAGACAAAAGATTAAAAATTTATTCTTACCCAAATGGGGGTTTACCAGCAGCCCGCAATCGCGGTATCGTTCGTGCTACAGGAGAATTTTTATCTTTTATCGACGCTGATGATTTATGGACATCCGATAAATTAGAACTGCAACTTCAAGCTTTACAAAAAAATCCTCAAGCAGGAGTTGCTTACAGCTGGACGATTTGTATGGGAAATAATGGAAATTCATTTCATCCCGGTGTATCTGAAAGTTTTCAAGGTAATGTTTACCCCAATTTATTAGTCGGTAATTTTATCGCCAGTGGCTCAAACGTACTTATTCGTAAACAAGCGATTGAATCAGTAGGCTATTTTGATGAGAGTTTGAAATCTTGTGAAGACTGGGATTATTGGTTGCGATTAGCACCGAAATGGGATTTTGTAGTTGTTCCTAAACCTCAAATTATTTATCGATTATCTTCGGGGGCTATGTCAAGCAAGCTTGATGTGATGGAAAAATATCAAACTTTGGTTTTAGAAAGAGCGTTTGAATCGGCACCGTTAGAATTACAATACTTGAATAATCGAGGTTTTGCTTATATTTATTTATTTATGACACGACTTTACTTAAGTCGAGCCACTGATGAGAAAGTTGTTAAACAAGCTACTCAAAAATTATGGAAAGCTATTCGTTTTTCTCCGAAAATATTATTAAGCAAAGAGGGTCAGTTATTATTAGTGAAGCTGCTGATATTACAAATACTTACTCCAAAAATTGCTTCTAGCATTTTAAACCAAAGTCCCACTATTCGTAATGTTGCCGACCCCAGGTTACAAACTAATTGAGTTAAAGCTTAGTCAGACAGGATTTAACTTTCCTAAAATAAAAAAAATGCATTTTTATTTATGCATTTCATTAGTTATTTTAGTTGATATCGATGCAAATAAAATATTTACGCAACCAAAATTCTGCTAGTATTTGACTTGCTAGAAGTTTTTTTTGTGCAGTTACATCTACCAAACAATTATGAATCAGCAAACAATCAGCAAAAAAGTATCTGTGATTATTCCCCTGTACAATGCGGAAAAATATATTGGAAGAACCATTAAATCTGTTTTAAGTCAAACATATGACAATCTAGAAATTATTATTGTTGATGATGAATCTCCCGATAATAGCGTTAAAGTTTGCGAGCAGTTTACTGACTCCAGAATTAAGATTTTGCATCAAAAAAATCGAGGCTTACCTGGTTCGAGAAATACAGGCATCCGTCATGCTAGCGGTGAGTATATCGCATTTTTAGATGCTGATGATATTTGGTTGCCAGAAAAGTTAACAAAGCATATTGCTCATTTGGAAAGTCATCCAG
This sequence comes from Calothrix sp. CCY 0018, assembly GCF_963920925.1. NCBI lineage: Bacteria > Bacillati > Cyanobacteriota > Cyanophyceae > Nostocales > Calotrichaceae > Calothrix > Calothrix sp. CCY 0018. The sequence goes on along the minus strand of NZ_CAWUDI010000010.1, from coordinate 139,976 downwards.
ATGTAGGAGTAAGTTTTAGTCGTTCTGCTTTTATCGATGAAACAGATAAACCTCTAGGTATTTATCAAATTACTAAACTTCAAGATATTACTCCTCTCGATATTCTTTGTCGTAGCCCAATTGGAAATGGTTCTGCTGCGGTGTTCAAAAAAGCTGTTTTTGAAGATATCAAGTTTCAAGATAATATTTACGGTTATGTCGAAGATTATTATTTTGACGATACTTTTGCGCTATCTGAAGATATTGAATGTTGGGTAAGAATAGCGATTAAAACCGACTGGAAATTTGCAGGAATTGCTCAACCATTAACTCTTTACCGAGTCCATTCTCAAGGTTTATCAACTAACCTCAAAATGATGCTCGATACAAGAGAAGATTTATTTGAAAAAACTTATACTTATGCTCCAGAGCAAATGGCACGTTGGTTAAAACCTGCGAGGGCTTATCATCAGAGGTATGTAGCAAGGAGAGCAATTACTGTTAATAAGGGCACTGTAGCTTTAAAATTGATCTGCTGTTCGATTGTTAATTATTGGCCCATTATTATAGAAGATTTTCAACGTACCTTTGAAACTATTGCTGCTGCTCTTTTACTTTGTGTTGTACCGAAGCCTTTATACGAGAAAATCAAATTGTTCGCTTTGAAGATAATTGGCAACTTACAACAGAAAACTATTAATAAAGATAAGTTGAGAGAAGCATCATAAACAACTATATATGTAAGATTGCTACAAGTTTTTACCTGAAATCATTGCCAAATATATAGAATCGCTGTAATACATATATTTATTGATTTTAAAAATGCGTTTCTTCAATCTACTTAATCGTCGTCAGGGTAAAATATTTACCATTGCGTTTATCGCTCTTCTAGCTACATTATTAGTTCAATTTTCCTTTGATTCCGATCGATTTGTTGGCAATATATTCCAACGAATTACTGTAGCGAAAGCTGGTTCTCAACAGTATCCTGCTTTAGGTACTGCGAATGTTGCTATCGGTGGAGGAGGTTATGTAACTGGAGTTTACCTTCACCCAAAAGAGCGTAATTTAGTATATATAAAGACCGATATTGGTGGTTTTTATCGGTGGAATCCCGCTGATTCAACTTGGATACCGCTTAACGAACAATTTACGAAGGCTAATAGCAATTACTTTGGAGGAGAAGCTTTAGCACTTGACCCGAAAGACACTAATATTGTATACATTGCTGTAGGCAAATATACTGCTGATTGGTGGCAGCCTCAAGGTACAATTCTTAAATCTTTAGATAGGGGCAGAACTTGGACTAAGCTGAATCTGGACTTGAAAATGGGTGGCAATGAATCACAAAGATGGACTGGTGAAAGATTAGCGGTTAATCCTTTCAACTCTAAAAATCTATTTTTTGGTTCCCGTCAAGATGGGCTGTGGAAGTCAGATAATGCTGGTCAGAGTTGGACTAAAGTCAAATCGTTTCCCAGACTCAATGACGATATTGGCATAAACGCTATAACTTTTGATAGATACACAAAAGGAACTATATATGCACTAGCTCATAAAAATGGAATCTACAAATCGATTGATACGGGTAAAACTTGGGTTGAAATTCCACAAAGTCCCGCCGAAGTCAACCGTATCGCCATAGGAAATGAGAATACTTTATATGTAACTCATGCCCAAGGTGTTAGCAAGTTTGTCAAAGGTAGTTGGAAAGATATTACTCCCCAGGAAAACAAACTAGCTTTCAACGCTGTTAGCGTTAATCCTAAAAACAGGGATGATGTTATGGTTGCTACTTATAGTGACTCATATACACAGATATTTCGTTCTTTGAACGGTGGAAGTAAATGGACTCAGCAGAAACGGCAAGCCAATAATACAGTTTCGTGGTGGTCTGACTATATGAAGTCAAAACCTTCGGTAGCCAGTATCGAATTTGACCCCTGGAATACAAGTAGGGTTTGGCTAACAGATTGGTACGGAATATGGCGAACTGACAATATTAATCGCAATCCGGTTGCGTGGACAAACTACCAGCGTGGACATGAAGAAATTGTCACCTTTACCTTGGTTTCAACACCCTCCGGAGCATTAATCAGCGGTTTGGTAGATGTTGAGGGATTCTACCATGACCGAGGACTAAATGCTTATCCGTCGAAAATGTTGAGTAGCAAACCTCATGATTTTCAAGATACTTATAGCATTGCTTACAGTCAAAAAAACCCTTTAAACATGGTAAGAGTGGGAGGAAGTCGTCATAACAATATTTATAGCGGCGCAACTTCTAGCGATGGTGGAAAAACTTGGAATAAGTTTTCGAGTTTTCCCAAAAATCAAATGGCGACGCGAGTAGCCATGTCTGCAACCGATCCCAATTTATTCGTTGTTACCCTCAGCGGTACTCAACCTCTGCGAACAACGGATGGTGGTGCTTCTTGGCTGGCGGTTTCTGGTCTGCCAAATGGCTTCGAGGGTACTTGGAATTGGACGCAACCTTTAGTAGCAGACAAAGTTGATGGCAATACGTTTTACTATTATGCCGACGAAAAAGTCTATCGCAGCAGTAACGGTGGTAAATCTTTTGAAGTCGTTTCTGAATCGCTACCCCATGCAGATTGGCACTCTTTAAAAACTGTTTCAGGAGTTAAAGGTGAATTATGGCTGAGTCTCGACGATCGAGGACTTTTCCACTCAACCGACGGAGGAAATAATTTTAGGCAAATTAGAGAAGTAAATAGAGCATATTTGATTGCATTAGGCAAGCCTAAAACCGGAAATAAAGGTAACGCACTATATCTATATGGAGAAATTGCTAACCAAGGTAAAGGTATATTTCGTTCTTTAAATAATGGACAAAATTGGCAAAGAATAGGCGATAAAAACAAACCTATCGGTAACGATCCAAACGTGATGGAAGCTAGTTCCACAGAGTTTGGTTTGGTTTTTATTGGCACCAATGGGAGAGGAATTTACTACGGTAAATAACTGAATAATTAACTACTTGAGATAATTTTAATCAAAAATAATGTCTACAAATAACATCTGCATCAACCAATTTGATGAAGTAGAATTGCTTGGCACAAAGTTTCATAAAGTCAGCGTCCAAGAATTAATTAATTTCATCGTTAGCTCGGCAAGTATTGACAAAAAAACAGTGGTAGGAAATGTTAACGTTCGGGCAATGAATTTTGCCTGCGAAATGCCTTGGTACAAAGATTTTATTAACAGGTCGGATTTAGTCTTTTGCGATGGATTTGGCGTATTATTAGGTGCAAAAATGTGCGGCTGCGGTGTAAATTCGGAACATCGCATGACTTGTCCCGATTACATAGAAAACTTGGCTTCTGCTTGCGAACGAGAGAATATTTCGCTGTATTTGCTTGCAGGTAAGCCTGGTGTTGTCGATCAAGCAATAAATAAATTGCAAATCATTGCGCCCAATTTAAAAGTAAAAGGACATCACGGTTACTTTCATAAATCTGGCATAGAAAATGAATATGTTGTGAATGAAATTAATCAATTTAAGCCGGATGTATTATACGTTGGCTTCGGAATGCCGTTGCAAGAACGCTGGATTATTGATAATTTCGACCGAATCAATGCAAAAGTTTTTTTACCTTTGGGTGCCTGCTTAGACTTTTATACGGGTGCAGTATATCGTGGCCCTCGTTGGATGACGAATCGCGGGCTTGAATGGTTATCGCGAATGTTTACCGAACCTAAACGATTGTGGCAGCGTTATGTTGTGGGTAATCCGCTATTTTTCTACCGTCTTCTCAAAGAACGTTTCGTAAAAATTTTCAAAAAGGGCGGTAAAGCATCCTCAATATATTAAGATAGATTGCATATTTTTATCAAATTAACTCGATTGCTCTTAGTTCATTTGATATTAAAGCTATCAACCTTAAAAAACATTTTATTTTACTTTTTAAGTAAAATAAATAATTGTACTATATTGATACAATATGGTTATTTATTAAAGCTTAATTAAATATTTATTTTTAATATTTGATTTTAATAATAACCTAATGATATTTCTCAAATAGCTATATACAAATCTTGTTTCAAGTGAATGAAGCAAGGTTTTATATCGCGAAAATTAGCAATTTATAACAACCGGGCAAGTAGTCTTAATACAGGTGTAATACTAACTATGGCTTATCGTTCTCTACCAGTAGTAAATCTTCGACCTGACTTAAGGTCAGCAAAAGGTGCAAACTTAAAAAAAGGAATTGCAGTTAGATTCCTGCGAGTTATAACCCTTGTTTCATTAGATATGATTGCTCTGAGCTTAGCATGGACTTTAGCAATCAATTTCGGTACGTTTTTAGAATCACCTTGGACGAAAAAGCCTTCATTTATCCTCCTAATTCTGATCGTTAGCATTGGCATGATTGCGACCAAGAGTTTATATTCCCCCGGTATTTATCGTCGTAATTATACTGCTTTAATCAAAGCCGTTACCCTTTCAGAAATTTTCTTACTATTAATTGCTTTTTTGTACGAACCAGATGGTTACGTTTCCCGATCTAGCTTTTTAATATCTTGGCTACTATCGGTAACTTTTACCTGCACGGGACGCTTGATATTTGATTTCTCAACTAAACTATTGCGTAAAAAAGGGGCAATTCGCTATCCGATTTTTGTAATTACCGATCCAGAGGATCGAGACGATTATGTAAGGTTCATTCAGAAGGAAAATTGTTATACCCTTGAAGGCGTTGTTGACTCAGAAAGTCTAGATAGAGAGAATCGAGAAGCAACTTTTGAATTTCTTAAGCGACAGGGTATCGTTGAGACATTTGTCTCTTGGAACGCAATCAAAAATAGACTGTATATTTGCTGGCATTTCCAAACTGCTGGTATTACTTTACGCATATTGCCAACAACCGATCGCATTTATCATCCTAAATCTACACTTTGGAAAATTGGTAATATTCCTTGTCTAACAATTCCAGCACCAATTATTGCAGGTAGCGACTTTTGGATTAAACGGTGTTTTGACCTTTGTTGTTCCATTGTTTTATTAATACTGTTTTCGCCTTTATATCTGTTAATTGCTTTACTAGTTAAACTAGATTCTCCCGGCCCAATATTTTTTAGACAAGAGCGAATTGGTTTACACTGTAAAAAATTTAAAATTTGGAAATTCCGCACTATGGTAACGAATGCGGAGAAATTACAGGCAAATTTAGAAGCGGAAAATGAAATAAAAGATGGGGTTCTGTTCAAAATGAAAGATGATCCTCGGATCACAAAAGTTGGTAAGTTTTTACGTCTTTACAGCTTGGATGAATTACCGCAATTATTCAATGTGTTATTAGGTGATATGAGTTTAGTTGGCCCTCGCCCTCTTCCTCTAAGAGATGTTGAAAAATTTCAACCGCCGCACTTTATCCGACAAGAAGTTTTACCAGGCATTACAGGTTTGTGGCAAGTTTCAGGTCGCTCGAACATCGAAAAATTTGAAGATGCAGTCAAATTAGATATTAATTACATTGAAAACTGGTCTATCCTTTTGGATATGAGAATTTTACTGCAAACTATACGAGTTGTTTTGCAGAAAACTGGCGCTTATTGATAGGTATTGTTTTACTAGGGGAGAGAAATAAAAATTGAATCTCTTCCCCAAATAAAGGCAAAAAAGCCTTGAATATAGCTTGCATGATTTAATATCTTATTCTAATATAAAATATTAGCTGGTTAACAACCTGTTAGACCTATTTCAGATAGTCGTAAAACATATTTTTGCATTAATTATTTTTTGGTAGTATAAAAATAGCCATTTTAAAATCTATTGATAAATAGTTATAAATTTTATATATTTTTTTATATTTTATTTTCCTGTACGTGTAAATATAAAATAAATTAATTAGATAACATACAGAATGATGAGTAGTTTCGATTTATATCTATTTACTTGTAGTTAAAAAATTAATAGTCAATTATTTGTTAATTATTTGATTCTATTTTTTGACAGGTCGAGATGATAATTTACATGAGTTATAAGGGTCATCAGGATGATAAAGAATAATAGCTTCAATAGAATCTCTTTGAAAGAAAGATTGCTCACCACTATTTTCGGTGGTATCCCGAATGTTTTTTTGGGTAAAAAGTTAAGGAATTTGGTTTATAGAAGTCTTTTAAATCGACTCGGTAAATCTGTTAATATTCAACATTTTGTAGAGCTAATTGGAACTTCTTCCATTGAAATTGGCGATAGCGTAAGTCTTTTGAAAGGAGTGCAAATCAATGCTTTAGGACATCCGAATAATAAGGTACATATAAAAGATAGAGCTAGATTAGAACGTGGTGTAGATATTCGCTCGCTCAACGATACACATATTATTATTGATGAAAATGCATATATAGGTCCCTATGTCACTATTAGCGGTACGGGAGATATAAAAATTGGTAAAAACTGTTTAATTGCACCGCATTGTGGAATATTTGCCAATAATCATATTTTTGCAGATCCCACTATACCTATTGAAGAACAAGGTATAACTCGGGAGGGAATTGTAATTGAAGATGACTGTTGGTTAGGACACAACGTCACGGTATTAGATGGAGTGATTATTGGAAAAGGAAGTATTATTGGTGCGGGTTCCGTTGTTAATAAGAACATTCCTCCTTTTTCTATTGCGGTAGGTACGCCTGCAAGAATCATCAAAAATCGTCTTGGTAGAGAAACAGCGAACTTTTCGTCACAAGCATCATAGAAAATCCTGTCATTGGCTTTTGTTTGACATAGAATTTTAGATTCATAACTTCTACTTTAATAAAATAATCTATCAACTTAAAATTGCCAGTTTGAAGCAAGCAGAAGATAATTCAAAAAATGAAATTGCCCCGACCTATTTTTTCAAGAAGGAACAAGCAAAATAATCGTAAATCTTAAGTTGGAATAACCCGTAATTACCTGAATTTTAGCAAAAGTAAAATAATTTGAGGTAGATGCACTTCTAGATAAAAAGTGGATGAATTGAACTGTTTAATTCAAGTTTAATTCAAGTTAATTAAATAAATATTGAATTCATCCACTACAGATTTATCTCATAAGTAGGTTTGACAAAAAACGGGAATAACCGTTCTTTTCAAATTTATTACCCATTGCTTTGCGGTAAACATCCAAATAACCATCTACCATGCTTTTGATGCTGAAATTCTGCTCGACATGAGCGCGACACACTCTTCTATCTATTTCTCCCAAACGTTGAACAGCTTTAACAAAATCATCAACGCTGTCGCATAAGAAGCCTGTCTTTCCATCTGCAATTACTTCTGGAACTGAACCCAATGGCTTCGCAAGTACCGGAGTTCCCGCTGCCATCGATTCCGTCATTACCAATCCAAAAGGCTCTCTCCAAGTTATAGGGAATAACATGGCGATCGCACCACCCAAAAGTTCGTTTTTCTCGAAGTGATTAGCTTCGCCCAAATATTCTATATGCTTGCCGTCAATATGAGGCTTAATTTTGCTGTCAAAATAATCCACATCAACTCTATCGACTTTACCAGCCATCTTCAAAGGTACGCCGGATTTTTGAGCAATTTCGATAGCGATGTGAGTACCTTTTTCCGGAGAAATTCTTCCCAAAAATGCCAAATAGGGGGAAGACTGCGATTCAGCGTAAAAACGATGGCTTTCAGTATCGATACCGTTATACACTGTTGCAGCATAATTTAACTCCTTTATTGGCTCGCGTTGGGCATCTGAAATGCTTACATAGTGCTGCTCGCGTGCTTCGGTATATATCTGCTTGGTGTCTGAATTAAAAGCACCGTGTAGGGTATGAATCGTTGGAGTTTCAACAAAACCAGCGTGAAAAAGAGAAGTATAACCAACGTGAGAATGAATGATATCAAAGTTTCTAGCTTGCTTATAGACTCGACTTAACTGTAAAGCTTCATAAGCAGAATACTCTGTTATAGAGGGTTCCAAACGAAAAGCGCGGGGATAAACAGACTCTAACTTTGCTAAAGTTAGTGAATCTCCCGAAGCGAACAAAGTCACTTCATGTCCTCGCCGGACTAATTCATCAGTCAACAAGCCTACGACCAACTCAACACCGCCATAGCCGGGGGGAGGAACTCTCTCCCACAGTGGAGCAACTTGAGCTATTCGCATATAAATCTCCTAAAATTTTTGTAATCAACTGTAACGAAGCGGGCCAGATATACTCAACTATCTTTAGATAGGAATATACATTTACCTTCAGAGGTACAGAACTTTGATAAACGGTTTCAAGAGTGCATATCTAGCAATTTAATCTCAGTTGTTGAACATAGTACTGTTAGACGATAAATTTAATTAATCAAACATAGCATTGACGGACATACCCTCAAATACCTGAAATTAAGTTGGCTTTTCGTCTAGGTTTGATGATCCCTCTAACGTGTTTCCCCATACAATTCACCTTGATTATACGCGAAATTCTGGAAAAAGTTTTGCTAGTTTAATCACATTATTATCCACAATGCTTTCTCCAGGGCTGATACAAGGGTTTCCAAATTTGATCTTAAATCTAATTTTTAGAACATTTTATCTAAATAGTTATCAATACTACAATTACAGTAGTTGTTACCGCACTTTGTATAACTTAAGGAAAATTTAATATTGTTTGTTTTTTAAATGTATAATAGTTATCAATTTTGAGACTATGTATCTAAAAAAAACGGCTAATATTATCGTTTGAATTGCTTATATTACATAGTGTAAGATAGCACAATTTTAGTAATGGTTATTACATAATTATTTTGTTAAATAAACTAAAAGTTGCAAATAATGTCCGATAAATCAACTAAACAACCGTTGATAACATTACTTACCGACTTTGGAATTAGCGACGAGTACGTTGGGGTAATGAAAGGTGCGATCGCGCAAATAAATCCGATGTTGAGGGTGGTTGACATAACGCATCAAATCCCACCACAAAATATTGCCGCAGCCCGGTTTTGTTTAATGAATGCTTATCCATATTTTCCTGCGGGTACCGTACACGTTGCGGTGGTAGATCCTGGAGTAGGAGGAAAGCGTAGAGCGGTTGCTGTAGAATTAGCGCAAGGCTTTTTAATTGCTCCAGATAATGGTTTGCTCGGTGGAGTTTTGAATCAAAATAAAAATTCTGTTATTTCAGCAGTGGAATTAACGAATCCCGAATATTGGCTGACATTTGAGGCTAGTACTACCTTCCACGGTAGAGATATTTTTGCACCTGTGGGAGCGCATCTAGCTAATGGCATATCTTTGCAAGAATTAGGACGAGAGATAAATCTTGAAAGTTTAGTAAAGTTAGATTTACCAGAATGCACTCAGAAGGATGATAGTGTTATGGGCTGCATTCAATATATTGACCATTTTGGAAATTTAGTGACAAATATTCCTCAGAGTTATGTCAAAGGGAATAATTGGAATATAGAGATAAGAGGAAGGAAAATAAAAGCGCGGGAAACTTATTCAGATGTGAAAATTGGAGAATTAATTGCACTTATTGGTAGTCACGGATGGGTAGAAATTGCCGTAAATAGCGGTAATGCACAATTAGAATTAGCTGTAGATAATGGTTCTCAAGTGCGACTTAGTTGATAACTAACAATAATTTATTATGGTTCTTCAGTAAAAAGAGATGCGACATTTATAGGACTTAATAGCGCCCCCTTAAAAAGGGGGGTTGGGGGGATCTAGAATATCTGGAATACTACACTTTCCGTTATAGCTTTATCCATGTACATCTGGGTGGAAAGTTCTTAGTAACGGTGAGAATGGACATTTAGAATTGTCTAATTTGGGTAAAATTCAAATCCGTGGTAAAGCAAGAACTTGGGGAGTTCCTACCACTTGCACAATTGTTTATCGTCATGGGAAATGGTACGCATCTATTTCCCTACAATGCACCCCTCAAAGAAATACTGGAATCGGTGCAATTGGTTTGGATTTTGGATGCTTAACTGCGGTGGCTGCAAGTGACGGTACAATCCGAGAAAATCCGCGTTTTCTTGCAACTGCTACTCACTGTGGTGGGTTGGCGGCAACTGTCGAAGGTGAAGTGTCAGAAACCTCGTCCATGTTGAAAACATGGGCGGGGTAGTTCATTACGATCTCGTTCAATTTGCCACACGGGCTTACTTGGGCAGATTGACGTAGGGCTTCCCCGGATTCGAGCTAACATAACTAAAGATGATAGGAGATAGATTTATAAATATGACAGTAGCTCAAACTTCTGCCCGCCAACTTTTACGGGAAGCTTACGACAATCGTTACACCTGGGACAAGAATTTCCCCGGTTACACCGCAGATGTAACTTATAAATATGATGGTAAAGAATTTAAGGGAAAAGTCCGCGTTAACTCCGATTTAAAAGCTGAAGTTTTTGATATAGAAGACACGCAAGCTAAAGAAGCAATTAATAATCAGTTGTGGGAAATAGCAATTCACCGCATTAGACGTGAATTTGAAGACTCACACAAAGACAATAGTTTTAGCTGCGGAGAAACAGACGAATCCGGTGCTGTAGAAGTTTTAGTTGGTGGTAAGTCTTCCGGAGACAAATACAAGATTCGCGATCGCGAAGTAGTTCTAGTTCACCGTCACATTCACGGTGTAGTAGTCACCATCAACACTTTCAGCACTCACGATACCGGCGCAGGCTACCTTGCTCACCGCTATGATTCGGTATATCACGATCCGAAAACAGGCGAACAAAAAGGTGGAAAAAGCGAATTTGAAGACAACTACGAAAAAGTTGGTGATTATTCCATCCTTAACGAACGGATAATTACCACCGAAGTCGAAGAAAAGCCCATGACAATGCAATTTATCTTCTCCAATATTCAGATGTTGGGATAAGGAGAGGGGGTAGAGGGGGGAGAGGGGGAGATGGGGAGACAAGGAGACAAGGGGAAGTTTAAACATATTAACTCCCAACTCCTAACTCCTAACTCCTCACTCCTAACTCCTCACTCTTTAAATCCAAAACAAAAGCATCCGTTGTTAAAATCCAAAATCCACAATTTAAAATCCTATAACTACTCCCTACTCCCTTAATTTATGAACATTATCTTCCCAGTTTTTACCGTCAAAAGGCACGATTTCAAATTGCGATATGACATCGCCATCGAGGCAACGTAGATTTACGTCAACACAATCGGGATGGCTGCGAGGAATATAAAAAGAATGAATTCCGCAGTTTTTACAAAATTTATGCTTGGCTACACCAGTATTGAAAGTGTAAGTCGTTAAATTATCTTCACCCTTCACCAAAGTAAACTTGTCTTGCGGCACTATTAAATGCAAGAAACCTTTTTTAGCACAAATTGAGCAATTGCAGTCATCAGCTTTGCGATTATCGACTACAACCCGAAAACGCACCGCACCACAATGGCATCCACCTTCGTAAGTATTCATAACAGTTATCAATTATCAATATTGAATTTATAACTCTTAACTCCTAACTCTTTTTGCAATTATTTACAAAAATTCCTGCAAAAAATCTAAGGTTTCATCTTCCCATAAGGGTTCTGGTGCTAACCAACTTAATTTTGTCTTAATATCTTCTTCTATTTCGTCGCTGTCTTTTCTGTCAAATAATTCCACCAAGATTTTCCAGTCACGCTCGTTAAATTCCTCTACGGGTGGAGCGTGTACTTCAGTTTTTTTCGGTACCGTACCGATTTCGATTGACTTAGGCGAAATATCGCTTTTCACAAATTAATAATAAATACGTTTTTATTTGAATTGGATCAATTAAAGATTAATTTTGATAATAAAGGCTATATCCCCTGTAAATCTGGAAAATAACCTGCATTCCTTATTCCGAATTAAAAAAGTTTACGTTTATTTACCGTATATTTATAAATATTAATAATTCTTAACAACTATTTGCCTCCTTATTTCATAAATAATTTTCTATAAAGTATTTTAGGTGAGTGTTTATCCTATCCTACTCAACCCCTTACCCTCAACGTTAATCGATATTAGGTAAGGATTGCTCAATTAATTCTAGGTGAAAGACTTCGGCAAAGCAGCGTGCAAGATCAAGCCGTACTTCCGCGCAAGTAATACCGGGAATCCATTCGGTCAAACTAGCTACTTGTTTATCAGAGATACCGCAAGGCACAATACGCTCAAATCCTTTCATGTCGGGACACACGTTTAATGAAAATCCGTGCATGGTAATCCAACGACTAACTTTTATACCAATTGCCGCTACTTTTCGCCCTTCTAACCAAACACCAGTAAGTGATGGTATGCGTTCTCCTTGCAATTTGTAAACCGCTAATACGCGAATTAATACTTCTTCTAATTGACGTAGGTACCAGTGCAAATCTTGGCGGTGACGCTGTAAATTTAAAATTGGATACCCTACCAATTGTCCGGGACAATGGTATGTTACTTCTCCACCTCGTTCGATTCGATGCACCTCATAAGTATTTGTGTCAATATCAAATTTGATGAATTCAGTGCTTGCTGCTTTTCCTAGAGTGTATACGGGGGGATGCTCAAGCAGTATCAGCACGTCATCCAAATTCGGACTTTTTACGCGAGTCACTTGAAGTTCTTTTTGCCACCTCCACGCATCTAGATATGGCATCACTATTTGGTTATATAGTAAACATCGGTTCGGAGTGTGAGACATACTATAAAAACTGCTAAAAGGCAAGATGGGTGAGGTACCTAGTGTGTTTCCAGTTACCTCGTTTAAGTCAATAAATGTCAAGCAATGCAAAGGATTTTAAAGGAAAGTCACATAAAGCTGTTTTGTAAAAAATCAAGTGTTAATTTGAATATATAGCTCAATCTTGGAGGAGTTCTCTACAAGCCATTACGCTCAATAAAAGTCTAAATGTAGGCAGCGTATGGTTTATACGCTTGTTTTGAGGGATAGCGTTTTTGAAAAGATTTGTTCTGACACTTAGCGATCCCCAGTTATAAAGGATATAAACAACTGAAGTAGAAAAAAAGAGATAATTAAACCGGAGTCTAACTTAAATACGAGAAAATCTTGCATTAAGCAAAAATGGTTTACTCACTTAAGCGTTTCATAGCTTAACAAAAACGGTAGTTACCTTTAACTAACCCTAATTCGTTCAACCTTTCTTGATACCAAATAAAATATTTCAGCGGGAGAGTTTTCATGAAGCTTGTTATCCACGGCAAAAATATTGAAATCACGGATGCAATTCGGGAATACGTGCATCAAAAGATCGAAAAAGCTGCGAGTCATTTTCAGCATCTTACTAACGAAGTTGATGTACATTTGAGCATAGCTAAAAATCCCCGAATTAATCCTAACCAGACAGCGGAAGTAACAATTTACGCGAATGGTAACGTCATCCGTGCCGAGGAAAGCAGTGAAAATTTATATGCCAGCATTGATTTAGTCGCAAATAAAATCGCCCGTCAACTGCGAAAATACAAGGAGCGACGGCGAGATCAGAAAATACACGCCCATAGCAACAATAATATCGAAGAAGTAATTCCAGAAGTAGTCACGGATTTAATTGGCGATCGCACTCCCGAATTACCTGAAGAAGTAGTTCGTACTAAGTATTTTGCCATGCCACCGATGAGTCTTTCAGAAGCTTTGGAACATTTGCGAATGGTGGGACATGATTTTTATATGTTCCATAACAGCGAGACAAACGAGATAAATGTGATTTACGAACGCAACCACGGTGGTTATGGTGTAATTCAACCTCGCAATAACAGTCATTCTAACGGTAATGGAAATGGTAACGGTAAAGCTCACGGCAGTTTTACTATGCCTTCCAAAGTAAACTCCAATCATTAAATCGGCAGTTGGATGAATATACATCTAACCCCAGCCCCTTTGCTATAGAAGGTGAGTAAGCCCCAAATAGCTACGTTGTACGCAGCACAAGTCTTCCGAGTTTATTTCATAACGTTTCGATCCCCCCTAGCCCCCCTTTTCAAAGGGGGGAATCGGAGTTAAAGTCCCTCAATTTAGCGGGGGATTTAGGGAGATCGAAACGTTATGCGCGTACATCGCAGCCCCACATAGGAACAGAGATCAAATTAGTTAAATATTTTCAAATCTATAATAGACTTTTTGTTACCATACTCTTATGGTTAGCGATTGCTTATATTATGTACCGTCAGCGCTGGTTTATTAAAGTTCATATTAGTTAAAAGTTAGATATTTAAAAATTATTCTGAATAATTAGACTAATTTTGTTTTTATCTAAGTAAATTTGGGAACTATAAAAATAAGAGAACTTTCCCAAATATACAAAATTAATGCGTAAAAATAATCAGTCAAACCAAAAAAATCATCATCGCGCTCAATTTACTGCTCGTTTTGGCTGTGGTTTTATATTTGGTATCTTCGCTGCGATTGCTTTAGGATTTGCTGTTGATGCTCAAACATTTGCTGGTTTAATAGGGATAATAATTGTATCGGCAGTGGTATGTGGTTTATTATCTGTGGCTTTTGGCGATAAGTTTTGGCAGTGGCTTCGTTTTTGGATATAACATTAATTTGATGAGCAAAATATTGGTCAAAAAAAATGTCCCTTGAACCTTGTAAAGTTTGTGGTGTTCTCAACAGTAGTGAAGAAGAAATTTGTCTTAGCTGTGGTTTTCCCACAAAAGGAAGAAAACGACCTCTAATATTTCAAGTAGCAGCAGTTGTTCTCGTTTTGGCTTTTCTCATACCTTTAATTGCTACTTTAATTAACTTAATTAAACCGCAGCAAAAGCAACTACCAACGAATACAAAAACATCTTTAAACTTGTAGGATGTGTTAGACGCACTAGGGATATTTAGCTTTAACCAATAACCTTGATACGTTTAACGCACCATCCGAGATTATTACATTGTTACTTCATTTCAAATAATTCTTCAATACAACCAAAATATAAGAAGACGTTGCACTGTACACGCCGTCTCTACATGATTGATTTGTTCGATCGTTAATCTGAAAATATTTTTGAATTTACAGCACAAAATTCAAACGGTGCGTTAAGCGCGAATATATATTTTTGTGATTATCGGAATTAGCCATCGCGCAATAACACACCCTACATTTATCACACGTTAGAAACTTCTATTTCAATTTCCTGTTCATTAGCATTCAAAGCATCGAGAGTATCCCAAATTTGCTGCAACATTGGCTGTAAACCTTCACCAGTCACGGCAGAAATTATGAAAACTGGTGCAAAAGAAAGATGATTTAACTGAGTTGCTAATGCTTCTAAATCCACGCCTTCTTTATCAACAGCATCAATTTTATTCAAGGCGATAATTTGGGTTTTGTCTCGCAATTTCCGCCCATATGTCTGTAATTCCTGAACAATCGTGTTGTACTCGCCAACTACATCTTCGCTGGTTGCATCAATTACGTGCAGCAATAAGCGGGTACGTTCGATGTGACGCAAAAAATCATGTCCTAATCCCGCACCTTGCGAAGCACCTTCAATTAATCCGGGAATGTCAGCAAAAACCGTACCGTCACCAGTTGGTTTTCTAACTACTCCCAAATTAGGTACTAAAGTTGTAAAAGGATAATCGGCAATTTTGGGACGTGCTGCCGATAAAGCCGAAATTAAAGTTGATTTACCAGCATTTGGTAATCCAATAATTCCAACTTCAGCTAATAGTTTTAACTCCAAACGTAAGGCTTTAATTTCTCCATCTAATCCCGGTAAAGCGTGTTCCGGGGCGCGGTTGCGATTGCTCAAAAAATATTTGTTTCCCAGTCCGCCTT
Organism: Calothrix sp. CCY 0018; assembly: GCF_963920925.1. Lineage (NCBI taxonomy): Bacteria > Bacillati > Cyanobacteriota > Cyanophyceae > Nostocales > Calotrichaceae > Calothrix > Calothrix sp. CCY 0018. Next base: position 124,268 of record NZ_CAWUDI010000010.1, on the reverse strand, counting down.
TACCGCCTTCTGCAACTAATAAAGTTTGTCCGGGTTTAGTTAAATCGCCAATTAACTCATCAGTTTCGCCATTGTAGACAGCAGTACCGCAAGGAACTTCAATTAATAAATCCTCTCCAGATGCACCTGTCATATTTTTCGGGCCACCGCGAGAGCCATTTTGGGCGACAAAACGACGCTTGTATCTAAAGTCCAGCAGGGTTTGTAGGTTTTCAGAAACAACTAAAATCACCGAACCACCGCGTCCTCCATTACCTCCCGAAGGGCCGCCAGCAGGTACATACTTTTCTCTACGAAAAGCAACAATACCATCACCGCCTTTACCTGCTTCTACTTCAATTTTTGCTTGATCGATAAATTGCATAATTTAGTTATTAGTTATTAGTTATTAGTTATTAGTTGTTAGTCGTTAGAGTCAGGAATTGACTTGAGGTATGAGTTTAATTGAGGTGCTAGGTTATCAATGATTGATTTTAGCGATTCTATCTGCTCTGTTGTTAAAAGTTTACGATGATAGGAGCGTCTTAGCCAATGTTGAGTTTCGTACAAGGAACCTCTCGCAATCCGAATAAATCGCTTGTTTTCTTTATTAGTTCCTCTACCTATACATAAAGCAATATTCGCACCTACACTGTCTGCCGAACGAATCATCTGCTTACCAACAGTATCTATCGGCAATGACTCCCATCTTTTAACAATTTCCCAGATATTATCGGCTAATCGCTCAGATAATTGATACACCCTTAAATCCTGAAACCTCATAAGAGCCATTTGTCTCCATAACTAACAACTAACCACTAACAACTAACAACTATTAACTAAATATATTCCGAAATATCCTCTTTACAATCATCTGCTAAATAGGTCAAAGCGCGGAAACGCAAACCTACGAGTTGTTCGTAAAGCGGATTTATTTTACATAAGGGAGGAATATGTACAATTTTGCGTCCGAACAGCTTGACATCCCGCTCGAAAGGGCATTGATTGGGAATCATTTTGCATAGAAAGCGGGCGACTTTGGGATCTTCGACATCCAAACCATCAAGCCAATCTCGTAGAGGATTTAAGGCTTCAATGGGCGGCTTTACTGGACGTATCAGAGATGATGCAGCCCCGGAAGCAGCTTCTACTGGTTGAGGATTTTCTAAGGTGTGGCGCAGAGATTCCAGCAGATTTTTCGGCTCTCCGAGAGCTTCACACAGTTTGTGCAATAGCTCGTCTTCGCTGGGAGAATAAATTCCGTCGGCGATGGCTACCATTACCGCTGTTCGCAAGAAGTTCTCTGCTATAGAGGTATTTTTACCAAAAACAGCAGCTAATTCTTCTGGCGTTATCGTTTCGTATGATTCAACATTCATCCCCCCGACTAATTCGTCTTGGGCGATCGCACTTATCGATTGCTTTTCTTGCTCGTCAAAGTTTCCGTCAGCCCAAGCAATAGTCAACAGTCCACGCAGCCAAGCGGATATTTGCTCGCTGCTGTAGGGAGATTTAACAGCAATGGTCATAACTCACTTCTCTAACTTTCCTGCAATACAATGGTAGCTCGCTATCTCCCACCGTTTTTTTCAACTTATTGCCAATTTTTATAAAAAAGTTTTTTGCTAGACATATACATAAGTGCGATCGCGCTTTCCTTTATTAAATTTTTCAAGTAGCAAAATTTGCAATAAAATCTTTGCTTGTATTGGTTTTCAAGGATTATCTTGATTTTTTCAAAACACACTTGCCTGTCTTAACTTAATACATAATTCCTATTGATGTAAATTAATTTTAATGGTATTATTGATAATTATTTTTAATTAAATTTTTATCTGTTTGAAAGCAAAATTGTATTTATACCGTGAAAAGGTACATTTTGAAAACCCAACTCAATCTCGATACTGCTGAACAAACACTATTAATTTCCCTTTTAGGAAGAGGTAAACAATTTGAACGTGAATCCATTGAAAAACTTTCCGTCTTCAATTCAGTTAAGACAATACTTCCAGATGTATTTAAGCAAACAGCAAATTTAACAACTCTTTGATAAACTTATTGAGAATTTTTATGATTTTATATTGTCGCTGATGGTGAAAAGACAAAAGCGATTAATAAAACAGATGTCAGTAAATTTTGACAGTCTGTATTTCACATATTCGTCAGATTCACAATTGGAACTTTGATCCTAACTGTGATGAAATTATTACCTTCACAAATTCCTATGGTTTGACATGATGTCAAATCGCTTAAACCACAATTACTAACTGCTCGTAAGGAATAAATAATGTTTCATTTTGGCATCGAACATGAGGTTGCTTTCATTAATAATGCTGGAAATTTTGCTGATTTTTCTAACGTAAAATTTAATGATTTTAACCAAATAGTCGAAAAGTTACCTGTCTATCAAGATGATTACCCCGAATTACGCATCGGAGACGCTGGAATTAAGCAGAAGCGTTGGTATATAGAAGGTTTTGAACGTTTCGCTGATTCTGAAAAAGTGATCGAATGCGTACCCAAAGGAATCGAAATTAGAACAACTATAAATCCCGATATTCATAGTGCGATCGCTGAGTTATCTGAAAGTTTCCGTTTGTTGAGAGAAACAGCAGCAGAATATGGTTTTTCACCAGCATTAATCAGTTTCAATCCTCACTACGATGCATTCGCACCGAATCCACCTTTAAACGAGTATGAAACGAAACGAAGACAGGCTTCTCCTGAGAAGCAAACTGCTAATATTCCCATGCTTACTTATGGCCCAGATTTGAATATTTCGATGGTAGGCTTAAGTACCGAGCGTATTATTGATATTGGTAAAAAGCTGACTTATTATAGTCCTTATATTATACCTTTCAGTTACAGTTCTCCTTTTTATCAAGGTCGTTTATGGGAAGGTTTTAGTGTACGAACCTTTGTGAGAACCGGAAGAAGACCTGCGGCGATGGTATTCTTGGAAAAGCAACAAGAACTAATCAAAAGTATTCCATCTCTGACTAAAATTGCTCGCATTCCCGCAGAAATTGGTCGAATTGAATTCAAAGCCTTTGATAGCTGTAGCAATTTCTCTATGTATGCTGCTTTATTAGCTTTATTAAAAGGTATTGTTTTAGACGAATCGTTATCTGGTAGAGCAATCGTACCCGATGCCCAAAAACACCAACTTTCTGCACAAGAAGGGTTTGATAACGAAGAAATTTTTCAAAATGCAAAACTGATTCTGCAAGTGGTAGAAACTACGTTAAAAAATGACCCCGATATAAATTTACTCGCACCTTTGAAAACTTTTTTAGAAAAGCGAGAAACACCAGCACACGAACTTATTAGGCTGTACAAAAATACTAATTCTATAGAAGCAACGCTAAAACAAACTTACATTAACTAAGTAACTTGGCGTTGAAAATCGTAATTAGGATCGGACAGTATGCAATTGGGAGTAGGCAGTAGGGGTAAAGCTTTGTAGATGTTAGGACTTACGCGAAGCCCCCCCTTTTAAAGGGGGGTTGGGGGGGATCTTAACGTTGGGAATACCTAATTTTATTTCCCTTACAGGACACGCTACGCGCTTCGTTGCGATCGCGTAAGTGCTAGCTAGATCTGTAAGTGCCTTCTCAAAGAGAAGCTGATTTACATTTTGTTATATCGCAGTATTTGTTTGTGCCGACTTACTTAACGGTTATTTGCTAACTATTACAAGATTAAGAACTAGTTAAAGGTTAAAGGATAAGGGAAAGAAAGACTTAAAGACGATTCTTACCTTTATCCTATAGCCCTTTTTTTATTCAAGTAAAGCTAATTAAGCTTCAATTCTTCCTGCTTTCTTGCTTGTACTTCCTGCCAAACATCTTCCCAACGTTCGCTAATTAAATCTTGGAGTTTAGCTAGATACTCTTCAGACTGGTAATTGTCTTCTTCATCCTTTGTTTTACTGTCAGTAAATAATAAGGAGGGCATAGTGGATGATACTTTAATCATGATAAATTTGACGACTTCAAGGACTATTGCAATTTTATAGCAACAACTGTGGCAAGTTGTATGCAGCTTTACAAAATATGATAGTAAACTATATTCAGATATACATCAGTTCTCAGGAATTGTAAGTACTTCCAAAACAATTTTTGAAAAGAAATTGGTTATTTTTGGATTAAAAGTCAGGGAATGTAAATATATTTACGCGGAGAATTTTGGTAATTAGTAGTTGCTGATACAAAAACTAATTAACTAAGTTTGTTTACTTAGGAAATCAAAATATTTGAGTAAATTTAATTCTAGTTAATAGATAATTATTGTTTAATAGCTTATTCATAAAATCCTGACATAGTATTTAATTTACACGTCAAACAAAAAAGATAAAGGATTGCTCATATTTTCAGCAAAACCAAGAATACCTTTATCACGATGTTGGTAAATCAAATTTCCATTGGAATCAAACAAAAAAGTTCCTCCTCGCTGTGTCAAATAAGTCGAATCGGGAACGTAAGTATTCCAATTGCTTAAAACCTCAGTCATATTTCGCAAACGTAGAGTTGCAAGTTCAAAAGGGCGCTGAAAACCTTTTCCCCCAGCAGCGTTGAAAAACGAACCTTTAATATCTGGTAGCGGTGTATCGCGAACAACTTCTTCATCGCCAATTAGTTGAGGTGCTTTTTTATCTCCTTTGTAACCCCTAAAAACTTCCGCCAAAGTTCCCCGGCTGCCAATCCCGGCACACATCAACATTAAATTGAGCCAAGCCTTTTGTGAGCTTGATAGCAGAGGAAAGTTTATATTTAAGCCGCGATAAAGTTCTAACTTGGCGTGAATTTCAGCTTGCGAATCTACGAATAGCCATTCTTGGGGGAATTTAGTGTAATTACAAAACTTAATGCCGGAATTGCGATCGCCAATTCCGATAGCGCGAATAGTAATTCCTTTATCTTGCAGCTTATATCTTTCTCTTTGCAGCCACCAAGCATATTCTAAATTATCAAAATCCCCCAATTGCGACCAAATTAGTACCAGTAATTTTGAAGCATTCGAGCAGCCATCTAAAACGGGTTTTATTTCACCATCGCTGATTCGCAGACAGTTAGCGACACTCAAAGTAGAGTAAACATCTGGAGAGTTAAAGCGTGTTTGGGTATTCATTAGATGTTAGCCTTAATGGTTCAAATATTATTTTAAGACTTTCACCTTCACAATTCACGATTGCTTGTTTAAACAGGTGCAAATGATCTAATTCGCTAATTCGTTCGGTAACGAAATTTGATTATTTAATCGACAATTTTTACAAATTCCATGCGTACAAAATCATACAATTTACGAATTTTTTTATTTTGCTCGTAGTTGAGAGGTTTGTCAAATAGCATTATTTTGCACAACCAATTTTGGTCATGTCGAGTAATTGTACGAGTTGCAAAGATTCTTTGGATAGTATTTTCCATGATAAAACTCCATGTAAGAATTGTAAAATCTTTATTTTTCTGATTGACTTTATAGCTTCTTTAAGTATGACAAGGGTAATTAAAGATTGTAAATATCAAAAGTTCATAAAAGTTAATATACTCAATTCATCCTCTAGTCGTAGTTTCTTTAATCAAAAGTCTTAGGATGAGGATTTGTTTCGATTAGATAATTTTGGTAGCGTTAAATCTTCCTGTAAGGTGTACCGCTCCATTAGGGGATATAAACTCAAATTAATAATCAACTTCTTTTAATCGTTGCCTCTAAACTCGAAGATGTGCATATTAATAATTAAGGGGAAGGCAAAAAAATTGTACGCGCTTGCCTAAAAAGCTTATTCTTCGTCTTCTCATTCATAGCCGCACCCTTTTAATTTATGGTGCGGAAAAAAATGTAGGGTGTTTCCGGTAGAAGACTCCAGCGCAACCCTACTTATTGGATATTTTTTTATTTGGAAGCCACTTAATTCATACAATGTTATCAGGAAATATCAAAATCTCTGAACTACCATCGGTTTACTTGTTAGAAAAACATAAATTACCATCATGTGCAGCTATCTATTTTGTATCTGATAGTAATGGTCAAATTATTTATATCGGTAGAACTGTCAACTTAGTTGAAAGATGGAGAGAACATCATCGATTTAACCAACTGAAAAGATTTAATCGAAAAACCCGCGTTACAATTAGCTGGATAAGTTGTAGCAATGAGATAAAAATCCTTTCACAACTCGAAAATGAGTTTATAAATTTATATAAGCCGCCGTTAAACTGGTCAAAAGTAGTAACACCAGTTAGAAAAATTACTCCAGCTTTAACAGCATTACAGCAGAGTCTTTATCAGCTATCCAAGTTTAACACTATGATTTTTGGGTTTGACCCAATTGCAGATGAAGAACCACCAACAATATATTTGCTATATCCTGTTTATGGTCTTCGAGGTGTATCAGGTAGTATACGGTCTACATTTAAAAATATAAATAAAAAAGCTAGTTCTTTGAAATGGAAAGAGTACCAAACAACTCCTAAATCTGGAGGTAAATTTGGATATTGGGAAACCGAATATAACGGTATAAGAATAGACTTATCTCCATTTCAAGGCTTAGTTCACTTTATGAATGATTCAGTTTGCCGAACCGTTGCTGGGGTAGAACTTATGGCTTTTAGTCATGAGCAAATAGAAACACTTATACAGAATGTACCAAATCTTGAAGAAGATATCTCCGATCTAGGTGGTTTAGAAGATGATCCTATTCCAGTAGAGCTTGTTAATAAATATTCTAATCAAGAGAATTCTAAAGATATAGTTAAAGTTGAACCTTGGGAGGAATTAGAACCAATGCCTGAAGGCTTTTCTAGAGCGATGACTCGTCAGTTCTTGTATGTTGATGGTGTAGAAATCGAGGTATGCCACAACACTAATGGGAAGAATTTTATCCGGCATAACGTTTACTGGTGGATAATGTATGGACGAAAAAATCCCGATCCAGTACGTGAGTGCATAGTAAAAAACCTTGAAGATTGCGTCGAACGTCTACCTACTATCAAATGGTGTGGTTATAAATTTAGATTTGAAACCATTATTTTTAATGAAGACGATGTAGAAGTTGAGAGTGTATTACTCCCGTTGGAAATGTTCGAGCATTTGATTTTGCAAGCAAACCCTGGAGGTAAGCTGCTTGAAGAAATTCAAAGTGGAGAATATAAATCAAAGCCAAATGATACAGCAAGTATAAAATTATTTGCATGGCTACAGCATAATTCATTATCTTCGCTGCTACAAACAAATAACAGCTAAACTCTTGTAATATTAGGACTATGAAAACCCAGTTTTTGGTTTCTCAAAAATTTCAACGAAAACAGCATTTCCATCCCTAAAAGAAACAACACCAACTGCTTCATCACCAGTTATCTTTAGTGGTAACGGGGCAGGTAAACAAAACTCAAATATGAGCCGAGTCATTGCAATATTTAACCAAACGGGAGGTGTTGCCAAAACTATCCTTAATGCAAGAACACCAAAAAAACCATATATTAATCCAATCATTTCATTATTGGTGATGTTTTTATTCATTGTATTGTTAAGACAATTGAAATTAATTCAACAATCTCTCACAATTGATTATCCGAAAAGGTACAGATTTGCCTTATTTGACTAGTACAATTACAAACTTATACAACTGTTCTAGTCAAAAAACTCTTAACTGTACCGTGTATAACTGTACAAAATCACATATATTCCACATAGAGATTTATAAATACTGAGCCGTGAAGATTCCTTTAGATAGAAAGTCACGCAAACCTATCTATTTACAAATTAAAGACAGAATCACTCGTTTAATTAAATCTGGAGCATTACAACCAGAAGAACGTTTACCTTCAATTCGTTCTTTAGCAGAGAATTTACAAGGTAAAATACTTAAAGAGCATTTCTCAGCGAAACTCTGCGCTAACCTTGGCGAAACTTTGCGTTAAATTACTTGTTTAATATATTATTCTTCCTCGATCAAAACTAAATTTAAAACATGAAACAAACCATCATCCAAGTTGACGCATTTACCAACAAACCCTTCACCGGAAACCCCGCTGCCGTCTGCGTTTTACCTTCCCCCAAAGATGACGAATGGATGCAAAACGTAGCAAAGGAAATGAATTTATCCGAAACCGCATTTTTAGTAAAACAAGAAGACGGTTACAGTCTAAGGTGGTTTACTCCAGCAACAGAAGTACCATTGTGCGGTCACGCCACCCTTGCAAGTTCTCACGTTTTGTGGTCGGAAAATCATCTTTCTGCCGACGAATCAGCCCGTTTTCATACCAAAAGCGGTTTATTAATTGCCAAAAAACAAGAAGATTGGATTGAATTAGATTTTCCCGCGAATCCTTCCGAAGCTATTTCTACACCTATGGAACTTAGTGAAGCCTTGGGAGTACCCGTTAAAACAGTAGTGAAAAATTCTCTGGGTTATTTAGTAGAAGTTGAATCCGAAGAATTAGTTAGAAATATAGAACCAAATTTTACAATTTTAGCAAAACATTTTCCAGAAGTTATTGTTACTAGCGTTGCTGAAAGTAGCTCGGAATATGATTTTGTATCGCGCTTCTTTTGTCCGGGATTAGGTATCAATGAAGACCCCGTAACGGGTTCTGCACATTGCTGTCTCGCACCTTATTGGAGAAATAAATTAAATAAAGATGAATTTTTAGCTTATCAAGCATCAAGTAGAGGTGGTGTTGTAAAAGTAAAATATTCCGGTGAAGATAGAGTTTATTTGAGGGGACAAGCTGTTACAGTTTTACGAGGAGAATTAATAGGTTCGTAGTTGCGCTTTAGCGCATCCGGGAAGAAGCGCTAAAGCGTAACTAATAACATATTTTTATTCATATTTGCTTAAAATAAAGTTAATTGTTTAGGAATATCTTCTTTACGTAAAACATTGCAAAATCCCAAATCTAGATATTGTTTTATATCTACAAATATTTTTTCTGCTAATATTTGTCCTAACATGACGGGAACGGCATTTCCGATCATTTTGTAGCCATCACCAATATACTTATACTTAAAAATAAAATTGTCTGGAAAAGTTTGAATTCTCGCACATTCTCTAACAGATAATCTTCGATATGGTTTTGGCGATCGCTCATCAAATTTCCATTTATCTTTTTCAACCCAAATCATTTTATTTGCTTGTGGATGCATAGGAGCGTGTCTAGCACCAGCTTGTATTGTAAAAGATGCTTCGTTCCAACTTCTTACTCTATTTCGAGACATATAAATACTAGAAAAGCTACCTTCTTTATATTCATGATTTGGTATTAATGTATTACTTTCATTGATTTTAGAATCTATTGCAATAGCTTCAATATCTTTAATATCGTAAATAGCATTTTGGAGAGTCAATTGATTCTTGATTGCATAGGGAAATTCAAATCTTCCACCAATATCTTCTCGATAACCAATAATAATTACTCGTTTTCTATCTTGGGGAACTAAATAATCCGCAGCATTCAATAACTTATAGGTGACTTTATATCCAGCATCTTTAAAATGAGCCAAAATACTTGTAAATGCTCGATCGTGTTTTTTCGCTAAAATGCCACCGACATTTTCAGCTAGAAAAAATAAAGGCTTTTTTTCTTTGAGAATTCTAATATAATCAAAAAATAATTGACCTCTACTATCATCAATACCTCTTTGCGCTCCAGCTTCACTCCAACTTTGGCAAGGTGGGCCACCTATAATACCAATACAGTCAGGAATATCATCGGGGACTATTTTTCTTATATCTCTTTTATCTAATTGGGTATTCGGGTGATTAAATTCATAAGTATCCCAGATTGACTTATCATGTTCATTTGCCCAAACAACATTAAATCCAGCTTGCTGAAAGCCTAAATCCAATCCTCCGCAACCTGAAAATAAAGATACAACATTCATGACTTAACAATGATAAATTTAATTATTAATTCTATAGCTAATCATTTTAGCAGAAATAAGTTGAGCCGGATTGTTTGGAGATTTAATATTTACGTTTTCGATTGTGAAACTTTGATCTGATATCATTTCTATAAGCTTTCTTGCTTCAGAAGAAAAAGATAAATATTTTTCTTTTTTCATTATTGCTATTAATTTAAAAGTGTTGATGTCAATATTTTCAAAAAGATAATCATATACAAATACAGGGTTTTTAATTCCCCACATACCTCGTATTCTTAAATATGTGATGCCTAGAGGATCTACTTTATTTACTCTTCCTAACTCTTTAGTTTCAGAAAATTCAACGTCTGGAATTTCGGTTATTCCACTGTTAATTTTATTGCGAATCCTTTGATATATTTCTCTATCAGCAGCATAGCAATCACCGTATATCAACCACAGCAATTGCAGCTTTTTGTCCTTTACAACTCCAATCGCATAAATTATGTCCTTTTCTTGCCAATCTTCGCATTTACGGCAAGAATTCGTTATCATTGGTTCGTCAGAGTACAATTTACATTTAGGATAAGAACTATTTAACGCAATGCTTGATTTCAGTGATTCTATCTTCTTAACTTCTATTGCATCACTATTCTTCAAGATTATATCAGGTGGATTGTTCTGATTACCTATGTAAGAAAAAGCTTCTGAATATTTTTGATTTTTAAGGTTTAAGTCGTTTTCGTCTAAAGCTTCAGAAAATATATCTTTTATAAAACATTCTAAAGCATCACCTACGCTATTGATTCTATTTTTACCTTGATAATAATTTACTAGATCTGAAATAGGATTCTCAATAATCGTTTTAATTGCTTTAAGAATATTAGCCATTCATAGCACCTGAATTAATTTATACTATATTAAATATAAATTATCAGGTAAAATATATTCAATCTAAATACTCTTCAAAATCTCATAAATCCCCCGATAAACCATTGATAATTCCTCATCAGTAATACAGTAAGGCGGCATTATATAAAGTACATTTCCCAAAGGACGTAAAAGCAAACCTTTTTCTAAAGCTTTTTCTCTAATTTGCAAACCAACTTGATTCAAATATCCCGATTCTTGCTTATTCACAATATTCATTGCAGCAATCGTACCCGTTACCCGTAACTTTTCAATTTTAGAATTATCTTGTAAAATTTCAAAATGCTGTAAATGTTTCGCTTCCATACTGCTAAATTTAGATTGATTTTCTACCATTAATTCCAAAGAAGCTAAAGCAGCAGCACATCCTAAAGGATTTGCCGTGTAACTATGACCGTGATATAAGGTTTTTATGGGGTCATCGCTGTAAAAAGTATCGTAGATTTTCTCAGAACATATTGTTACTGATAAAGGTAAAAATCCCCCGGTAATACCTTTGGATAAGCAAATTATGTCTGGAGTTACTTGACTTTTGATGCAAGAAAACCAATCTCCAGTTCTACCAAACCCAGTCATTACCTCATCAAAAATCAATAAGGTATCAAATTGTTCAACTAATTGCTGCAATTTCCGTAAAAACTCTACCCTGCACATCCGCATTCCACCAGCACCCTGCACCAGTGGCTCAATAATAATGCCAGCATACTCTTGAGGATTTTGATTTAATTTTTCTTTTAAGCGAGTTAAAATTACTTCTTCCTTTTCTTCAATTGAAGTGTCACCGATATAAGTTTCGGGAAAAGGTGAAAAATCCACCTCAAACAGCATATTCGAGAAAACTTGAGAAAAAATAGATCGCGAACCTACAGACATTGCTCCAAAAGTATCGCCGTGATACGCTCCTTCAAAAGCAATAAATTTCTGACGCTGCTGCGAAAGATTTACCCAATATTGATAAGCCATTTTCAGTCCAACTTCTACAGCAGTTGAGCCGTTATCGGAAAAGAAAACCCGATTTAATCCTTCTGGAAGTTGTTTAACTAATTTTTCTGCGAGTGTTTCCGCTGGTTGATGAGTAAATCCAGCGAAAATTACCTGTTCCAATTCTTGTGCTTGACGATAAATCGCTTCAGCAATTTTAGGATGTGAATGCCCGTGAATATTTACCCACCAGCTAGAAATGCAGTCCATTATTTTGCGCCCATCTTCCAATTCCAGCCAAATTCCACGAGCGGATTTTACTTTTAAAGGTGGAGGAGATGTTTTTGCTTGGGTGAAGGGATACCAGATATGGGGGTGCATTGGGTATTTTTGGGGGGGTTGGGGATTGAAATTTGATTAAACCTGGCGATTTAAATCGCGGCTACACAGGCAAAACCCACCTTCGTGGGTTTGGGAAGAATATAATGTATGTTATCGAATTTGAATCAATTTTGAATCACCTGGCGATTCAAATCGCGTCTACACAGCCAAAACCCACCCGCGTGGGTTAAAAAAGAAGAACATAATGTATGTTATCGAATTTGAATCAATTTTAGTCCGCGCAGGCGGACTTCGTTTGTGTAGCCGCGATTTCCAATCGCCAGGTTCTAAATCACCAGTTTTTTAATTACCAATTTCAAAAACATTAATAACATGAGATCCAATTTCACCCAATTGTATTTACACGCCGTTTGGGCAACTTGGGATAGATTACCTTTAATCACCCCTGACATTCAAAAAAATATTTATGGTGCAATTATTAAACATTGCCAAGAATTGCGATGCACATTGATTGCTGTTGGTGGAGTTGAAGACCACATACATTTATTAACAGGTCTTCCTCCTACTTTATCAGTATCGAACTTTATCAAAAATATCAAAGGTAGTTCTTCACATCTTGTCACCCATGACATCAAACCGGGTGAATTTTTTAAATGGCAAGGAAGTTACGGAGCATTTACCGTCAGTCACGATGCTATAGATCAAGTAGCGAACTACATCAGAAATCAAGCAATTCACCATCAGCAAAAATCAATAATTCCAACTTGGGAATTAAATCACAGTTAATTCCTTTAACCCACGCAGGTGGGTTTTGCTTTGTGTAGCAGCGGTTTCAACCGCCAGATTATGTATATACAAATTGATAATTCTAACTTGGGAATTAAATCACAGTTAATTCCTTTAACCCACGCAGGTGGGTTTTGCTTTGTGTAGCAGCGGTTTCAACCGCCAGATTATGTATATACAAATTGATAATTCTAACTTGGGAACTAAATTACTAACTCCTTTAACCCACGCAGGTGGGTTTCTTTTTGTAGCAGCGGTTTCAACCGCCAGATTATTCAAACTATTTCCACCCACCAATCAAAAAATTAACCAAAAAACAAACATAATCTAACCATCAATTAACTTTCTCTTAAATTAGTGCTATAATAGTATTCTTGTCTGTAATCAAGAATCATAAATTATAATCCCCCTCTCCGAAAAAGAAGAAGGGGTTTATTGTGACGCACGCTTTTAAATAAATAGAGATAGGGAATTAGGCAGGAAAAATTCTTAGCCTTCGATTTGGTTCTTCCCCGAAGCTGTTTGATTTGAGTCGATAATGCTCGACTAATTCATGCTGCATTTTACGCACTTGCGAAGAACGCGGTAGTAATTCTACTGGCTGCCCCTTGGGAATTACTATTTGTTCTACCGCAAGTCTAGCTTCTTCTAAAGCGTCCATTTCATCATCGCTGCCGTTGTGAAGAAATAGCTGTAATTCATGCTCGTCACCAACTTCTGGTTCGTCGATATTTAATAAACGACGCAAACCACGAGTAATTTGTGGAATCGTGCTGGACTTGATCATGTGAATCGGCACTTGACGGGCTTTCGCCATTTGCCGCAATTTCGCATGGTTTTTGACGTGCGATCGCAATGCTAAAATTGCATCTGCACTATCAATATCTTTTGTTAACATTACTGGCAAATGAAGTACCCCAACTACCTGGTCTAGTTGACTGCGACTAACGCCGTAGGGGTAAATATGTAAGGGTAAATCTTCACCGTTTGGCCCGGAGTCCTTATGCCCATTGCTCTCAAAACCATTAGAGTTATTGAAAGATTGATCTAATAGGCGGTCAAATTCACTACGTCCGGAACCATTTCCATTTTGGTATTCCGCATTTAGTGGCACCAAAGGACGCATTTGCCCGGATGCTCTCCAACCATTGGTTCTATTAGAGCTTCGCCCGCGAAAAGTTTCTTCTCCTCGATCGGTTTGTGAGGCTCCACCGTTGATAGCGGTTAACTGACGGGCGATCGCCACCTTACCGCCATCATCTATGGTTCTCACCTGCGGGGTTGGCTGTCTTCCTCTCAAAAGATTATCTATAGTGTCAGCAACGCTTTCATGAACTACCCAGCGCTGCCTTTCCTGCATTTCCACTGCAATTTCAAAGGTAGGAGGCGCTTTGCGTTCCAAAACTGTTTTCTGAGAGCCTCGCCTTCTGGCTTCATCATCTCCCAGAGTTACAGCCTGTATACCTCCTACTAAATCTGAAAGTGTAGGGTTTTTTATCAAGTTTTCAATTTGATTACCGTGTGCCGTACCGATTAATTGCACGCCACGTTCGGCTATAGTACGAGATGCTAATGCTTCTAACTCCGTACCAATTTCATCAATTACGATTACTTCGGGCATATGGTTTTCCACTGCCTCAATCATTACTTGATGCTGCTCGGAGGGATGAGAAACCTGCATCCGTCTGGCTCTACCAATGGCTGGATGGGGAACATCTCCATCTCCAGCAATTTCATTGGAAGTGTCAATTATCACCACTCTTTTATCAAGATCGTCCGCTAAGACACGGGCTATTTCTCTTAAAACAGTAGTTTTTCCCACGCCTGGACGACCCAACATGAGAATTGATTGACCATTTTCGACTAAATCGCGGATCATGCTAATCGTTCCATATATCGCACGTCCGACACGACAGGTTAAACCTATAATCTTGCCGGTGCGGTTGCGAATAGCGCTAATCCGATGTAAAGTCTGCTCTATTCCTGCTCGATTATCTCCGCCGAAAGTACCTACTCGTACAATGCAATCGTCTATCTGTTGCTGAGTAACGGGTATTTCGCTTAGATATTCGGCTCCATCCGGGAATCGTGCTTCTGGGCGACGACCCAGATCCAAGACCACTTCTACTAAACTATCTCTTTGAGGATGCTGTTCGAGCATCTGCCTCAAATCTTGGGGCAATATCGCTAATAATTTTCGGAGATCGTCTGTAATCGTCATGCTTTTTATGGTGACGTTTTTAGAGATAGAGGACGACGAGCCAAAGCTCATCTGTCGCACTTAATCTTTGAGCTGGGAAACTAATTCGTGTGCAAGCGAAACGGCTTGCCAAAGCAGCGTGGGTTCTTCTTCGAGCTTTCGAGCAATTACTTTGACATCCTCAACATTCACCTCCTTTTCTTCTAATT
The DNA here is from genome assembly GCF_963920925.1 of Calothrix sp. CCY 0018. Taxonomy (NCBI): domain Bacteria; kingdom Bacillati; phylum Cyanobacteriota; class Cyanophyceae; order Nostocales; family Calotrichaceae; genus Calothrix; species Calothrix sp. CCY 0018. The sequence goes on along the minus strand of NZ_CAWUDI010000010.1, from coordinate 109,040 downwards.
TTTCCAAAACTGGTGAAAGCAGTTTTCGGGCATAGCTACCATAGGCAACACCGGCAATGGATGCTTCAGTTCTCGAACCTGATGTACGAGAGATAACATTATTCTCTCTCATATTCATACTTCTGTGGTTCTTTGATTCCTTCAACAATTTCATTGCCTTCAATTTTGGCACGGTGTAACTATTAGTACCACCTGCCAACTGCACATATCCTGGTATATTTGCTCTCAATACTTTGTTACCTAATTTCACAGCAGCTAATGTAGTGCCCGAGCCAATATCACCGCTCATCGACCTACCGTCGGTTTGCCATACATTCACGCAATTAAGCGGGGCGATCATATCATACAAATTATGTAGATAGTCAATCATCCCTTCACCATCAGGACAACTAATGGCTAATAACTTTAAATGCTCGGCATAGGTTGAAATTGTCTGCCACAACTCCTTAAATTCCGCCAAACGCCCGACAGCTGTATGAATTTCTACGGCATCTACTCCAGATTTCAGTATCAAAGGTGCGATTGCTCCATTAGCTGTTGCATAAGATACTGTCTCTATCTTACCATACGGACATACTGGAATGCAACGACCGCAGCCATAGCACTTATCGGACTGAACTCCAGTAAAGTTATATTTGATACTATCAAATGTAATTGCTTGTGCGGGACAAATGCGTTCGCACGGTCGGGAACAAGTAGAAGGACATTTAGTAGAATCAAATTCTGCTTTGCGGAAATGTGGATCTTCGCCATCATTTAAGCTAACCATTAACAAAGGTCTTCCTTGATAGGCAAAGCCTCGTTTCTGGGCCGCAACACCCAAAGTCGCAGCAGCTTGTAATCCTTCTTGAGCGGCAGCAATAACAGCCGGATCGGCAGCTACATCTATGCAGTCAGCACCAGCTAGCGTATAAGCTAATGTTAAACTTCTAACCGCAGGCAGATGTTGGAAGCTGGCTCCACAAATCAGCTTGAACCAGCGACCAACTTTTAGCGATAGTAGGGGGTTAAATAGATCGGTCACACTTCTATTATGCTACGTGACTGAAAAAATAGATGATGTAAATTCTTAATTTAATTACAATGCTCAAAAATTTCCCAGCGTTTTTTCTCTAGACGTATGTAAATCCCTGGTTGGTACGGTTGGAATTTCAATAACAAATTCTGTTCCATTTCCAAGAGTCGAATTATAAATTATTTTTCCCGAATGCTTCTCTACTATAATTTGGTAGCAAATAGATAATCCCAACCCACTGCCTTTGCCTACAGGCTTTGTGGTGAAGAAAGGATCGAAAATGAAAGAGCGAACCTTCTCTGGTATTCCCATGCCATTATCTGCGATAGAAATTCTCACACCACTATCGTTGTTAATTGCAGAAGTACCGATACAAATAGTATGAGCCTTAGTAAATCCTTCTCCCTTTTTTTTTGCTTGAGATTGTTCTGCTTGCAAATCTATTGCATCAACGGCATTATTTAACAAATGCATAAATACTTGATTTAGTTGGCTTGGATAACAAAAGATGGGCGGCAAATCCTCGTATTTTTTGATTATCTCTATTGAATCACGATAATTCGTTTTTCTAAACCGATGCTGCAATATTAGCAAAGTACTTTCTATGCCTTGATGAATATTAACTCGCTTGTAAGAAGCTTGGTCATGTCTGGAGAAGTTTTGTAAAGCTAGTACAATCGAACGGATGCGCTCTGCTCCTCTATACATTGCATCCATTAAAGATTGTGAATCATTTATCAAGAAATCGAGGTCTATCTCTTTTTCTATTTTCTGAATTCTCTTAGTAGAATTTGGATATTCCTGCTGATACGCTTCAACTAAATTAACTAAATCACCAACATAATCACGAACATATTCCAAATTACCGTAGATGAAGCTAACAGGATTATTCACTTCATGAGCAATACCTGCTACCAAATGTCCTAAAGCAACCATTTTTTCATTTTGGATTTGCTGTAATTGGGCTGCTTTCAAATCTTCTAAAGTTTTTTGTAAGTAAATATTTTTGTGATTGAGTTTGATTTGTAAAGAACGTAAATTAATTTGATTTTCTATTCTTGATATTACTTCTGCTGTATGGAAAGGTTTGGTTATATAATCCGAACCTCCTACATCAAAAGCTTTAACTTTATCTAAAACGTCATCTAGTGCGCTGATAAATATTATTGGAACGACCCTCGTTGCTTCGTCAGCTTTTAATTTTTGACAAACTTCATAGCCATTCATGTCTGGCATATTAATATCAAGTAAAATTAAATCTGGTAGAAGAATTTGACAAGCATTTAATGCCATTTTACCGTTCAAAGCTTTGCGAACTTCGTAACCTTTTGTTGTTAATATCGCCGACAAAACACGCAAATTGTCTGGAGTATCATCTACTAATAATATATTTAATTTGTCATTTATATGAGAATACATTTGCTACCTAAAAATAAACTTTTGAGATTGTTATTTTTGCAAAAATATTTGAATAAATAATTAAATCTATTGCCATTTCATTTACCACTGAAACAGTATAATCCACAGTACCTATACTGATAAAACTTACTTCAATGCTAGATTCTACTTTAAGTCATGGTTAAGACTCCATCACTCTATATAACTAGCACAATAGAGTTAGGTAATCTTTGCTACTGACATATTTACTTTTATTCGTCCTCTTTTATAAGTATATTAGATAACAAACTTATTTTTCATTGGTTGTACTGCATTTGCCTATTTATTCACCATTGAAGTGCTGCCAACATCAAATCCAGCATTAGCTCTGGCTCCATTGGTACAGAAAATAAATTTCCTTGAGCAAAATTACAATTTAACTCTCGAATTTGCGATAATTGTTCGGAAGTTTCAACCCCTTCAGCAATTGCTTTCATCCCCATCGAATGAGCTATACCAATCATTGCTGGAACCAAACCCATGTTTTCATGGTTTTTCTGCATTAAACTTAAAAACGATTTATCTATTTTAAGAGTATTCAAAGGAAAGTTATGTAAATAGCTTAAAGAAGAATAACCAGTACCAAAATCATCCATAGTTAACTTAATCTTTCTCTGTTTTAGTTCTTGAAGAGTTGTTTTTACATCCACGTTATTTTCCATAATTACACTTTCTGTGATTTCTAGTTCTAAAAAAGCAGGATTAATTTTAGTTTCGTAAATAATTTGGTCAATTTGAGCAAGAAAGTTTGGCTGTAAAAATAATTTTGCGTTCAAGTTGACACTGATATGTAAAGGTTTTGGAACTACTGGATGATTTTGCCAAATACGTAATTGATTGCAGGCTGTTTTTAATACCCAAGTATCTATAGCATGAATTAAACCTGTTTCTTCTGCTACAGGTATAAATTCCGTCGGTAAAATTAAACCTTTGAGCGGGTGTTGCCAGCGGACAAGTGCTTCAAATCCAGCAATTTTACCTGTATCCAAAGATATTATTGGCTGATAGTAAACAATTAATTCTTGCTTATTTACTGCTCTTCTTAGATCGTTTTCTAGCTCTAATATTTGGATAGCTTCCTGATGCATCTGAGGATCGAAAACGTGGAATCTTCCCCTACCTAATGCTTTTGCACGATACATAGCTGTATCAGCATCTCGAAGTAGATATTCTGGTTTTTCATAATTATTATTACCCCAATTTATACCTATACTTACATTAACAAATGCCTGGTATCTAGATACATTAAAATGTTGATTTAAAGAGTTGATGATACGTTCAGCAATGGAAGTTACCATCTCGATATCCGAAACATTTTCTAAAAGAATGCCGAATTCATCGCCGCCCAATCTTGCTAATGTATCAAATGGTGATAAAGAAGTTTGCAAGCGTTCGCCTATCGCAATCAGTAATTTATCTCCTACTAAATGCCCTAAAGAATCATTAATATTTTTGAAGCGATCGCAGTCTATAAAAAGTACGGCAAAGTGATAGTCAGATTCTAATTTAGCGCGATTTAATGCTTGTTCTAATCTATTTAAAAAAAGTACTCTATTCGGTAGGCTAGTTAAATTATCGCGCAAAGCACTTTCAAGTAGTTTAGTTTGCAACTCCTGGCTAGTATTAATTTCTCTTTGAAGTTTTTGTAGAGTATTTTCCAGTTCTATGGTACGCTGTTTAACTCTTTCTTCAAGTCGATCGTTAAGCTTTAAGATTTCTAATTTAGCGCTTCTTAAATCAAGCTGATTTTGCACTCTTACTATCACTTCTGCAAATTCAAATGGTTTAGTAATATAATCTACACCCCCTATTTTAAAGGCTTTGACTTTATCGAAAATATCGTCTAATGCGCTGATAAAAATAATTGGTATATCGGCGGTTGCAACATTTGCTTTAAAACGCTGACAAATCTCATATCCGTCTACCTCCGGCATCATAATATCGAGTAAAATCAAATCTGGCAATTGAGTTTGGCAAGCAGTAAAAGCCATCTGCCAGTTTAATGCTTTACGAACTTGATAACCGACTCTAGCTAGAATTGAAGATAAAATTCGGAGATTATCTGCTGTATCGTCAATAATTAAAATGTCTTGATAACTACTGTCTGACAAGCCATTACCTGTATTGTTTGGAGTCAATGCCATAATTTATTCAAGCTATTATTAAAAGCTAAATTTCTAAACTTTAATCATCATTGGCTCGCTTCAATTTTGAATTTCATATTTTTAATTGATAAAGCCATTTAAATAACTGTTATAACTTTAAAAGATGTTTTCTTCATTAGACATCTCCGGTTAGGAAAAAAACCTCTCTCCAAACCACTAAAGCTGCAAGGAGAGAGGCTTTAAAACCCCACTTCCCTGCTCCGGGAAGGGGGGCAGGGGGGTTAGGTAAATCTGTAAATTTAAAACCATATAAATGTTTTCCGGAGATGTCTATTACATTGCGATCAATGGAAGTTGGAATCGACTTGGCTAACATTTTTGTACTAATGTATTAAACAATCAATACGTAATTAATGTAAGTATTTTTTTACTCAGTATACTTATAAAATAAATTACATCTGTATAGTATTATCCAAATTCATAATATCTGTAATGTATATCAAACTACAAATAACTTAAAAATAATATTGTCTTTTTTACTTAAAATATCTTTATAGTCTTAGCTAACTAATAGTTATTTTGATTAGAATCTAAAAAGAATATATATCAAAATAAATTGATATGATAATAAAGAGTCGGAGAGCAGCATAGGTGTTGCTTAATATAAATTACAAGTAATCGTTTATGGACAAAAAAATTAGCTGCCCTTCATGCAAAATAATTACGCGAAAAAAGGCAGCAATATATATTTATATAGTTATTTACTTAACTTGATTTTTTTCTTGAGATGCTTCTTGGTTATCGTAAAGCGGGGTTTGATCGATTCCACCGACTTTGTTTAGAGGCCAAAAACGAAGTACGGCACGACCAATAATATTTTCGCGAGGCACAACACCCCAACAACGGCTATCGTAGCTACTCCCACGATTATCTCCTAATACTAAATAGGAACCAGATGGAATAGTCTGAGTTTTAGATAGAAATGGCTGTACGGGTGCTGAGGTACAAACATCAACCGATGTATTTTGTACGCCACCGAGGTATTTCTCTTCTTGTAGCGGCTTATCATTTATGTATACTTTGCCATCTTTTAGCTGTACCTTGTCTCCAGGTAAACCAATTATCCGCTTAATAAAGGCATCTTGAAATTGCTCTTTTTGTAGTTCTTCTGTAGGAGAAAAGACTACAACGTCTCCCCGCTGAGGAACAGAAAAGTTATAACTTAACTTATCAACAATTATTTTGTCTGCCTCCCACTGATTTGGAGTACCGTGCAAAGTTGGTTCCATCGAGCCAGAAGGAATCCATCGAGCTTCAGCAACAAAGGTGCGAATCGAAAGAGCAAGCACGATGCTTAATCCGATTGTTTTACCTAATTCAAAAAACCAGGAATTGTCGGGTTGTTGGTTAGAGTGGCGGTCAGACACTGGATTTCGCATGTAATTACTTAAGTAGAAACTAAATTATGCTCCAAAAATAAGGCTATTGCTAGGGAGACTGCATTTACTTATCTTAACTGTACAAAGATGCTGTTAGGGGTTATGTTGTCATGTTGACGCAGTTATTTGTAATTGAGAGCTTAGACATTCTTCGTTGTAAATAGCACATAGTGGCTAACAAGCAAGTCCTAACCACAAGTTTAACTTCAATCGCGATAGCTGTATGTCAAAATTTACTGTTATTTAAGCCAGGTGTATCATGTCACCTCCTAGTTTACTAATTCGCCGTGCGAGAATTATTTTACCTTCGGGTGAATTTATTGTTGGGGATGTGCTAACGCGCGATCGCCAAATTGTTAAAGTTTCACCGTCAGAGATTGCGGACGAAATACCTACCCAAGTGATTGACGCTGATGGGTTAACTTTGTTGCCAGGAGTCATCGACCCCCAAGTACATTTTCGGGAACCGGGGCTGGAACATAAGGAAGACTTGTTTACTGCTTCTTGTGCCTGTGCCAAAGGTGGAGTGACTTCATTTTTGGAAATGCCTAATACTCGCCCTTTAACTATCAATCAAGAAGCCTTAAATGACAAGCTACAGCGTGCTGCTAGTAAGTGCCTTGTTAATTATGGCTTTTTTATTGGAGCAACTACAGATAATTTGTCCCAATTGTTACAGGCTGCTCCCACTCCAGGCATCAAAATTTTTATGGGATCTATGCACGGCCCTTTGTTGGTAGATCCTCAACAAATACTGGAAGGAATATTTGCTAATGGCGAAATTTTAATTGCAGTTCATGCTGAGGATCATACTAGACTCAAACAGCGTAGAGAAGAGTTTGCCAATATTCATGATGTTGCTATTCACTCACAGATACAGGACAATCAAGCAGCATTGATCGCAACTCGCAGAGCATTAAAACTTTCTCAAAAATATCGTCGTCGGCTACATATTTTACATATGTCTACCGCAGAGGAAGCAAATTTACTCCGCGAAGATAAACCTAGTTGGGTAACGTGCGAGGTAACACCCCAACATTTATTGTTGAATACGACTGCTTACGAAAAAATAGGCAGTTTGGCGCAAATGAATCCACCTTTGCGAACATCTCATGACAATCAAGTGCTTTGGCAAGCTTTGTTAGATGGGGTAATTGATTTCATTGCAACGGATCATGCACCTCATACTTTGGAAGAGAAAGCGCAAACTTATCCTAAATCTCCTTCGGGAATGCCTGGAGTAGAAACTTCCCTACCTCTAATGTTAACTGCCGCAGTTGAAGGACGTTGTACTGTTGCTCAGGTTGTTAATTGGATGTCAACTGCTGTGGCTTCTGGTTACTCGATTCCTAATAAAGGAGCAATTGCCCCAGGTTATGATGCCGATTTAGTGCTTGTAGATTTAAACTCGCGCAAAAAAGTTAGAGGTGAAGAACTCGCTACTAAATGCGGTTGGAGTCCTTTTGAAGGCTGGAATCTAACAGGGTGGCCGGTAACAACTATTGTTGGTGGTGAATTAGCCTTTCACCAAGGTGAGTTAAACATAAAAACTAGAGGTAGAGCTTTAACTTTTAAACGTTAAAACTGATGTTATTTCAGATTTAATCACGGCAAGCGCTTGGTGTTATTTACCGAGCGCTTTATTTGTCTGCAAAGAATTATCGGAATTTCAAACAAATATCTTTTTAAAGGCACTAATTAACAAAACTTTAAGTCAATTACGGATACCAAGAGTATATTTACCAGTTAGCATAATGTACTTTTGCTGTATTTAGTTGCTATTTATACTGAATAATATATAAAAATCCATACTTCTTACTAAGTAAATATTCCCCTTATACTTTTTTTATTCGTAGCTTAATATTTATTTTTAAGTATTTATTGCATTTGACAAACTAAAAAAATGTGGATATTGCGATTGTTTAAAGTCTGCAAAACTACTTAACTATAAAACGGCTATTTAATCTCATCTTTATTTATTACCCTTCAAATACTAGCGTTTTTGCTTACGGGCAATCACTCAGGCTTATCAATAATAAACGTGTCAAACTGAACACAAATTTCAATAGCGCGATTTTTTTATGACGTAATTTTCCTTTGAATAGGCAGTTATTAGAATTATTACCTCGAAAAAACACTGAAATTATTTAGGTATTTAGATAATTTATTTAGGATTGGGGTATCACCCTCCCTTGTTAAGTTCAACTTGGTTTGGCATGATACTTACTCAATCTCCTTAAGTAGTATAAAATCAATGCTTGAAAAAATAATATGTCTTTCGATTTTGTAAACCTATTGGCAGAAGTAATGGTTATTAGAATTACAATGTGCTGCAATTCTTGTGATGAAAGAGGAAGTGGTAGATAGAACAAGTAAAAAAGAGGCGATGGGACTAATTCCGCGCCGCTGAAGGTAATTGCTAATAATTGTGTTCTTTGCTTAAGGTGAGAATTTTTTTGTCAAGAGTGCAATTGAATGGAGTGATTTGGGCAAAACGTGCAGAGTTAGCATCTTCAAGGTATTGGTTTTCGCTTTCGGTGGTTAAATGTATACTGAGATAAGCAGAAGGTTTATAAGGCATTCGTTGCGCCCATTCGATAGCTACTATTCCCGGCACAACCTCTATCCCTTCCCAGTAAGAATCGAGATTTAACGCGATTATTTCCGCAGCTTCTAAACGATATAAATCAAGATGGTAAAGAGGAAGTTGTGCTTGAGTATATTCATTAATAATGGTGAAGGTAGGGCTGACGATTGGTTCATCAATACCTAAAGCTTCACCTAAGCCTTGAACTAAAGTCGTTTTGCCAGCCCCTAAATCGCCTTCTAGTAGAATCACGCTATTGCAAGAAAGCGTTTCACCCAGAATCATACCTAAGCGTTGAGTTGCGAATGCGTCTTTAAGAAAAATTTTCATCTTGTATTTTTTATGTCGATTAGAGAATTATCGTAATTTTGAAATTTGCCATCAATCAACGGACAAAAAAACTACCTAAATCTAATTTTCAGGTAGTTTTTTATTCTTGCTTACAATTCCTCCTATTCCCTATTTCCTGTTCCCTATTCCCTATAATTTGATTCTTAGCTAATTAACATATTCTTTGCCAAACAATTTGTATAACTTTCGCATTCCTTTAGGAGTTCCACTATACCAACGGAAGATAACCTGTGCTAACCGCTCGTGATCGTGACGCACGCAACCTGTTTCATCTTCATTCATTACGTTGGCTGAAACTACTCTACGTCCGCTTTTAGTTACCGCTTCGCGATCTAAAAATACAGGATGGGAATCTTCTTTGGCGTAGCGGATAAGAGCGCGGGCAGAAGGAGATTTCTGGTGTACTAAAACTGCATCAAACAGCTTTTGTCCGCAGGCTTCATCAATAGATTGAATATGATTGGCAACCGTATATCCTTGGGTTTCTCCCGGTTGAGTCATGATATTACACACATATATTTTTGGCACGGATGTTGCAGCGATCGCACTGGTAATTTCGGGTACCAAAAGATTGGGGATGACGCTGGTGTAAAGACTACCCGGACCCATGATAATATAATCGGCATCTTTGATTGCTTTTATAGCAGCTGGTAAAGCAGGCGGATTTGCCGGAGTACAGCCTAGTTTAACTACTTTACCTCCAGCTTTAGTAATTTTTGATTCACCCTCAATGCGACGACCGTCCGCTAATTCTGCCCACAAACGTACATCGCTAAGAGTCGCTGGAAGCACTTGACCTCTAATAGCCAGAACTTTGGAACTAGCTGCAACACCCCGTTCTAGGTCGCCAGTAATTTCACTCATTGCTGTCAAGAACAAGTTACCAAAACTGTGACCGCTTAAACCGTCTCCAGCGCTAAAACGATATTGAAATAACTCCGTTAATAATTTCTCTTCATCTGCCAAAGCTGCCAAACAATTACGAATATCTCCCGGTGGTAATACGCCAAATTCCTCGCGTAAGCGACCACTAGAACCACCATCATCAGCTACAGTAACAATAGCGGTGATATTCGCACTGTAAGTTTTGAGTCCTCTTAATAAAGTGGAAAGTCCGGTTCCCCCACCAATAACAACAATTTTTGGTCCTCTATATAGTTTGCGATGAGCTAAAAGTACATCAACTAATTCTTCATCATTCCCTGGTTTTAATACCTGAGTAATAGAACCTACCGTGCGGCTCTGTCCCCAAACCAGCAACAGCAAACCGCCAATCATCACTACAGGTCCGCTAATGTAAGAAGGTATAGTATTTGTGATTAATAGGAGTCCGCGTCGAATTAGCTTCAGCACCCAATAGATCGGCGTATATCCGCTCCAAATAGCTAAACCCAGACCAGATAGGACTATGCCCGCAACACTAATTAAGAACCAACGTTTAACCGATAACCCAGGAGATAACCACTTAAACCACTGATTAACTCGATGGGGAGTCCGACGGCGCGACTGTTGTTGCATAACGTTGAGGGCTTGTTTAATAAAACCAATTGACATATATCGCAATTGTAAGCAGTGGTCTAAACAGTAATTAATTGAAAATTTACACTAAGAGCATTCAAATTTAAGAATGTAATTATTACAATTTTTAATTCTGATTGACTGAACTCATGTAATTAACCTAGCGGAAAAAAGCCGTGAAATTACTATAGTTATATGAAAAGACAGTAAAGTAAATGCAAAGAAAAATTTTAGGCTTAGATCCAGGATTTGCAATTTTAGGTTTTGGAGTAATTATATGCCAAAAAGATGAAGTTAACTTATCTACTGATTCAGTAGAACTACTGGACTTTGGGGTTATTACTACGCCTGCTAACACTCCATTAGAGCAAAGACTATGTACTATTTACGATGACCTACATACTGTAATAGAACAATTTAAACCAGATTTGGTAGCGATTGAAAAATTTTTCTTCTACCGGATGTCAAACACTATCTTAGTTGCTCAAGCCAGAGGAATCATCATGCTGGTATTGGGACAACATCGTTTACCTATCGTAGAATTTGCACCTTCTCAAATTAAACTAGCTTTGGCCGGTTACGGTAAAGCTGAAAAACATGAAGTACAGGAAGCAGTAGCCCGAGAGCTTGACTTAGACTACATTCCTCGCCCTGATGATGCTGCTGATGCTTTGGCGATCGCCCTAACTGCATGGTTCCAATCTTAAAGTATTATGAATATGCAGATAAATGCTTTTAAGTTTACGAAAGTATTTTTACATATCGATTTGGATTAATAAATAATTAAAAAATAATAAAATAATAAAATAATAAAATAATAAAATAATAAAGTTTATGCTTTTTGTCAAAAAACATTCATGGAGAAGGCGATTTTTGGAAGAGTAGGTTAAATTGCGGTGAAGACTCTAAATCTTTTTCGCTGTGCTTCTTGATTCCAATTGATATTTTCCCAAAAACACTTTTCTTAAAGAATCTTCACGGGAAATGTTACCATTCTTGTCCTAAAAAGAAGATATCTATCAAGAAATTTTCTTGCCTTTTCTAATTAGTTGAAAATAAAACCAGATCCTAACTGCGTTTCATAGCTTAATTTTTATGCAAATTTATTTAGATTACAGCGCTACAACTCCTACTCGCCCAGAAGCAATTAACGTCATGCAAGCTGTGTTAACTCAAGGATGGGGAAATCCTTCTAGCTTGCATGAATGGGGACAGCGAGCCGCAACTATTTTAGAACAAGCTAGAATGCAGGTTGCTAGTTTGATTAACGCACCAGCCGAATCCATAATCTTTACTAGTGGCGGTACGGAAGCGGATAATTTAGCAATTATGGGAGTTGCTCGTTTATATAGCAAACCCCAACATATTATTATTTCGAGCGTAGAACATTCCGCCGTTTCAGAACCTGCAAAGTTGCTTGAAAGTTGGGGTTGGGAAGTTACTTATTTAAGTGTTGATAGTAAAGGTAGAGTTAATCCTTCACATTTGCAAGCAGCTTTGCAAGACAATACCGTTTTGATTTCGATTATTTACGGACAAAGCGAAGTCGGCACCGTACAGCCGATTGAAGAAATAGGTAAAATTGCTCGCAGTGCTGGAATTTTGTTTCATACCGATGCCGTGCAGGCAGCAGGAAGATTGCCCATAGATTTGAATAAATTACCAGTAGATTTACTGAGCATTTCCAGTCATAAAATATATGGGCCTCAAGGTGCCGGAGCATTGTATATTCGTCCTGGAGTAAAGTTAGTACCCTTACTTAATGGTGGTGGACAAGAAATGCGATCGCGCTCCGGAACTCAAGCCGTACCGATCGTTGCTGGGTTTGGGGTAGCAGCAGAGTTGGCAGCCCAAGAATTACCAGTGGAAACACCAAGGTTAATTGAATTGCGCGATCAACTATTTTCGCAATTAGCCGATGTAAAAGGTTTAATTCCCACAGGAGATTTGATACAGCGTTTGCCGCACCACGCAAGTTTTTGCTTAGAATACGCCGATGGAGAAAAAATTAGTGGAAAAACCATCGTCCGTCAATTGAACCTAGCAGGAATAGGTATAAGTGCTGGTTCAGCCTGTCATAGTGGTAAACTAAGTCCCAGCCCCGTATTAACTGCAATGGGATATTCCGAAGCAGCAGCAATGGGAGGTATTCGCATCACCCTCGGACGTTACACCACACAAGCAGATGTTGACTGGGTAGCAATGGTATTAAAGCAACTTATGAGTCGCCTTGAAATTCGTCATGCCCTCGTTGCGAACTAGGGGATAAGGCAGAGGGGGGAGAGGGGGTAGAAATAACTTCTAACTCCTAACTCCTAACAACTAACAACTAACAACTAACAACTAACAACTATCTTTTGATATGTCTGAACTTCCAAGAACATTAGAAGACGCAATCGTTCAAGCACGTATTGCAACTCAAGCCGCCCTTGCAGATGGCTATACTCGTTTACAGGTTGAGTTATTGTTTCCGGAATTAAAACCATTACCTATAGCGCAACAATTTTTACCAGCTTTTGATGAGTATGGTGACAAACTAAAGATTTTCTTTGCTGATGCTGGTAGTGCAGCTCTGGCTCGTCGCGATTGGAATGAAGTACCTTTTCAACTGATAGATATTGGTACTGGTAGGATGGTTTCATTAGAGTCAAAAGTTCAACCAGAAGACGAAATTTTCTTGTTTGTTCAACCTACTTCGGTGGAGGTACCGCAGCTAGAAAAGGTATGCGAAATAATAGGGGAACATCGTCCTTTTGTAATTTTTGCTCCTCGTTTGGAAGATTCGAGTATAGTCGGTATCGGTTATGCAGCCAGACAAATTCGCCAGCGTTTTATCAATACAATTGAATCTTGCTATTATATACGTCCAATATTTGAAGAAGCTGCTGTATATCGTTGTTATCCAGGATTATGGGAGGTTTGGGTAGAAAAAGATGGTGATTATGTTCGTGTTGCTGAATTACCATCAAAGCCCTCTGGTGATGAATTAGACGCGATTTTATCCGATGGGCAACCGCAAGGGGAAGGCGAACCCGTAGCAGCTACGAGTAAAAATGTATTTAAAGGTTTGCAGCGATTTGTTAGGGCTTTGAGAAGTTAGATTTTATTCTTGCAGAAACCGGGTTTTTATTATTTATGAGATGAAAAATTATCTTGTTAAACTTGGAATTCCCGTTTACGTTAAGCAAAAAATGCAGGATTATCAATGTTCAATTATCAATTACCAATGAACAATAATTGATAATTGAACATTGACTTAATTCGTTCGTAACGGAGCATTCAACACTTTACTAATTCTTTGCCGTGTTTCTAGTAAATGCGCCTTTGTATATTCATCGTCGGATTTTGCATCGTCTAATTTTTCACCTAGTTGACGCAATTTGTACCATGCTAAGGTACGGGCATCTTCGGGTACGTTAACTTTTCGCAACACCATATTAGTTAAAATGTCTAAATATTTTCGCTGCAATCCCCGACGCAAGCTGGAAATTTCGATGTCTTTATCTTTTGGTTTCAAGACTTCTGTCCAAATACTGTCTTGAAGGGTATTAAATAGCTCTGGTAATGTCAGTGCTTCTCCTGACTTACTTTTCAACTCAATATCCTTAAGACGAGAAAGGCGATCGCTCGAAAGTAAATCGTACAAAACCATATTCTGCATGAATAGTACTAAGTCGTGGATGGGATAGTCCAACCGACCAATTTGAGGATTGCTTCCCCAATGCCGCCAGCGTGATGGTGCTAATTTATTCAGCAGTTCGGGGGAGAAGTTAAAAGCGTCTTCGGCAAAGATATACTCTCGCAATACTTCTAAGGCTTTGCGCTGTTTTTCGACGGGTACTGGTTCAAATGGCAAACGAGTTTGGTCTTTACTGGCGTAAACTCGGTAGAATGACTGTCCGCCAATATATTTTGATGTGTAGTAAATTTGTTGAAAATAGTTACTTAATACTGCACCAAAGCGATCGCGCACGTCGCTGTAACTTTCTCCTTCCAAGGGATATCGTTTGTTAATTCTATCCCACATTTTACGAGCGTTGTCCATCTGCCATTGAGAATAAAGCAGTACATTAGAACTATTATCCCAGGCATCGGCTGTGGGATCTAAGTCGTATACGTCTTCATCTGTGGAATAACTATATTCGGGTTTATAAGATTCGGAAGCTATTTTGCGTAATACTGGCTCTTCGGCTTTAGTATTTGCGGCTTTTATCTGAGAGTAACCGTATTTTACCGCCCATGCATCGTATGGCCCAATAATGCTGGGAAAATAATCTCCCTGCTTGACGCTTTCTGGGGCAATATTGGGAGGAATATAGTCCATGACGGAAGCTACTTGTCCCCGAGTACGAGTAATACTTCTGTTATTCATTTCTTTGGGAGACAGCATAGTGCTACCTCGGAAGTTATGTCTCAAACCCAAGGTATGCCCGACTTCATGAGCAACAATCAACCGTAGATATTGGTGAAGATACTCTTTGGTTTCCTGACTCGTGGGCGGTAAGTCTCGCAGCAAAGAAATCGCTAATTTTCCGTAGCCAAATTGGTTGGTGGCTTCGGTTCCGTAACAAAGGTCGTATTTGCTAGCTAATGTAGATAAACGCTGTACTACTCCTTCTAATGGAGTTAATTCTTCGGAATCTCTATCTTCTGCTTCTAAATTATTGCTACACAATAGCCGACTTTGCATCATCGCCGACAAAGAAGTAAGGTTTTTCGACTCGGTAGGTTGAACCATTTGTCGATAATCTTTCTTCAAAGAACTAACTAAACTCGCATCGATCAAAATATCTGCGTCTAGAATTTCTCCAGTCAAAGGATTAACGCGGGATGGCCCCATCGCAAAATATCCGTCAACTGTATTAATCCAGCGAATCGTATTGTAACGAATATCTGATGGGTCCCAAGTGGCACTGTCGGGCATTTGCTTGACTTGAATGGCATCTTTAAACCCAGCGGCTTCAAACGCCCGATTCCACATCAAAACGCCTTCTTTAATAGCTTCCCGATATTCGTAGGGTGTAGCGTTATCTATCCAGTAAACAATCGGTTTTTTCGGTTCGGAAATAGTCGCGTTAGGATATTTCTTTTCCAAATTCCACCGATTTACATAGCGTACAAATGGGTCGCTGGGGTCTTTTGTAGATAAATCTTGATAAGCTGTAATGAAATAACCGACTCTTTCATCGGCTAAACGGGGACGGTAATTATTCTCTGGTAGTTGAGAAAGACTGTAGTGAAGCTTGAGAGTAAAACCACGCTTGTCGGCTAAGGTTCTAAATTTAGGACTTGTTAACTTGCTGCTACCAGTCCCCGAAAAGTTCAAAATTGACTGAACTTCCATATTGTGGGGAAAAACTTTAGCACTACCAAAATAAGATGAATCTTTACTTCCAGGAACTCCCAAACTCGAAGATAATCCAGCTAAATCTGTAAGCAATAAATCCCCTAGATCGATCAGCACGCTCTGACGCTGGGGATGAATGCTTTCAATTTTTACTTGATAAAGAACAGAATCGCTAAAAGACCTAGCCAACGAACGAGCTTGCGGATCTCCTTCCTGGGTACGGAAGTTCACGTTACGAACTACGAAGTGTAACTTATCATTTACCCGCTCAAAGTAAAACAGAAAATCCTGTAAAGGCATTCCACTGTAAATTCCAGCTTCACCAATACCCGACTCTAAAGTTGCTGTTGCTAAATAATTTTTCTTAAATTGTGTTGGTTGAACTTCTAAATATATTTTATTTTTTTCTTTATCCCGGTAAAGGGTAAACAAACCTTTGGAAACTTCTGTATCTTTAGTAACTTTATCAAAATTTTTAAAGCTATCTTTTGTTGGTGGTGTCGGTTTATTCGCAGGCTTTTTTTCTGCTTTATTTAATTGCAATAAAGGCTGTTGTGCTGCCTTTTTAGTATCATTAACTACCCAATTAAATGGCTCTGGCTGTACTTCTTTCTCCCCAAGTACCCATACTTTTCCTGGTGATAATTTTTCAATATGAGTAGGATTAATTTTGTTTAATGCACTGCGATAAGCCGGAGGCTTGACGCTTGGCGTATCGCGCTGCTTATCTAAAGGCTGCGAATCTTGCATAGCTCCATCTAACGTTACTGCCTCTTGAGCCGTTGCAGCTAGTGACTTGATCCCAAAACTTGCTACCGCCAAATACAAACCCTGTAACAAAATTAAATAAACACTCTTTTTCTTCATCCGAATAATCTCCGGGCTACTTAGCCTAATTCATTTGCAATGCTTACAGAGCATGAAGCCATACCAGTCGCTCTCCCCTAACTTACTTACCTTAATATATGGTCGATTTTTAAAAGTAAAAATATATTAAATGCCTTATATCAAGCAGAAAAGTTTTTAGTTTTTTTGTCCCTTTTTATTGTAGTATTCTGACAAACAATTGCTTCTGTATCAAACATTGTGTATTAAGAACGAAAATATAGCAAAAAATATACTGGGAAGATAGCATAACAATCAAATCTGGGAAATTCCGTTTTTGAGATTCTAATAGTTGGAGGAAAATAATTTGTATAACAACGGTCATATAGCCGTTATTATACCCAATTTTAGATTAGTTAGTCGTAGTAAATCATACTACTAACTTTTTGTTTGAAAACCTACTGAGTTCAAGAAAATATTCAGATAAGCTCTTTTTGACTGGCAACTATTAAGTATTAAAAGATACAAATGGTGCAAATAGAATTTCTCAAGCAACTTTGGAGAAATTGTGTGAAGCAGTCTCGATCCGAAGACGTGCTTGATACAGCATCCGGAGAAAGTAAAATAATTGCGATTGCCGCATTTCCCGATCGCTTGCCTTCAGAAATAAAATATAAAGAAAATGATTTGCTTTCAATGAGTTTTGAAGAAAAACTACAGGCAAATTTAATTAAGTGGGCGCAAACGAGCAATATTACATCTAACATAGATGAGCAGCAGTTTTACCAAGATATTTATGCAATATTTTCAAATATTGCATTAAAACCAGAAGTTGTGGAATCTGCAATCGAGCGGTTTATAGCCAGCGAAAAGGCAAACCCAGTAAATCTTTTTAGAAAACTATCAGATTTTTACAATCGCTGGTGTGATGGTGAATTTATTGATGCTGCACCAGAAAATAACTTGCCTCAAAAGCAAATGTTGCAGTTGCGATCGCACAACATTAATATTGCGCTGCGAAAAGTAGATATAAATACGGGACTGAATGTAATGATTTTGCTGTTAGAATTACACAGAATTCGAGAGCAAAGTCATAAAATAAAAGCTGAATTTACTTTTTATCCATCTGGAAAGCCGGATAGCGATAAGTTTTTCACATCTAAGCTGCTGCGGGTAATTAACTATAGCGATTCTGTGGAAATAGGTAATTTTAGTAACGTAGTTGGCGCATTTTTACAAGCTGCCCTGTTAGAAAGCGTTTATTTAGGGGATGCCAACCTTACAGGTGCTAATTTGAGCAGTGCTAAACTAGTTGGTGCTTATTTGGGTGACGCTAATCTGACGGGAGTACAAGCCAAAAAAGCAAATTTTGCTGACGCTAATCTTGGTGACGCAAATCTAAGCGGAGCCTTGCTTAGAGAAGCCAATCTGACTCATTGCGACTTGACTCATTGCAATTTGAGCGGTGCGGATTTGAGCGGTGCGGATTTGAGCGGTGCCGATTTAAGCTATGCAAATCTAGCTGGTGTGAACTTAGCTGGTGTGAACTTAGCTGGTGCTAATTTAACTAGCGCAAATCTTCGAGATGCAGAATTAAGTGGCGCTAACCTGAAAAATTCCATTGTTTTCGGGGCAAATTTGAGCGATGCAAATCTAATTGGTGTGGATTTGAGCTATGCCGACTTATGTCGCGCCGATCTTAGCGGCGTGAATCTTAGAGGCTCTACCCTTAAAGGTACAAATCTTAGCGACTCTTTGATGTTCGGTACTAACTTTACCGAAGCTATATTACTGGCAGCCGATCTCAGCTATGCCAAACTTAATGGAGCTAATCTCAACGGCGCAAATTTGCAGGGAGCAATTATTTTAGGTGCAGATTTAGGAGGTGTGGATTTAAGTAAAGTGATTCTTGCGCGTGCTGACTTGAGTGGAGTCACTTTGAGTGAAGCTGATTTGAGCGGTGCGGATCTCAGCGATGCGATTTTACTTGGTACCGATCTAAGTTATGCCAATTTACAGAGTGCTAACCTCAGCGGTAGTAATCTAACTGGGGCTATTTTTTACGGTGCTGACTTGAGCGATACCAACCTTAGCTATGCGATTCTTGGTGGTGCCGATTTAAGTGAAGCTAACTTGGAAAATACCAGTTGGAATGAAAATTTGGAATGGGAAAATGTTCGCGGTTTGGATAAAGCCTTAAATGTTCCTCAAGCTTTAAAAGAAAAATTAAGGCTTTAGGTTGGACTTTAGCAAAATCTAAACTTTACCTATGTTTACATTTATTAAGCAAATGGTTAAAAATCTTTGCGAAAGTTGCCTTGGGAAATTTGTTTGATAATAAGTTCTGATATGCTGCTACAAGCATGGCAATCAAAAAGGAGAACACTGTGGCAATGGAATCAAATATCCTAGCAGGTAATCAAGTAGCCCGTGAAGAATTTAGCGAATACGTTGCTCACTTGCAATTTCATATGACTCTACAGGCACGTAATCTGGTTCCAAGCTTAAAACAGAATTCGATTGACAGCCGTGGAGAACTACTTCATCAAACTCAGGCTGATTGTGAAAAGATTATTTCTAGACAGGTATTATAAGCGATTAACTAAACTTAACAAAACTCAAATACAATGAAAACAGTTCTTGTTGAGAATATTTGCTTATTATTCTCTTTAAGGGCTGTTTTTTATGGTCGAGTGAGCAAAATCACTCTTTTGACTCAACGGTTAACAACGTCAAGCCGTTAATATAATTAGCAGTACTTCTTAGTAATTACATTATATTTAAGGCTTAAGGTTGGAACTAGGATGAAAATGACATCATTACTTTCCCAGAATATTAATAATATCGTTATTCGACCAGTTCAATACCGGGATTTGGATGATATCGAACGTCTCTCCCAAGAGTCATTCGCAGCCCAAAACCTATCGTCAGAACATTTTGCGACGCAGCAGGCAGAAAAACTACGTCGTAATTTTGGATTGCTGAAATTTTTAAGCTGGTTTCCGAACCCCTTACAGCATCGTCTTTGCGCTTATGTAGCCGAACAAGGACGTACTATGCTGGGAATTGTTCAGATATCGCCATTCAATAAAACACGCAGTACTTGGCGCGTAGATCGGGTGATGCTGGAGAAATCTGTGAACAAGCAGACAATTGGCTCTCAACTTTTGCGCTACTGCTTTGAATCGATTTTAGAAGCTCGAACCTGGATTTTAGAAGCCAACATCAACGATAAAGAAGGCTTAGCCCTTTATCGGCAAAACGGATTTCAGCGTTTGGCTGAAATGACATACTGGGAAGTTGAACCAGAATTACTAGCTTCTTTGGCACAAGCTGAACCAGATTTACCCAATCTGCTACCTGTAAGTAATGCAGATGCTCAGTTGCTGTATCAACTAGATACCGCATCAATGCCGCCTTTGGTACGCCAGGTATTCGATCGCCAAACTCATGACTTTAAAACTGGCTTGATTGGAGCTTTAGCGGATGCAGTTAAGCAGTGGTTGACAAAATCAGAAATAGTTAGCGGTTACGTATTTGAACCCCAAAGAAAAGCCGCAATTGGTTACTTCCAACTGAGAATCGATCGTAAAGGAGAAGCAGCACACCTTGCCACCTTAACCGTTCATCCGGCATATACTTGGCTGTATCCAGAGCTACTATCTCAGATGGCTCGCATTACTCAAGATTTTCCTTGCTCTTCCCTAAAAGTTGCTTCAGCAGATTATCAACCAGAAGGAGAAGAATATCTGGAGCAAATCGGAGCAAGTCGTATAGAACATACATTAATCATGTCTCGTTCCGTATGGCACAAAGTACGGGAATCTAAATTCGTTTCCTTAGAAGGAATTCAGCTACCAGAAATGCTTCAAGGATTGCAACCAGCACGTAAACCCATACCCGGTGGAATGTTATGGAAGCAAGAAAAAAAATTAGAAATGTTAGAGAGAGCAAAATTAAATCAATTAAACAAATTACCCAAAGATAATATTGCTCTGCCATACACAAAAAGTAATGTAGAAGAAAACAACCAACTGCCTTCAACCGACACACAGGAGTCATAACTTGGTTCCGCAACAGGAAAGAGAAGATCGAGCAAACGCCCCCGAATTCTCTCATCCAATAAACACAAAGCAAACCTCCTACATATCCGCTTTAGGATTAGATGTAGGTCAAAAACGAATTGGCATAGCAGGGTGCGATCGCACTGGTTTAATTGCTTCTGGAATTACCACGTTACATCGCACATCTTTTGACCGAGATGTCAAGCTGTTAGAGCAAATAATTCAAGAAAGAAACGTAGAAATTTTGGTAGTTGGGCTACCATATTCTATGGACGGTTCGTTAGGGTTTCAAGCGCGTCACGTGCAGAAATTTACCAAAAGAATCATAGCAATATTAAAATTACCTGTAGAATACGTAGATGAGCGTTTGAGTTCGTATCAAGCAGAACAGTTGATTATTGCCGAAAAACGTTCTCCCTCCCGTAACAAAGGATTAATTGATCGAAAAGCAGCAGCACTAATTTTGCAACAATGGCTGGATACTAGACGACAAAAAAAAGTATCGGACTAAAAAAACGCTTAATTTTAAAAGCTTTTGACATGATATTCTGAATATTGCAAGAGTCAGCATTAATAATCGTCAGTATTTTATAGTGAAGAACTTTTTGCGCTCGCGATAGAGAAATCTATTTTCAAGCTGGTATTAATATTTGTTCATTTTACTCGGCTATGTATCCATCTCAATTCCCAGAAGAAAACGACCGTTCCAATCAAAATTCCATCACCTTGACTGATGAAAATGGAAGGTCACTTGAATGTTATGTCGAGCATTCGCTTGAAGTAGATGAGCAAGAGTACTTTTTATTGCTTCCTGTTGACTCACCTGTAGAAATTTTCGCTTGGCAAACCGACGGTGACGGAGAAGAAGCCGTTCTTGTCGAAGATGACGTGACAATAGAACAGATTTTTAGTACTGCTCAAGCTGTTTTATCCGAGCAAAATTTAGTTTTAAAAAATACCGCTTATGCTTTAACAGCTGCCGGAGAATTGCCGACTATAGAAGAGTCAGACATTTTTACCTTAGAAATTGAAGACGAAGAGGCAGATTTAGAGCCGGAGCAACTACAGTTATTAGCAAGTTTTTATTGTGAAGAACAAGAATACGCAATTTACACGCCTTTAGATCCCTTGCTATTTTTTGCTCGTATCACTCCAGAAGGAAAACCCGAATTACTTTCACCCGAAGAGTTTCGTGAATTTCAGCCAATGTTAGAAGAACATCTTTTTAACGAAGTTGAATAGGAATTAATTCAATTTTTATTCCTAACTTAGCTGGATAAAATATTGCCAATAATAATGTAGAGACTTCGCAATGCGGAGTCTTTTTAATTTTCTCTTATTTTGTTGGGTTACGACACGAAAATATAAATCCGAGTCACAAATTGAAATTTTTTTCGTGTCTAACCCAATCTACAGTTAGTAGGTTGGGTTAGGCCCACGAAGAATAATGGTTTTCAGCGTAAAATTGATATTCGCCGTAACCCAACATCTTTTTTCTTAATATTATGAATCTGGCAAATGTTGGGTTACGACACGAAAATATAAATCCGAGTCACAGATTGAAGTTATTTTCGTATCTAACCCAACCTACAGTTTCTAATAATAAACCAATGATGAACAAAGCTTTGAGAAGCGCATGGCAAGAATTTCAGTACATGATTTCTCAAATAGTTAGTAGGTTGGGTTGGGCGCACGAAGAACAATGGTTTTCAACGAAAAGTTAATATTCGCCGTAACCCAACATCTTTTTTCTTAATATTGTGAATTCGGCAAATGTTGGGTTACGACACGATTAATATAAATTATCGTCCCAAATTGAAATTATCTTTCGTGTCTAACCCAACCTACAGTTTTGTGACTATTCCCAATGCCCAATGCCCTATTCCCAATTCTCGATCAAATATTCAGCAATTCGTTTTGCTGCACCAGGTTTACCCATGCGTCGTGCGCCGTTTTTGGCTATTGCGTGCAGTCTATCGGGATTGGCAAACAAAGTTTTAATTTCAGAAGCTACGTCGGCAGGTTGTTTGACTAATATCACCGAGCATCCTAAAAGACGGGTTTGGGCTTCGGCGAATGCTGGGGTAAATTGTGGTCCCTCTCCAGGGATGATGAATGCTGGTTTGCCCAAGCCTATAAATTGTTCGGTGGCTGTACCTGCCATCGCGATCGCAATATCTCCTAGATGCAAGCAGTCGTTGTAAGCATTTTGAGTCAAAATCATATATGCATTTTTATGCTTAAATGTCAATGGCTCATCGGGAATTTTTATGGGTGATTCTTCATTGGGTACAATATTCCAGCCTTGATTTTTGAGGGTTTTGGCTAAAATATCGCAGTCTAAACCGGGAGCAATTCCAGCTAAGAATACCAAATTGCCGGAAGTATGTCCGACGAAATCTTGTTGGCGGAACATTGCTATTAATCCAGAAACTGCTGCTGTAATTTTTTCCCAGTTAGCGTAAGCTTCTGGAGTGCGGGAACCGGGTAAAAGGGTAGCCGTTAAAGGACGCTCTAATTCTTGTTTTCGGGTATCGGTAGTATAAAATTGTTGTAAGGGAAAACTTGGATCTAAGCCATCCATCATTGGGTTGCCTAAATCAAAAGCGGGGATTTTCCACTGTTTTAATATTTCTGTGGTTAAAGAATCTCTCGGAAATACAGCTTTGCAGCGACTGCGACTCATCAACCATCTTTCCCAAGGTAGGTAATCCGAACCACTCCAGCCTTCCCAACCTTCGGCTGTGGTATTTCGTTTGAGCCATCCAGTTTCATCTCGCAGGTAGTATTCCGATTTAGCCGTACCAACAAAAGCATATTTAGAACCGCTCAACCAAGCGAACAATAACGGTACGATATCCCCTACAGCCAAAATTGTTGTGGAATAGCCAGATTTGTGTTGAGTTTTTACCCAGCGACGCACGGCTTTTAATTGATTGGTAGTTAGTTGCAGCAAACCGCCACGTACATCTCGTGCTAATTGCCGCCCGTCCATGTATATAAAACCACCACTTGGCATCGAACGTACCGAGCCAATTACAGGAATATTTAGCTTTTGATAAGCACGCCCTTCACCCACTAAAGGTAGAGCGAAGATTTGCTGTGCCGAGATTTGCTGTTGCAGTTCCCGTAAAATGCGAACTGCGATCGCGTCTTCCCCATGTCCGTTGCTAAGTACTAATAACCGTAAATTAGAAGTTATTGATGGTGTTTTTTTAGTCAAGGGAAGGGGTAATATTTCACTCATGAGAAACAAAAATTTTTGATTAGCTGTCTCAAAAGGTAAGAGGGGTATATGGGGTATATAAAGTTATCAAGAAACCGAAGAAATTAGAAGTTAGTATTATCCCCGTTGGCGAACCCGATAATCAAAACTCATTATCAAAATACACACTAACTTCAGTTCTTCAGGCTAAATATTATGCGATTTTCTTCTGCTGCAATTTTCACTTTAGCTGCGTTAGCGGCTAGCAACGTTGATAAGCAGGCAACTGCTGCAATCGATTTGACTCCTGTTGCCGACGAGCAAAAAGGCGAAAACGTTGTAATTCCGGTACTTGAGGACACTCCCGCACCAAAACAAGTTATTGCTCAACCGGAAACTTTAGCTGTTCCACAATTTTCATTCCTTAGCAGCGAACAGTTATCAGTTACCAATGAACAATTATCAGTTAACAATAATCGGGTAAAAGCTCAAAAGCAAGAAAATAAACAACAAGCACAACTAGTAATTAAAACTTCCCCCACTCCCCCCATCTCCCCGTCTCCCAATCCCCCCCTTCCTCCTTCGCAAATTCCAGTAGAAACCAAAAGTGATTTTGTAGTTCCTGCTACTAGCGTGCGGATAGTGGGAGTTACTCCGGAATTACAGGAAGTTATTAAGGGTGTAATCAAAACTCAACCGGGAGGGGAAACCAGTGAAACTCAGCTGAAACAAGATGTTGCGGCTATTTTGGAAACTGGTTTATTTGCTGGTGCTACTGTCAACAGTCGCAGTGACGAGCAAGGTTTGAGCGTGGTATATCAGGTACAACCCTTAGTTGTGCGATCGCTGCAACTGTCTAATGCGAAAGCGCTTTCTTATGAGGTTGCTCAAAAAGTATTTGCTACGCAAATTGGCAAGCCTATTAGCCCGGTGGCGATGAAAAAAGCGGTAGAAGATATTAATAAGTGGTATACCGAAAATAATTATCGTTTGGCACGGGTAACTTCAATTAAACCCAACCGTCAGGGGGTATTGGATGTAAGTGTCGCCGAAGGTTTGATCGAAAACGTTAAATTCCGCTTTATTAACGACGATAATAAGACGGTTGATAAAAAAGGAAAGCCAATAGCAGGGCGTACTCAAACTGAGTTTTTGGAAAAGCAGATCAAGCTCAAACCCGGTCAAATTTTCCAAGATAGCCGAGTTAGACAAGATATACAGCAGTTGTATGCTACTGGATTATTTGAAAGAGTAAATTTAGAACTTGAAGGCGATGCTAACAAGATTGATGTAGTTTACTACATTAAGGAGACTGGAGCGCGATCTGTAAATGTGGGTGGTAATTACAATGCCGATCAGGGAATCGTCGGTACTGTCAACTATAATGACCGAAATGTTGGTGGTGTCAACGAAAATTTAAACGTTAATTTGCAACTTTCTCGACGCGATCTAAATTTTGATACTAGATTTACCAGCCCTTATCGAGCCGAAAATCCCGATAACTTGGGCTACAGTATTAATGCTTTTCGCAAACGTCAACTTTCCAGTACTTTTGATAGCGATATCAAACTTGCAAACGGTGATAAAGTTCGGGAAGGAAAGTTTGGTGGTAGTGTAAGTCTTCAACGTCCAATTGACGGATGGAATACTAGTTTAGGATTTAACTACACCCGCGTTAGTATCACCGACAGCAAAGGAAAAGTGACTGCAAACGATGCTCTAAATAATCCTTTGACAAAAAGCGGTACGGGTATTGATGATTTAGCGACTGTATCTCTAAATGCTGTTAAAGATCGTCGCGATAATCCCCTTAACCCTACAAATGGTTCTGTTCTAAAGTTAAGTACGGAACAATCGCTTCCCTTCGGACAAGGGGAAATATCAATGAATCGTTTGAAGGCTGATTATACACAATTCGTACCAGTCGAGTTATTTCAATCTTCTAAAAGTCAAGTATTTGCTTTTAACGTTCAAGCAGGTACGGTAATCGGCGATTTACCTCCTTATGAAACTTTTGATTTAGGCGGTTCTAATTCGGTTCGCGGTTTTGGCGCTGGTGATGTTGGTAACGGTCGTTCTTACGTATTAGCTTCCGCAGAATATCGCTTTCCTATTCCGATTTTAGATTCGTTAGGAGGAGTGCTATTCGCTGACTTTGCTTCAGATTTGGGTTCCGGGGATACGGTAGTAGGAGATCCTGCTGGAGTGCGCGGTAAACCTGGTGAAGGATTCGGTTATGGTGCTGGAGTACGCTTGAATTCACCTTTAGGTTTAATTCGTGCCGACTACGGTATTAATAATCAAGGTGATACTAAAGTACATTTTGGTATTGGGCAGCGGTTTTAACAGTTATCAGTGATCAGTTAGCAGTTGTAGAGACGCGTTAGCGGAAGCGTGCCCGCTAGGGCATAATATCGCGTCTTATCAACCATTTTTATCAGACTAGGTATGGCTTTTAGTACGTTTTAAGGTACGCCGGTATATTAGCCTTGAAATTGATTTCTCTGCGAGAAAGCCGGAGGCTTACAAGGCGGGAAATCGGGCTTTCGGATCATGGTACAAAATATGAGGTCAATTAGACTTTATAACCTAAAAATGGTATAATATTGCTCTAAATTTGCTTTTTCTTAAATTATCAAATTAGGTAACATCTACTTAGATTTGCATATCAGCAATGAATCAAAAATTAGTTATAGTTAACTGGCGGCTGACTAAATATTTTTCTGATTTATAGAGTGTTTTCTACTACTCGCTATTTGTACTTGTCCCAAAATAAAATATAAAAGTTTAATATGCAATTTGAAAAAGCAATAAATTAGAATAAACCATATTTATGTAATCTGTAATACTATTTATCGGCTTTAGTTTTCAACTTATCTAAGTAATGAGCTATTCCTAGTCTAAAATTGGTAATTAGATTGCCCGTACCCAATTGTTAAATCCCAAAGTTAAATCACTATGCTAACTGGTAAAACCTTACAGGGTGGTAAATATACTATCAACCAGGAAATTGGAAGGGGTGGTTTTGGTATTACCTACAAAGCAACTCATCATTTCCTACATCAGGAAGTGGTGATTAAAACCCTTAACCATAAACTCCAAAAGCATCCGGATTTCGCTAAGTTTGAAAGTCAATTCCAGGATGAGGCTAGAAGACTAGCCAGTTGCGTTCATCCTAATATTGTGCGAGTCAGCGACTTCTTTGTCGAAGCTGATTTTCCTTATATGGTGATGGAATATATCCCTGGTGAAACCTTGGGTGAAGCATTTGTGATGCCGGGAATACCTTTGCCCGAAGATCGAGCAATTCATTATATTCGTCAAATTGGTGCGGCTTTAGGAGCGGTTCATCAAAAAGGTTTACTGCACCGGGATGTCAAGCCAGATAATATTATTCTCCGTCAAAACACCAACGAAGTAATTTTGATTGATTTTGGTATTGCACGGGAATTTAACACCGGGGTAAAACAAGCCCATACCGGAATGGTTTCTGAAGGGTATTCCCCAATGGAACAATACCTGACAAACGCCAAGCGATCGCCAGCTACTGATGTATACGGTTTGGCATCTACGCTGTACGCATTGTTAACGGGACAGGTTCCAATGCCGGTATTGTTACGCGATAAGGAAAAAATGCCTTCTCCTCGCGAATTACAGCCACATTTGAGCGCTGCGGTAAATCAAGCAGTAATGCGCGGTATGGCTGTAGAAGCACGTTTTCGTCCGCAGACAGTAGCGGAATGGTTGGATTCATTACCTGAAATCGGAAGAAGAACTGTAATTCAACCAGTAAATACGAGTGCAGTACCAACTATTGATTTATCTACCCAGGAATACGAACCACCTTTACCACCTCCTGCTGTAGCAGTAATAAATCCTGATGTACCATCTGCGCGAGTAAATCCAGAAAAAGCAACTACCCATCCACAAAAACCTTGGTTGAAGTGGTTTAAGAAGGTACCTTCACCTAGAGTTATGATTGGTACAGGTGTCGCAATTTTCGGCGTTACATTAGGTTTTGGGCTGACTAAAATTGCTTCTACTGCCGAAAGACAGCCAAAAGTAGCACCAGTGAATGAAGCTGCTGCCGAAATATTACCTAGTTTAGAATTACCTCCTTCCCCTTCATCTTCACCTTCTGCTTCACCTTCACCACAAGAAACACAAGAGGCGAAAGTTGAGAAAACCACCCCAAGCAGCCCAGCTACAAAGCCAAGAAGAATTAGAAAGAGAACTACTAGAACTAAAAGCGAATCAGCAGCAACTTATACCCCCAAACAACGCAGACGCAATAGCACTAATTCGAGTAGTAGTTCAACTAGTAAAAAATCTTCAACAAGAGAATACTCTTCACCTTCTAACCAGACTAATAAAAAATCAACTTCAAGTCAGTCAAATTCTAGCCAATCGACAAAACGCAACTCTGAGAAAAACAGCAATAGTTCTTCAGGAGCATCGCAAACACAACGTAGCACCACCACTCAACCTAAAACTTCAACTCCACCCAAAAAAGTAGTTCCTTCACCATCTTTAGTAGAAAGACTTAGAAAAGTCAGAGATTCTCGTAGTAATAGTTCATCTCCAAAGAATAGCGTTAAATTAAAACCCGTTAAAAAACCCAGTCAACCCGTAGTTGTACCAGTAAAACCAGCAACAAGTTCCAATGCTCCAGCAGTGGTAGTACCAACCAATCCGGAGTAGGGAGTCAAGACTTACGGAGCTATGACGAAAAGTATAATGTTTTAGATATTGAGATCCCCCCAACCCCCCGATAAATTGTGGGGCTTTAGGAATTACACTAAAATCTAAAATAGATGTTTATTCCAAAGTCCCTAAAGCTTTAGAAATAGCTAGCTTTTTTTCTATTTGCTCTATTGCAGCTTGCCAAACTTCGTACCCGTTTAAACTTAGGTGTAAGCCATCGGTAGTTAATTCTTGCCGTAAATCGCCTTTAAAATCAGTAAACCATTTATGAATGTTTACGTAATTAACTCCTTCTTCTTTCGCAATAATTGCCAATTGCCCGTTGAGATTGCGAATGTGGGTGTTAGGAATTTTTGGGCGACGAGTTGGTAATATTGACTGAATAATAATATGACTATTGGGATGAGTAATCTTTAAACTACGAACTATTCGACGATAATTGCTCAAAATTACTTGATCTGAAGTACCTTTTCTTAAGTCGTTGACTCCAGCCATGATATAAATTACTTCTGGCTTTGTAGAAGAGAATGCTGATAGTCTTGTAAGTATTCCAGTGGAAGTATCGCCTGAGATGCCTTGATTTAACCATAACTTTCCAGTATTGAGTCCATCAGTAGGAAACCATAAACTTAAGGAATCACCTAGCATAATACTCAAACGATTGTTTCCTTGCCCTTTAGTCATTGCTCTGGCTTCTAAGGCTAACAATCTTTTCCAGTCTTGATATGTTAACTTAGACTTTCTTCTAGTAATTAGCAGCGATTGCACCTTATCGTTAGCCAAGCGGGTATAAATATAACCTGCTTTTAGAGCAGCTAACCTTTCGTGATAAAGTTGGCTTCCAGAAATTAATCTTCTTTTTACAGGTTGAGGAGGGGGATTATAAGAAGATTCTGTTGGTGCTGAAAAGCTTTGAGATACAGAGTCTGATGCGGAAGCTGTATCTTCTAGTTTTGTTTGTTGCCAACCATCTTTCCGATTTAATAAAAGCTGATAATGTTCTGGCTTGAGTGCTGATAGCCGTGGTAAAGCCGATGTTGGTACCGTCAATCCGATTAACAAGCTTGCTGCCAGTAAATAAAATCTCATCTGATTTTTTCTTTCCTCCCTGCTTACTCAAATAACGGCCGTCTTCTTGCTGAATTGACGAAAAATAGTAGTGAAAGCTAATTTGTTCTATTTATCATTTTCAAATACATCTTATAGCGATGTAAAGCTACTTATATAGGTGTTAATTAAATTCTCTAAAAAGAATTTTCGGTATATTCGGAGACTTGATGAAGTTTTAATATTTGCAAGGCAATTTAATACAATCAACATAAAATTTGTAGAAGAAAACACAGAGCAGAAAAATATTTTACAACTGCGATCGCGACTGTATGTAAACAAGTTTTTGGTTCTGCTTCAATATATACTCCCATTCCGCTCTAAGATTACCGAAAAATTGTAGGTTGGGTTACTCGAAGAGATTGCTCCGCTTACACTCCGTTCAACCCAACCTACGTCATAGGAAATCGTAAAGCCGGGAAGGGAGTAGTCATGAAAAAGCCCAGTCATTGTAACTGCGAATCAATATTTATTTAATTTCACCATCGTCGAATCTATACTTACTTCCCATCAGATAATTTTGATTAATTTCAAACGACATCCAGTTACGTTGTAAAGTTTCGGCTACGAATCCTGTTGTATTAGAACCTGCAAAAGGATCTAACACTAGATCATTTTCATCTGTAAGAAATTTAATGAAGAACTCCGCGAAACCACGGGGAAAACGGGCCGGATGAGGTTTGATTCCTGCTTGTTTACAGCGTCGCATATAAGCGCTGTTTGATTCGGTGTTGGCAATTTCTAACAAGTTTGGTGGAATTGCCCCTTGATTATCTTTCTGAAATTTGTCAGAAATATCATGTCCGCTAGGACGTAATTTTGCTTTATAGCCTTTTTTAAGTAGTTTTTTCATACTTTGACTATAAGGTTTTAAAACTTTTCGATTATCAGCTTTGGGATGAGGAGTTTTCGATAACCACCAAACTGAGTTAACCGAATCCTTAACTCGTATGCGTCTAATAGTTACCCATTCAGCAGGAGTGGGTAATCTAGAAGGATTGTAATGATAAAATTCTTGAGCAAGGTAAAAGCCGACTTCTTTGCACAGTTTGACTAAAAGCTCATATTGGTAAATACTGCGAATCGGATTACCTGGGAGATAAGCGCCACCTAAATCTAATACAAAAGAGCCATTTTCTGTAAGGACTCTTTTAAATTCATAGGCAAAAGGTAGAAACCATTCTATATATTTATCCTCGCTTTCGTTGCCGTATTCTTTTTTGCGAGTTAGCGCAAATGGTGGGGAAGTAATTATTAAATTTATGCTGCTTTCTGGGATGGTTTTGAGTAATTCTAAGCTGTCTCCTAAGTAGGCTGCGCCGTAATTTGTGGAGTAGTAGGGGGGGAGGTTGATTAAATTTTGGGGATTGTCTTTCAAGTACCTGGCGAATAGAATTCGCGGCTACACAAGCAAAACCCGCTTACGCGGGTTATAGATTAAAAGTTTATCAGTTCATCGTCAAAGCCCGAATTTCACTTTTTAGCTAAGTAACAGGTGGACGGCGAATTCTTGTCTGTATTTCATCTGCAACAACTAAACAACCTTGAAGAGTTTCTAATGATTGCTCAGACAGAACACGAGACAAAATTACTGACACTGCTTGACGGCTACGATTACGAGAACGTATAAGCAATATACCTGGATGAGTCCCCGGTGCAAAACGGCGAACATCTGAAAAGTCTAAATCAAGAGTAATAAAAAATCGTTCTTCAATACATACTTGCTGCCAAACAATCTCATCGTTTGCACCAGATAATCCTTCGTCAGTTACTCTATCAGCTTCGTAACCATATTGCTGCAATAACTCAACGTGGCTTTGTGCCATATTTTCGTCAAGTTTTACTAAGATTTCGTTGATCGCAGCGGTAATAATTCTTCTTCTCTAGTTAATTGTGCAGCATAGGCAATAGCAGCCCTAATACCTGGCAAAGTTAATGGTGGATACTCTTTAATAATCTCCTCAAAAGTCATTCCTTCAGCAAAATTATCAAGGATAACCGATATCATAATTCGCGTACCTTTTATACAAGGTTTGCCATGACATACTTTAGGATTAATACTTATATGTTCTTGCCAATTTTGCATAGTTTTAATTATTGGTTATAAGATACTCATGATGTTAACTTCTCATAACTATCAAGTTTCAATCCCATCACCGGGGTTGATAAATAAGAAACTTGAGCAAGCCATTATAGCCAGTATACTTACAAAAACTTGTTTCAATCCCGTTGCCGGGATTCATAAATAAGAAACAATTCATCAAATTCCACAATTTCTACTTTCGTTGCCGGAATTCATAAATAAAAAACTCCACCATCTGAACTAAAAACTCTAGGTTTAGAAGCCGTTCTGCGGAAAAATAGGTAAGGTAAACAGTCACAGTTATTATGTACAGAGAATAATATGGCTGAGACAATAATTGAGCGATTTTTTACTATACTTTCTTCTCAAGGTATTGATGCTGCACTTGATTTAGTTACCACAGATACGGTGTTTGAAGCGCAAGGTCCTTCATCTGTTCCTATTTATGGATGTTATAAAGGACATCAAGGAGTTCGTCAGTTTATCAGTATTCTGCAAGATGAGTTTGATACGGAGAAATTTGAAATCCGTAAATCAATTGAAAACTCAGAAATTGCATTTGCGTTTGGTTATATGCAACACCGAGTTATCAAAACAGACCGAGTGTTTTATTCCGAATTTGCTCTTTATTGTCAAATCCGAGACAATCGAATTTCTGTTTACAAAATGTTTGAGGACACCGCAGCGTTATTTACTGCTTATACCAATATGGAAAATTAGTTTGTATTTTTAGGTTGGGTTCGCGGCGCACGAAAAGATATGGTTTTTTACGAACAATTAAAGCGCAGTAATCCAACATTGCATCATCCCTATTTTATTTATCTAGATTCTAGAAAACCGCCAGATTAGTTTGCTCGCAATCCTGATGTTGGGTTACGACACGATTTTATAGATTATCGTCACAACCGAAATTTGATAAACGTGTCTAACCCAACCTACCTTCTTTCATTATTTAGTCCGCGAAGGCGGACTTTGCCTGTGTAGCCGTGAATTCCATTCGCCAGATTTCTTAAATATTAATCCCCAACCCTACATACAAAAAATCCCCCACCTTTCGATGAGGGATTTTTTGTTTTTAACAAGTTACTTACTGCGTTAAAGGTTAGCCGCCTACCCTACTCGCCGTTGAGGCTATCAGGAACGCGCCATATGTCAGAATGTAACCCACGGTAAAGTGAGCTAAACCAATCAAACGACCTTGAACGATGGACATTGCAACGGGCTTGTCTTTCCAACGAACTAGGTTCGCTAGAGGTGTGCGCTCGTGTGCCCAAACAAGAGTTTCAATCAATTCTTGCCAGTAACCCCTCCAAGAGATCAGGAACATGAAGCCGGTTGCCCAAACAAGGTGTCCGAATAAGAACATCCAAGCCCAGACGGACAGGTTATTCATACCGTAAGGGTTGTAACCGTTAATCAGCGATGCTGAATAATTCCACAGGTAATCTCGGAACCAACCCATTAGATAGGTTGATGATTCGTTAAACTGTGCTACGTTTCCTTGCCATATACCCAGATGCTTCCAGTGCCAGTAGAACGTTACCCACCCTACCGTGTTTAACGACCAGAATAATGCTAGGTAGAAGGAGTCCCAACCGGAGATATCACAAGTACCGCCACGTCCGGGACCGTCGCAAGGGAATGCATAACCAAAGTCTTTTTTGTCGGGCATCAATTTGGAACCACGAGCATCCAAAGCACCTTTAACCAAGATTAATACGGTGGTGTGGATTGCCAACGCGAAGGCGTGGTGTACCAAGAAGTCCCCAGGACCAATGGTTAAGAATAGAGAATTTGTGGTGCTGTTGATGGCATCTACCCAACCAGGCAACCAAGCAGCACCTGCTGTGGATGCAATACTGTCTGAGTTGGATAGCAATGTATCCATGCCGTACAAGACTTTACCGTGAGAAGCTTGAATGAATTGAGCAAATACTGGCTCAATCAAAATCTGCTTTTCAGGTGTGCCGAATGCAACAACTACGTCGTTATGTACGTATAGGCTCAAGGTGTGGAAGCCTAAGAAAAGGGATACCCAGCTTAAGTGCGAGATAATCGCTTCTTTATGCTTCAATACACGGTCTAGTACGTTGCCTCTGTTTTGTTCGGGGTCGTAGTCGCGTACCCAGAATATAGCCGCGTGGGCAAAGGCACCAGTCATCAAGAATACTGCAATATACTGGTGGTGAGTGTACAGCGCTGCCTGTGTTGTGTAATCCCTGGCAATAAATGCATAGGGTGGCATTGCGTACATATGCTGCGCTACCAAGGAAGTAATTGTTCCTAATGCTGCCAAAGCTAATGACAACTGGAAGTGCAGAGAGTTGTTGATGGTGTCGTACAACCCTTGGTGCGGTAAGTTAAATTGTCCTTCAGTTTTGGTGCCAAAGAAGTTCTTGGCGTTGAGCATTTCTTTGATGCTGTGACCAATTCCGAAGTTTGTCCGGTACATATGACCGGCAATTATAAAGATTACCGCGATCGCCAAGTGGTGATGAGCCATATCGGTCAACCACAGCGATTCAGTTTGGGGATGGAATCCACCAAGGAAGGTAAGAATTGCTGTACCAGAACCTTGTGATGTACCAAATAGATGAGAAGCAGTATCGGGATCTGCCGCATAAGCTCCCCAATTTCCGGTGAAGAAGGGTTGCAAACCTGCTGGGTGCGGTAAGGTGCTGAGGAAGTTATCCCAACCTACGTGTTGTCCGCGAGATTCGGGGATTGCCACGTGTACCAAGTGACCAGTCCAAGCCAAAGAGCTTACACCGAACAAACCAGCTAAGTGATGGTTTAAACGGGGTTCAGCACTCTTGAACCAAGAAAGACTGGGGCGGAACTTGGGTTGTAAATGCAACCAACCAGCAAACAAGAACAAACCTGCTAACAATAGGAGCAACAACGCACCAGAATAAAGGTCGTTGTTTGTCCGCATTCCAATGGTGTACCACCAGTGGTAGACACCAGAGTAAGCAATGTTAACCGGATAATCTACGCCACCTTGAGTAAATGCGTCGATCGCTGGTTTACCAAAGTGGGGATCCCAAATAGCATGGGCGATTGGACTGATATGAAGGGGATCTTTAATCCACTGTTCAAAGTTACCTTGCCAAGCGACGTGGAAATTTAGGCTGGATGCCCATAAGAAAATGATTGCCAAGTGACCGAAATGAGTAGCGAAAATCTTTTGGTAAAGATTCTCTTCGGTCATCCCATCGTGGCTTTCAAAATCATTACCCATCGCGATCGCATACCAAATCCGACGTGTAGTCGGATCTTGTGCGAGATCCTGGCTAAATTTTGGAAATTTTGTTGCCATAGGTTTTATAAATCCTCTGACATGAGAGCCATTTAATAATTTGAGAGTTGTTAGTTGTTAGTTGTTAGTCGATAGTTGTTGGTTGATAGTTGTTCTTGGTTGTTAGCTGGAACGTTGCTCTACTAACTCTTAACCACTAACTACTAACTACTAACCACTAACTACTAACCACTAACTACTAACTTTTTGACTGCTAGCCTAATGAAAGAATTCTGGCATGGAAGAATGCCCAAGTGGTAACGATACCACCTAATAAGTAGTGAGCTACTCCTACAGCACGACCTTGAATAATACTCAAAGCGCGAGGCTGTATTGCTGGTGCTACTCTCAATTTGTTGTGCGCCCAAACAATCGACTCAATCAATTCTTGCCAGTAGCCTCTGCCGCTGAACAGGAACATTAAGCTGAATGCCCATACAAAGTGACCGCCTAAGAAAAGCAAACCGTAAGCGGAAAGCGCACTTCCGTAAGAGTTGATTACCTGTGAAGCTTGCGCCCACAAGAAGTCACGCAACCAACCGTTGATGGTAATAGCACTCTGAGCAAAGTTACCACCAGTCAGGTGCGATACGTTTCCTGATGCATCTACGGCTCCCCAAACATCTGACTGCATCTTCCAACTAAAGTGGAAAATTACAATCGATATACAGTTGTACATCCAGAATAATCCTAGGAATACGTGATCCCAACCGGATACCTGACAAGTACCACCACGTCCGGGTCCGTCGCAAGGGAAGCGGAAGCCTAAGTTCGCTTTATCTGGAATTAAGCGAGAACTGCGAGCAAACAGTACGCCTTTCAACAGAATCAAGACGGTTACGTGAATTGTAAAGGCGTGGATGTGGTGAATCAAAAAGTCGGCTGTACCCAAAGCTATGGGCATCATCGCGATTTTTCCGCCTACAGCCAAAATACCGCCACCGAAAGCATAGCTAACGGGTTCTAATGCATTAGGTGCAGTTCCGCCAGGTGCTACGGTGTGTAGATTTTGTACCCACTGAGCAAACACTGGCTGCAATTGAATCGCCGTATCCGAGAACATATCTTGGGGACGACCTAAAGCACGCATGGTGTCGTTGTGAATGTAAAGTCCAAAGCTGTGGAAGCCGAGGAATATACATACCCAGTTCAAGTGGGAGATAATCGCGTCTCTGTGGCGAAGTACCCGATCCACAATATTATCTTGGTTTACTACAGGGTCGTAGTCACGCACCATGAAAATGGCAGCGTGAGCCGCCGCACCGACGATAATGAAAGCGCCAATCCACATATGGTGAGTGAAGATACACAACTGAGTTGCATAGTCAGTTGCCAAATATGGATAAGGAGGCATCGCGTACATATGGTGCGCCACAATGATAGTCAATGAACCCAGCGCTGCTAGGTTTACTGCCAACTGAGCGTGCCATGATGTGGTCAAGTTTTCATAAATACCCTTGTGACCTGCGCCGGTGAAGGGTCCCTTATGATTTTCCAAAATGGTCTTAATGCTATGACCGATACCCCAATTGGTACGGTACATATGACCGGCAACGATGAACACTACCGCGATCGCCAAGTGGTGATGGGCAATGTCGGTCATCCACAAACCGCCAGTTACTGGGTTTAAACCGCCTTTGAAGGTCAAAATATCTGCATATTGACCCCAGTTCAAGGTGAAGAAAGGTGCTAATCCGCTGGCGAAGCCGGGATAAAGCTCTGTCAACAGGTCTTTGTTCAAGATGAACTCGTGAGGCAGTGGCACATCTTTGAGGGGAACTCCCGCATCCAACAACTTATTAGTTGGGTTAGATACGTGAATTAAGTGCCCAGCCCAGCCCAAGGAACCACAACCCAACAACACTGATAAGTGGTGGTTGAGCATCGACTCCACATTTTGGAACCATTCCAACTTGGGAGCGCGTTTGTGATAGTGGAACCAACCGGCAAATAGCATCAAACCTGCCATTACCAAGCCGCCGATGGCGGTGCAATATAGCTGGAATGAGTTGGTGATACCCCAACCGCGCCATACCTGGAATAGACCGGAGGTGATTTGAATTCCGTGGAATCCGCCACCTACATCTCCATTTAAGATTTGTTGGCCAACAATAGGCCAAACAACTTGAGCGCTTGGCTTAATATTTAACGGGTCCATTAACCAAGCTTCGTAGTTGGAGAATCGAGCGCCGTGGAATATCATCCCGCTCAGCCAGATAAATACTACGGCCAAATGACCGAAGTGGGCTGCGAATACCTTGCGGGATACGTCTTCTAAATCGCTTGTATGAGAATCAAAATCATGGGCGAGTGCGTGCAGGTTCCAAATCCAGGTGGTGGTTTTTGGACCTTTAGCAAGGGTTCTGTCGAAGTGACCGGGTTTACCCCATCGTTCAAACGAGGTTGGGGTCGGATCTTTATCAACGATGATTCTTGCTTTCTTTTCCTCTCGCTCCGGAGGACTTATTGTCATTCGACCTCCTCTCTAAAAAAAGGACTGAGGATTTGCTGCTAGTTGTCTTTACGCCGGAATGGCACGTCATAATAAAATGCGTTTCCACTCATATGCTTTTTTTTCGCTCGCAAAGACTCTATGCGTTTATTGCTTTCTGGTTTGAATTATAAAGTCATCTAACCCACATTGTGAGCGTTAAATTAACAATAATTAAAACTTCGATAATTTTGGTCTTTTCAGCCTTTCATCTTTTATACGTTGGTCAAAAAGTCAATAGTTTAAATATTTCGTTACAAACAGCAACATTTCGTATAATTAACGTTCGTATATAGCATACAACTCAATAGATGTGAAGAAGGCATATTATTGTTTTATCTTATAGTTGCGATATCTGAAGCTACCATTTCGCATCAGGTTGACACATAGGATGAATCAGATTCATATGTAAAAATAAATGCTTTTGAGAACTATATAGATACCAGTAAAATTATCTATGTAAAATATTGTAAACATCTGTTTTGCGTTACAGATTATATGAATTGTGTTGTTTTTTTTATAGATAAACAGCAAATTTGTTTTGTCGTCAATCAGTTTAACAAGCTACGAAAATAACTAATTATTTTATTTTTGTTAGGAATGCTTTATGTACTATAGGTACTTGGATAAAGACTAGAAAATTATAGCTATACCGGGTAGGTAAATATGGATTCATGGTTGATAGAGGCTTTGACTAAGTTGAAAGCGAAAAGATATGCGCTGTTTAAGAATTTAATAATATGGCTGCTGGTATTGAGTTTGACTGCTTGCGGTGGTAAAGCGGTTAGTCAAGATGCATCGATTCAATTAGCTGAAAAACCAGTACAAGAAAAAAACGCTCAACTTTCCCGAAAAATCTCCGAAGTTGCTCCTCCCGAAGTTATTCAAGAATTGCGTCAAAGTATAGACATTTATCAACCGCAAGTAAAAATACTTAATCCTCAACCGGATGAAGTATTAGAATCAAATAAATTAAAAATTAGTTTACAAGTTAAAGACTTACCGATATTTAAAGATGCACGGTATGAATTAGGTTCGCATTTAGAAGTAATTTTAGATAATCAACCCCAATTAGAAATTTATGACTTAAATCAACCGTTGGAGCTATCAGATTTATCTCCAGGTACTCATACTTTACGTGTCTTTGCTTCTCGTGCTTGGCATGAAAGTTTTAAAAATGAAGGTGCTTACGCTCAAACCACATTTCACGTATTTACTAAGAGCGATGACAACAATCCAGATGAGAATCTGCCGATATTAACTTACAACAGCCCGGAAGGTAATTATCGTGCAGAGCCAATTTTACTTGATTTTTATTTAACCAACGCTCCCCTACATATTCTTGCTAAAGATAATCCCGATAACCCGATTGCAGATTGGCGAATTCGCTGCACGATTAATGGTGAAAGTTTTATTATTGATAGATGGGAATCTTTATATTTGAAAGGTTTTAACTCAGGACAAAATTGGGTAAAGTTAGAATTTATTGATAATCAAGGAAATCCAGTTAAAAACGTTTTTAACAGTACTGTTAAAGTTATTAATTACGAACCCAAGGGTAAAGACACTCTTGCGAAAATCGTTCGAGGAGAAATTACTGCGGAAGATTTACGAGGAATTGTAGACTCAAATTATGCAGTTGAAATTCCAACCGAAGTAGCTCCTGAAAACAAGGTAGAAGAAGCAGAAGGTGGATTTTTTGATAGATTCAAGCGCGGTGAAGAAGATAAAACACCTACTCCGCAACCCACCGTGGAAGCAACTCCAGAAGTAATTGAAATACCGGAAGCTGAAACTAAATTAGAAGAGACAATTCCCGAAGTAATCGAAACACCGGAAGCTGAAACTAAATTAGAAGAGACAATTCCCGAAGTAATTGAAATACCGGAAGCTGAAACTAAATTAGAAGAGACAATTCCCGAAGTAACACCAATTCCAATTGCACCTCAAGCAGAAGAATCTGAACCCGATGGATTTTTTAATCGATTCAAACGTGATGGAGAAGAAGATAAAACATCAATTCCGCAAGTAATCGAAACACCGCAACCGAAAACTGATTTAAAAGAAACAATTCCAGAAGTAATCGAAACACCGCAACCGGAAAGTACACCAAAAGCAGAATCTAAACCAGATGGATTTTTTAATCGATTTAAACGTGATGGAGAAGAAGATAAAACATCGATTCCACAACCCGAAACGAATGTAGAAACAATTCCAGAAAAAATTGAAACTCCGATACCCGAATCAAAAATTAATCACATAACTCCGAAAGTGGAACCCGAAATAGAAGTAACTCCGGAATTACCAACCACCACATTACCCGAAATTGTCGAACCCTTAGAAAACAAACTTCCAGTAAATCAACCGGAAGCTCAAATAGAAATAACTCCAGAAGCGAAGCCTACAACTAAAAGTTTAAAAGAATATTTCAATCTTCCTCAACGTACAATTCCCGTACCAACACCGGAATCTCCAGAAGTTGAAGTACCTCAAAATGTACCTGTAATCGAACAACCAAGTATTAATTGAAAAATAATTGTGTAGAGACGTAGCAGTGCAACGTCTCCGTAATTTTCATTCGTACCGAAAATTTAATGAAGGATTAAAACGGTGCGTTAGGCGCGTAACATGATTATTTGTCACAATCTTAATTAACCATCGCGCCGTAACACACCCTACAGGAAACAAATACCAATTCCCAATGCCCCATTCCCAAATGTCTCGTATTCGCGCACCGAAATTACCACAAAATTATCCTTGGTTAAATACCGATAAACCTTTTTCGTTAAAACAGCTTAGGGGAAGAATAGTAATTCTTGATTTTTGGACTTACTGCTGTATTAACTGTCTGCACGTTTTACCCGATTTGAAATATCTTGAACAAAAGTACAAAGATAGCGTTACCGTAATTGGAGTACATTCGGCTAAATTTGATCGCGAAAAAGAAACCGAAAATATTCGTCAAGCTATTTTACGTTATGACATTGAACACCCAGTTTTAGTTGATAGGGATTTCCGAGTTTGGCAAGAATATGCTGTAAAGGCTTACCCTACTTTTGCAGTAATCGATCCACAAGGTTATGTGGTAGCCTCGTTGACGGGTGAAGGTAAACGTGAAATTTTGGATGAGTTAATTGAAAAGTTAATTCAACAGCATCAAGAGAAAGGTACGATTGATTTCCAAGAATTTGATTTAATTTTAGAAAAACAGAAAACACCTTTAATTACACCTT
The DNA here is from genome assembly GCF_963920925.1 of Calothrix sp. CCY 0018. Classification (NCBI taxonomy): domain Bacteria; kingdom Bacillati; phylum Cyanobacteriota; class Cyanophyceae; order Nostocales; family Calotrichaceae; genus Calothrix; species Calothrix sp. CCY 0018. Next base: position 68,231 of record NZ_CAWUDI010000010.1, on the reverse strand, counting down.
TAGCTTTCCCCGGTAAAGTTTTAGCTACTGACTCAAAATTATTTATTACTGATTCGGGACATAATCGGATTGTTGTGAGTAATTTAGATGGGGAAGTTTTGCATTTAATTGGTAGCGGTATTGGTTTCAAAGATGGCTGTTTCGAGGAGGCTGAATTTTCGGCTCCTCAAGGAATGGCTTTTGATAAAGTAAATAACATTTTGTATGTAGCTGATACAGAAAATCATGCTATACGAAAAATTGATTTTAAAAGTCAAAAAGTTGAAACTATTGCCGGTATTAACGAAAATCTTAATTCTCCTTGGGATTTAGTCAAGTTAGGAAACAAGCTATTTATTGCAATGGCTGGTTGTCATCAAATTTGGGAATTAGATTTAGCAAGTAATTATGTAAAAGTTTGCGCTGGTAGAGGTGCGGAATCTTGCTTTGATGGCTCGCTTTTAGAATCTGCTTTTGCTCAACCTAGCGGTATTGCTACTAATGGCAGTGAATTATATATTGCCGATAGTGAAGTTAGTTCGATTCGCAGTATTGATTTAGAAAAACAATTAGTCAAAACAATTTGCGGTAGTGGCGATTTGAATGCTTTTGGTGATTTTGATGGGCAAGGATTTGATGTAAGATTGCAGCATTGTTTGGGAATAGAATATTTTGATGGTTTTTTATATATTGCCGATACATATAATCACAAAATTAAATTAGTAAATCCAGCTACGGGTGATTGCCAAACTTTCTCGGGAGAGCGTTTTTCTGAACCTTCAGGATTAAGTATTTTTGATGGTTATTTATATGTAGCCGATACGAATAATCATGCTGTTTGTAAAATTAATTTAGATACTTTAGCTGTAAAAACTATGGAATTTTCTGGTTTATGTTCCCTAGATGTTTGTCTTTTAGACTAGATAACCAAAAACTTCTGTTCTCTGTTACCAGTTTCCTAAATAAGCTTCTTAACCCTAACTAAGCTTACTTAACAGATTAGATGTTTTATTTATTACAAATACATTTTATATAATCCCGCATATAATGAGATAATTACTGACTTTTTCTTGATCCAAGTATATATAGTCGCTTAAATTTTTTTTAATTTTGCTTAAATATAAATACTAAAATTTTTTTAATTAGCAATGATTTCGTGATATTATTATTTATATAAAGATTTTTAAATAATGGGTAGGCTTGGCTGTAATAAAAATTTGGCTAACACTCCGATTATTAAAAGCATTTAAGATTCATTCCTTTTATTATCCCATAATTTCACCATTTAAAATTTTTTCGCTAGAAATAAATTGAAAATCAAAACACTTTTTTAAATTAAAATAGTTGGGAAAAGATTGGAATAAAACCAAGGAAGAACATTTGAATTGCATATATGCTGAATAAATTAAAACAAGTTAAAGCAGCTTTAGCTTATAAAAACTCTCAGAATCTTGGCGATTTTGCTATTTTAAAATCGGATATTTTGGGTGCGAAAGTTTCTCCACAAGTTGCGGATAAATTGCAAAATGTAGTGGGATATTACCCGCGAATTGATTTAGATAAATTAATTGAATATCCAGAAGGTAGTTTTGGACGGGAATATGCAGAGCATATGAAGAGAAACAACCTTCAAACACTTCATATTAGTCCCGAATTAGATGATGTTGCTCAACGTAATGTTTTCGCTTTGCGATATGTTATTACTCACGATATTTTTCATGTTTTACTTAATTTTGATACCAGTTATGCAGGAGAAATTGGAGTATTAGCATTTGCTGCCGCACAAAATTATAGTAAGTCTTTGAAAATCAGCTTTTGGTTGGCAAAAATACTTTATCCAATTATTGCACCACGACAAGTTAAAGCGATTGTTGCTAATCAACGAAAAGGGGGAGAATTAGGTAGAGAGGCTGAGTTTTTACTAGGATATCGCTTTGAAGAACATTGGGATGAAGCTTTGGATAAAGTTAGGAAAGATTTGGGATTACCGCAAATTTGGTTGTCTCGCGAGTATTCTACTGTAAGGGAATAAGGGCTTCAGCCCTTACTAGTACAGTACGGCGGAAATAAAGTACCCATTTTTAACGGCTGCAATCTATATCCTATAAGACTTTTTACTTCTTACTTCCGCGCAGTGGTACTAGGAACTTGAAATTCAAACTCCCATCACCACTCTTCAGCCCAGTAAATAATTTCTGAAGTCGTATTATTAATTGCGACTCCATAGCTATCTCCATGATTCCAGGAAAAGTCGTCAGAGGTGCTGCGATTATTGGCGTTTAATACTAATATTTCGTAAGTTGACGGAAAACTTTCTGCTTGTAAGTCGCTGGTATATAAAAAAGTAGTAGGTACGCCATTTTCCTGATTTGCGTGGTCATTTGTATCACCACCTTGAAATTTATGTTTGGCTATATTTCTATATTTATTAATTGCTTTTCTTATTTGTTGTTCTGGTAATTTCATTCTGAGTTGAAAAATTCGTCCGTATTCTGGGGAACCAGGATAAAAAATAACCCGCGTATCTTTAGCTTCAGTAGGAATGATGGCGGGGAAATGATTTATTAATGCTTGATTAGACCAGGTATGATGACGAATATCTTGATAATTTGAGGAATCTATTACTACTTCAGTTGATTTTTTATTATTAAAAGCCTGTGTCAAAAAGAATCCTCCCCCGACAGTTCCTACACCTCCCAAAGATAGTAAAGCTATCATGGTGAATTTCAATATATATGCTTGCTTCATCGAATCCTAGATTTTAACTAAATCAAATAGATATATATTCAACTAGTAATAAATATCGTATATTTACACATCTAGCCTTAGATATATTTACTCTATTTTTACATAAAATCAGTAATAATTCGGATTACAGGGAGCAGTCAGCAGTGAGAGAGGAAGTAGAGGGGGGAGATGGGGAGACAAGAGGACAAGAGGACAAGGAGAAGATATATTATTAACTCTTAACTCCTAACTCTTAACTCCTAACTGTTCACTGTTAACTGTAAAAACTCCCAATTATCATTCCGGCAAGCAAAATAAAACCAATCCAAACGTTTTGTCGGAACATCTCACCATATGCTGCATTTGGTAACTCTGTTTTTTTCAAGCGTAAATATTGCCATGCCCATCCAGCAAACGCGATCGCAACACTTATCCAAAATACAAAATTAAGATGTGTGACTATTCCCAACCAAATTAATAAACTAATAGTGCCAATAAAAAAGACAGCAATCGCTTCTTGTACATAGTTACCAAAAAATAAGGCGCTGGAATTAACGCCGATGCGTTTGTCGTCTTCGCGATCGCTCATGGCATAAAGGGTATCAAATCCTAAAGTCCACAATACAGTGGCACCCCACAGCAGCCAAGTTGGTTGTGAAAGGTTTTGCGTAACTGCACTCCAGCTAATTAATATGGCGAAACCCCAAGCAATAGAAAGCACTAACTGAGGTACGGGAAACACTCGTTTTGCACCTGGATAAAGCACGATTACGGGAACAGCTGCGACGCACAACCAGAACGAAAGCGGATTAAGATAAAAAGCGAGAATTGCAGCACAGATAAGAGCTACTACCGCTACAACTATCCCGATTTTTATAGATAATGCGCGAGAAGCAAGGGGACGATTTTTAGTTCTTTCAACTTCGGGATCTATATCTTTATCCCATAAATCGTTGACAACGCATCCTAAAGCACTTGTAGCAAGAGTGCCTAAAACGATTACTCCTACTAATGGCAAAGGCGGTTTTCCTTGTGCTGCTAAAAACACTGCCCACAAACCGGGAATCATCAAGATTAATCTTCCTTCCGGTTTATTCCACCGTAGAAGTCGCATTACTTTACTAAATGTAGATTCAATTTTTTGTTTTGGTTGAGTAACCATACCAATCGAAAAATTACTAATATGACAATTTACACTTCTTAACAACTATAGAATAATTTCATTTGATATCTGTAAAACAATTATAAAACCAGATAAAAACTAAACTATGTCTGGATGCTTTGCGGTGATGTTGTAGAAAAAGACAGCATCAGTTGGTTATTAAATGCAAGCTCAAGTCGCAATTATTAAAATTTATTCAGATTATTTCGTCATCTGCCCCTAAATCAAATTATTGTACCCATAGGATTCCGAACAATTAACTATTACTACGTTTTATAGAAAAAACCAAATGTTTAATTCAGCTATGACAACAACAGAGGATGTTTCCACTCAAAACGTTGAGTCTGAGCGCATAATTGCTGCGATTGACTTAGGTACGAACTCTGTACATATGGTAATTGTACGACTTGAACCTCAAATACCATCTTTTAGCATTATTGGTAAGGAAAAAGAAACCGTTCGACTTGGCGATCGCGATATTGAGACGGGAAATCTCAAGCTCAAGATAATGGAAAGGACTGTAAATGCTTTAAAGCGTTTTCAAGAGATTGCCAAAACTTTGAATGCAGAGGCCGTAATCGCGGTAGCAACTAGCGCCATAAGGGAAGCACCCAACGGTAGAGAATTTCTGTACCGCATCAAAAGAGAGTTAAATTTGCACGTTGATTTAATTTCTGGGCAAGAAGAAGCGCGACGGATTTATTTAGGCGTGCTTTCGGGAATGGAATTTAACAACGAAGCCCATACTATTATTGATATTGGCGGTGGTTCTACTGAGTTAATATTAGGTGATTCCCACGAGGAACGCTGTCTTAATAGTACTAAAGTTGGTGCGGTAAGGTTAACCAGTGAAATAATTACCACCGATCCAATTAGCGACCAAGAATTTAACTATTTGAAAGCCTACGCACGGGGAATGCTCGAACGTAGTGTAGAAGAAGTCCTATCAAACGTGAACTTTGGCGAAAAGCTGCGTTTAGTAGGGACTTCCGGCACAATTGAAACCTTAGCGAATATTCATGCAAAAGATGCATCAGATTCTATTCCCTCAACATTAAACGGCTACAGCTTCACTTTAAAAGATTTACGGGAAATGGTATCGCGCTTGCGTAAAATGACTAATTCCGAGCGATCGGAGATACCCGCTATGCCAGAGAATAGGTCAGAAGTTATACTAGCAGGTGCAGTAATTTTACAAGAAGCAATGACACTTTTGGGTGTAGAATCGATAACCACCTGCGAGCGGGCTTTACGAGAAGGAGTAATTGTAGATTGGATGTTAGCGCACGATTTAATAGATAATCGTCTGCGCTTCCAAAGCACGATTAGACAGCGAAGCGTTTTAAAAATCGCCAAAAAATATCACGTCGATTTAGAATATAGCGAACGAATAGCAACACTTGCTTTATCATTATTCGATCAAACCAAAAACCATTTACACCAATGGGGCAATCAAGAAAGATTTTTATTATGGGCAGCTTCAGAATTACATAACTGCGGACACTATATAAGTCATTCTTCCCATCATAAACACTCATATTATTTAATTCGTAACAGCGGGTTGTTAGGTTATAACGAAACTGAAATCGAAATTATCGCTAACTTAGCGCGTTATCATCGTAAATCTCAACCCAAGAAAAAGCATGAAAATTTTCAAAACTTAGCTACAAAAGAGCATAAATTAGTAGTAGAACAATTAAGTCCGCTTTTGAGACTAGCAACATCTTTAGATAGAAGACAAATTGGAGCAGTATCGAGAATTGAGTGCGATTATCGTAAAGATGACAAAGAATTACATTTGAAAGTTTTTCCAGCCAATATAGATGATGATTGTGCTATAGAGCTTTGGAGTTTGAGCTATAGTAAGTTGATATTTGAGGAAGTCTTTGGGGTTAAGTTGATTGCGAGTTTGTAGGGAGGTTGGTTTAATTATTCGTGAAATCAGCCGCGAAATCACCTGCGAAATCACCCGCAGCCTAGAAGGCTGGGGCTATAGAAACAAAGCCCACCTCCGTGGGCTCGATTAATAGGATGTTTTTATGTTGAATCGGTATCAATTTGTAGGGTGTGTTACGGCTTTTAAATATTGTTGAAACTTGAGAATTTATATAGCCGTAACGCACCATCGGATATTTAGGCAAAATTAGACGAGTAAGGATGCTCCGTTTAAAACCGTTGGGGAATCATTTTTAAGTAATAGTAGAAACCCATAATTGCCCGGAAATCAATTTTCGGGCTAATAGCGGAAGTCCATTGAAGTTCACATTTTGTACTGTTTTCAATTAGCTTTCACAACCGCCTTGGAATAAATTCCCAAGCTCATATATAAAGTCTGATAAATCAGACTAGGTATGGTTTTTAGTGCGTTTTAACGTACTTTGTATATCAGCCTGGAAATTGATTTCAAGGCGGGCATATAAGCTCAACGATATTGATGTGAGATGTGAGTTTAAATGGACTAAATTAAATATAATTATTATTTTATGTAGCTTGAGTTGAGTAACCGTCTTCGTAGCCTGCCGAAGGCATAACCCAACATTTTAAATCCAACATTCTAATGATAAAGCTTTGATTTGTTGAATTCTCAAAAAGTCGCTATCTCTAGAAACAATAGTTAAATTATTTTGCAACGCGATAGCTGCTATCCATATATCGTTTTCATCAAAACCTAAATCCGTAACTTTAGTTTTTCTCCGTTTACTTTTTTCTTTTGGTGCAAATTGCTTGAATAAAGCCGCTTTTATTTGACCGTAAATACTGGCTGTTTCTTCTGTTATCCGGTAGATGCGGATATCTTCTAAAAATTGTGTTAATCGAGCTAAATTATTTTCCCTTTGTTGGGATTTTTCCATCATGAATGTGAGTTCACCTTGCACAATTACACAAGTAAAAATATTGTCTTCTCCAACTTCATTCACGCGCTCGATAACCTTTGGTTCACCTAAAATAATCGCACTACAATGATTGGTATCTAATAAATACATTATTCAAAAGGATTTTCTTCATCAAATTTAGCTTTACCACGGGTAGCATATACTGATTGAAGACATTCCTCAAAATCATCACCTTGCCAAGTTCCCGCGTGTCGAAGAATCGAACGTCCAGAAGCAGCACGGTATGTAAGTTGTTCTTCGTTACCAGAATCAATAGAATCACTTGAAGAAACAGCTTCTTGCTGTGCTATTTTGAATTCTTTTTCTGTATAACTAGTTTTAATACCGCGAATTAAATTGAGTGCTTCTGCGAATAATTCTGGTGGTAAAGTTTCTATTTCTTGGATTAATAATTCTTTGGTAGTCATAAAACACTTCCAATTATTTTTCTTTTATTGTAATAGACATCTCCTAAAACACCCAAAACCATACTATAACTACCTTTTAAATTGCGATACACCTTTGGTGTCGGCTTCGCCTATCGCCAATAACAAAGGTAGCTAGTTTGCACGCAAAAATAGGCATTAGATATTGTTGCTATTGATAATTAGCGAAAAAATAGAATCTATCTAAAAGAATTTATTTTTGATCTATTCAATTTTCTCATAACTAAAAAATAAATGTACCAATTCGGAGTCTAACAAGTCCGCAAATAGTCATTATTATCTGTTCGTAAGAGGCGTGAATTTAATCGAAATCGTTCTGCCCGCTACTCTAAATACCTTCACTAAACGAATTAAATGTTCCACAAAAATTCGTTCAGATGCTAACTCTTTGTTTTTCTGCTAATATCAATAGTTAACTCTTTATTTTGAGGTTTTTTCTTCGGCGTTTTTATTGATTCTCCACCTTCATATGCTTTATCGCCATGAAATTTTTGTTTTGGGTCAAAACCTTTCTTACTTTCATTAAATATACTTATGTCGCTTTTCGGCCCAGATTTGTTAGAAACCACATCAACAATATCTTTCCCCTAAAGGTAAGACGATTAATTGGCTTTTCCGAGTATGATTTACTTTTTTACCTGAATAATATTTTTTTTGCTCCTTATAGTCGCTAGGTCTTTCTATAGGCTGTTCGTAGCTATCTACTATTAACTCGAATTCGGTTAAAACCTCTTTAACAATTTCGTAGTCACTGGAGTTTTTTTTACCTCTTCAAGTAAACTTGATGGTAGCAATTATTCTAACAATGGAAACCAATAATTAAACGTATAATTTGCAGTAGTTTCACTTACTCCAAATTGAATGCCGAGAAGTTGAAATGTTGTCAAATGCCTTAAGTATGTTAAAGCCAATATCACTTGCTCAGATAGTGACAGTTTTGGTTTTCGACCTCCTCCACCTCGAATAATTCGCATTTTTTTAGATTCAGCCAATTTCATTTTATGACTATGTAGTTCTATCACTTTTTCTAAAAGTTATTTTAGTTGTTCATACTTTAAACCTAGCAAACGCTGTGATTCTTTAGGATTCTTTTCAATATAATCTAATAGACTAGTCATAAGATTGCGATAAAAACACCCTTTTATATTATTTTATCAGAGACTAATTATTTTTTGGAGATATCTATTAATTCATTAGTGAAACTCCCCGAAAATACAACCGATGATCAAAATCAAATAAACGCAGGTTATCTATTACTAATTTTCATCGTCAAATCAATCCCATTCATATTTTTTTTATTCTCAAAATAAATATTAACCAATTTAAGATTCCTTGATGCTGCTTGTAAAAACCCTTGACAGACATGTTCAGAATTAGTTAAATATTCAACAGGGAATAAAGCTTAAGGTACATACATTAGTATAATTTACGAGTTAACTATGACTAATTTTGAGCAAAGCGATCAAATGGAAATCAAGGATACTCAACCAAAACCATCCTATTCATCAACTCAAGGAATGCCCTTCCCTCTGAAAGTAATTGAATATTTATCTTTAGCTATTTTTATTGGTTTTGGTATTATTGCTCTTGCCCTTCCAGGGAATCCAAAAATTATAATCGCTGAAGCTATATCTCTGGCTATATTTGTTTTTCTGTTTTTTATAGATTTACAAATATCTCAAACTGCTCGTCAAACTGCCTATCAAGATGATAGGCAGAAAAAAGCAGATCTCTATCTGATGAATAATCAGAAAAAATTGATTAATAATCCAATCACACCAGCAAGAGAAAAGGCTTTAGACTATGCTCAAGAATTGATTAAAGATTACAAAAGCACTAGAGCGACATCAAGAAATCTTTACTATGGATTGCAAATAGGAACAATTATTTTGACTGGGGTTACACCGATTTTAGTTTTGGTAGACAAATTGCAAGCTGGCCAAAATTGGCTAAAATGGCTCCCTGTAATTTTTCCTGCGGTTGCTTCTATAGTCGCTAGTGTTGTTACTTCCTTTCCTTTTCAGGAAAATTGGATTTCTGCTAACACAACTGTTGAATTATTAGAAGCAGAACAAGAAAAGTTTGTCTTAGGAATAACTCCATTGTACCGCTGCTATGACTCAATTAACGAAAACGAACAACAAAAAAAGGCAAAGAAGTCTATCGAAAACTTTATTACCCAAGTGAATAATATTCATCTCAAGCAAATACAAGAAACTAGTAGCATTTTAAATAACGAGGATAAAGCAGAAAAACCGGAGCAGGAGAAAACAGAACAAATAGTAGAACAATCTAACTTACCAGTAAGCTAAAAAGCATTTAAATCATATATCAGGGTGGGCATGGATGCCCACTCCAAAATAATTACAATAGACGACATGGCAGGAATTGAAAATACCCCTCTCCAAACCTCTCCCCCACGCTTGAGAGAGGCTTAAAAAACCCCCATTACCTCATAGGGAAGGGGGTAGGGGGCTCGCGGTTTGCGTGTAATTTGAATAGAAATGTTTTCCGGAGATGTCTATTGTATTCCCTGGCGGTTGGGAAACAAAACGAATAAACCCAACAATTCATTAATAAAAACTATTATTTACATTAAATTAACCTGTAGCAAAAATATCCAATAACCCTTGGTATCAACTGCTAAACTATTCTTGATAATTCAAAAACTATTAAAATTTAGATACGATATATAAAAAATAAATAACCCCAAAGGATAAAAAAATGACCAAAACCGAAATAGCCAGATACTTAGGAAAAGTTGGCGAAGAATACGAAAAAATCGTCAAATGCCGACTATATTCAGATTTAGAAGTAATTTACGAATGGTGGGTTCCTAATACAGAAATGTACCATCACGAAAAAATGAAATTAGAAGATATCGCAATTGAAATACAGGTAGAGCTTGCCAAAAACGCTATACAAAATCCAGGTTTTGCACAACTACCGAATGATGTTCAAGAATTGCTCAATCAAAAAAGCAAAATAACTAGTAATTCTAAGTAGTTATTACCCATTACCCATTATTCTGCTGTTCCAATACACTAGAATGCAATCGCAACAGTTGTTTATCTTCTATTCCTACCGTTTCCAATCCCTTAACGGTTTGCATTAAATATTCAGCACTCGAACCGAGTTCACCTTTCGCTGTGGCAAGAGTATTAACTGTGGTTTCAAAAGACATTTTACCGGCGTAATCTGGATGATGGCGATTGATTATAAAGGCGATTGCCATTACTTCCTCTGTTCCATCAACTACTTTTACCCATCGGGGAATATACGAACCAATCACCATTTCTCGCCGCCAGAGCAGCAACAATTCCGACTCCATATCAGCGGCGGGGATACGATAAACAACACCGCGACAGCTACCCCCAGAATCCAAACCCAGCACCAAACCCGGATGTTCTGGAGTGCCCCTACCAACTAATGCCCGTAAACAAAAGCGGCGATGCCAACCGTAAACAGTTCCCACACGACGTTCGGTAAAATTAAACGCAGGATTCCAAATTAACGAACCGTAAGCGAACAGCCAAACATCAGTATTTGGTTTATGAACCTTAAGAGTAACGCGAATAGACTCTTGCAACTGACTTTCGCTTAATAGTTGCATTCCCAAACCCGATTGCGAAATCATTTGATGCAAGCGGCTAGATTCTAAATCAGCGCGAGTTAGTGACATATGAAGAAGGGGATAGGGGATTGGGGATGGGGATTGGTAATTGGTAATTGAGGGAAATATTATTCTATCTAATCGGAACCTTTGAAGAAAGTAAAATGTAGGTTGGGTTAGGCGCACGAGCAATATAAAGCCAATACAAAAAATATAATTTGCAACCTAACCCAACATCGAATATGGCGCTTTCTTTTAAAATTTAAATTCCCTAAAATCTATTTCTCGAAAATCTTGTCCATCTAACTTCGATGCACTGATTCTTAATCCAGCAAAGTCTCTCTCGCCAGAAGCATATCTTTTAAGTAACTTTTCACCACTGATAAGCTTTCTTCCATCATCCATAATCACACCCTATATCAACAAAATATTTAATTTTAACTCTAAACTCTTGTGGGATGGGCATCCCTGCCCGTCCGATTATACAAAAATTTTCTCTAACAACCACAAATTTAATGTTGGGTTAGGTTGCAAATATCAATTATTGGTATCGCTTCAAATATCCAAAATGCGCCTAACCCAACCTACAATCCCCAATGCCCAATCCCCAAAATAAGTATTAATGCCTTTACAAAACGCAATAATTAGTTAAGATAAATTTAACCTTGACCTGCGTAAATCAAATCAGTAATCCCATGCAGTTAAATAAAAGTGCGTCCCTGGATTCTTCTTTAAAGCCATTGTTATTAATTTCGCCTTTTTTCCTTTGGGGTACGGCGATGGTGGCGATGAAAGGAGTTATGCCGCATACTACGCCTTTTTTCTTAGCTGGAATGCGACTACTACCGGCTGGGATACTGGTTTTAGTTGCAGCGGCATTTATGGGTAAACCTCAACCGAAGGGCTGGAAGGCTTGGCTGTGGATTGCTTTGTTTGCATTAGTTGATGGAGCGCTGTTTCAAGGCTTTTTAGCAGAAGGTTTAGTTAGAACTGGTGCGGGTTTAGGTTCGGTGATGATTGATTCACAACCTTTAGCCGTAGCACTGTTATGTTCGTGGCTGTTTGCGGAAAAAATCGGTTTATACGGATGGTTGGGGTTAGCAATCGGGGTTACTGGTATTAGTCTAATTGGTTTACCCGATGAATTAATTTTGAGTATTTTCTCTAATACTCCCGAATCTTCGTTTACGATTTCTCAATCATTTTTCCAGAGCGGCGAATTTTTGATGCTGCTGGCTGCGTTAAGTATGGCTGTGGGAACGGTGATGATTCGGTTTGTCACCCGTCATGCCGATGCTGTTACCGCTACCGGATGGCACATGATAATCGGTGGTTTACCGTTGTGGGGAATTTCCGCAACTACAGAATCTCAACAATGGCAGAATTTAATTCCCTCGGATTGGGTAGCTTTGGGTTATGCCGCTATATTTGGTAGTGCGATCGCCTACGGTGTGTTTTTCTATTTCGCTTCTAGTGGAAATCTTACAAGTTTAAGTTCTTTAACTTTTTTAACCCCGATATTTGCCTTGATCTTTGGCAATATCTTATTAAATGAAGTTCTAAGTACTTTGCAATGGGTGGGAGTTACGATAACTTTAGTCAGTATTTATTTGATAAATCAGCGCGATGCTTTAGGAAGACAGAATAATAAAGCAAATTTAGCCCAGATAACTACGCAACCCGCTTTTGAAGCATCAGATAATCAACTCACTCCTCTGAAAATATCAGTCAAAGAATCGGAGCCAGAAATTTTACAGTAAACAAACATTATCAATTCACTTCACAACTCTTGTGGTACGGGCATCCTACGCTTATCAATGTGACATACAGTGAAGAATCAACTAGCTCTTTATATATTGATTAAATTTTTTTGTCAGGAAAAAAGTTAACATTTAAGTAAATTAAAGTTATTGTTGTGTCGGTAACTTTTAAACTACTGTTTTGCTGAAATTTGCTGTATGAGGCGATGCCATTATTCTATAGTTATATTTACTTATCTGAGTTGCTTTGGATTTAACATCAATCCGGCAGTTGCGGTTAGCTATGAGAAAACACCATCTTTATTAAAAGTTGCTCAAGCTGATTCGGATGATACAACTTCACGCTCTAACCTGAGAATAGGTAGTGTGGGAGATGATGTAAAAGTACTCCAAGCCCAATTAAAAAAATTGGGTTATTACAATGGCATCCCCGACGGACAGTTTCGTGCAACTACGCGCATAGCTGTAATTGAATTTCAGCAAAAGAAGGGTTTGCTTGCCGACGGTATTGCAGGTAGTCAAACCAGGGAAGTCTTAAAAACAGCAACTTTAGAAAAAAGTAGTTTTACGTCTACACCTAGCTTAGAACCTGTATCTGAAGAAACTCCAGAGGAACAAAAATCTTCATCAACCGACTGGATTAAACTGGCTTTTATCGCGATGGGAATATTGGCTGGTGCAGGTACTTTATTCTATCTATTTCAATTGTTCAGGTATTCCAAACGAGCAAAAAATCCTGGCACCTATGCTAACGATGATCTAGATGATGATACAGAAATAGTTCAACCACCCCAATATGAATTTACAGATACCGATCGAGATCAAAAATATTTGCCAACAAGCGATGTTGAAGATATTCCACCCACAATTACACCATCTGCACCAATAATTCCTACAGAAAAAACTTCGCGTTTAGCCAAGGTTAACGTTGTAGATGAATTAATTGAGGATTTAGAGAGTTCCAACCCTACACTACGACGTAAAGCCATTTGGGAATTAGGACAAAAAGGTGATTCGCGAGCGATTCAGCCATTGGTAGAGCAGATGGTTGATGCCGATTCGCAACAACGTAGTTTAATTTTGGCTGCTTTATCCGAAATTGGTACTCGCACCCTCAAACCAATGAATCGCGCTTTAGCAGTATCAATGCAAGACGAAAGCCCCGACGTGCGGAAAAACGCCATCCGCGACTTAACCCGCGTATATGACGTAATGGCTCAAATTAGTCAAATGCTATCGATGGCAGCCGAAGACGAAGATCCAGAAGTACAAGAAACTGCCAGGTATGCAATTTCGCAAATGAATCGAATACGTATCTTGCCATCAGAAGGAACACAAACGCGCGTGCAACATCCAGAAAAGTGGGAAGACAGCGAGCAGTGAACAGGCAGTAGGCAGTAGGCAGTAGGGAAATAGTTATATGTTACCCCATCCCCCCATCCCCCTAGCATTAAGCAACCTAGAGACTTAATATTTACTTATTATTAAGCCTTGATTGCGGATGAAATTACTGTTCGTTTCTACCCCCGTGGGGCCTCTTGGTTCTGGATTGGGTGGTGGTGTGGAATTAAGTTTGTACAATATTGCCAAAGAAGTTATGCGGCGGGGACACGATTTACAAATTGTTGCTCCTGCTGGCTCTACATGGGATGACTTGCCGATAATGCAGATTTCGGGGAGTTTACAAATTATTGCCCAAAGTTTAGAGCGAGAAACACCGATCGCAATGCCGAGCAATCCCGTTTTAGCTAATATGTGGGATTATGTTCGTCAAGTTGAGAGCGAATATGACTTAATTGTTAACTTTGCTTACGATTGGTTGCCTTTTTACTTGACACCTTTTCTTAAAATCCCAGTAGCTCATTTTGTTAGCATGGCTTCTCTCTCGGATGCTCTCGATCTGATTATTGTCCAAACTTCAAAACAATTTCCCGGCACAATTGGTTTTTACACTTCCGCACAGGCTGCTACTTTTCCCGAATTAACTTTTCCCATATATTATTTGAGCAGCGGCATAGATTTATCTTTGTATCAATTTTGCGGCAAACCGAAACAACAATTTGCTTGGTTAGGGCGTATTTCTCCGGAAAAAGGTTTAGAAGATGCGCTCGCTGTAGCAAAGAGTACTAACATTCCTCTCAAAGTTATGGGTAAAATTCAAGATGAATCTTACTGGCAGAAAATCCAGCAAGTATACTCAAATGCACCTTTTGAGTATCTAGGGTTTTTATCTACTAAAGAAATGCAGCAAGTTGTTCGTCAGTGTCAGGCGTTAATTATGACACCTCGCTGGGTGGAAGCATTTGGGAATGTAGCAATTGAAGCATTAGCTTGTGGAGTTCCCGTAATTTCCTATAGTCGAGGTGGCCCCGCATCTATTATTAAACACGGCGAAACTGGTTTTTTAGTAGAGCCAGATAGCGTTACTGGATTAATAGAAGCTACAAAGCGTTTGGATCGAATAAACCGTCAAACTTGCCGAGATACCGCACAAAAAGTATTCTCTTTAGAAGCATTAGGCGAACGTTTTGAAAAATGGTTTGTGGACATTTTGAATTTTCAGGTTTAAAATTCGGAAAATTTCAGAAGTTTTTAGGTTTGTTGATTATTTTTTCAACTCATTTTACGGATAAACACTTCCTAATTGCGAACTAGGAAACACAATCGAAGAATGACATCTTCCCCATCCATCTCTATTACAAATAACCAGCAATCAATGCAAGTCAAAATTCAACACACCAACAATCTACTAATACCGCAACCTTTAGAGCCAGGAGACTTATTGAGAGTAATTGCTCCTAGCGGTGCTTTGCGAGAATTTAAAGCATTGCAATGTGGTGTAGAAATTTGGCGATCGCGAGGTTATCAAGTAGAAGTAATTCCGGAAATAGAAGATAGATGGGGATATTTAGCTGGTAATGACGAAAATCGCCGCAATCACTTAGCCGCAGCTTGGCAAGACCCCGAATGTCGCGGTATTCTTTGCGCTAGAGGTGGTTTTGGCACTACAAGAATTTTGGAAGAATGGACGTGGATGTTGCAAAATCAAGAAACTCCCAACGCTTCCAAACCAAAATGGTTAATAGGTTTCTCCGATATCACAGCTTTATTGTGGAGTCTTTACAAAGCTGGGATTTGTGGAATTCATGCACCCGTAATGACTACTTTAGCGGAAGAACCAACTTGGTCAATACAAAGATTATTCGATTTAGTAGAAGGTAAATCTCTTGAACCTTTAAAAGGTAAAGGATGGGGAGGTGGCATTGTTAGCGGTAAATTACTTCCAGCAAACCTTACCGTCGCAACTCATCTTTTGGGTACCCCAATGCAGCCAGAGCTTGATGGCGTAATTTTAGCAATAGAAGACGTAGGAGAAGCCCCCTACCGCATCGATAGAATGCTAACTCAATGGCGAATGAGTGGAGCTTTATCAAAAATAGTCGGAGTTGCTGTAGGTAGCTTTACCAATTGCGAAGTACCAGCAAATATTCCTAGTTTTAGTGTAGATGAAGTTTTGCGCGATCGCCTTGGGGATTTAGGTATTCCCGTAGTTTCAGACTTACCCTTCGGACATCAAGCACCCAATGCAGCTTTACCCGTAGGTGTAACGGTAACTTTGGATGCTTCGGAAGGGGTTTTAAGTTTTAGTTAACAATTATCAATTATCAATTTGATGACAGTTAACAGTAGGGTGCGTTATGGCTTCAGCCGCGAGCGTACCAAGCAATACTGTCTAATAGTGAAAAGGTTCGTAGTAAGCGATTTATCGCTCTAAGGACTAAAGTCCTCACTATAAACCTTGTTCAAAATTGATAATTGATAATTGTTCATTGATAATTGTTTTTCCGCAAACGACAAAAAGCAATAGCGGGAATAACTGCCAAAATCAATGCTGTCGATCCTTGAGTTAGTAAAAATAAAGTAATATCGCGATGTATTGCTGGAATAAAGTTTTGTACTAAAGAAATAAATAGTATTGAAACGCTAATAAAAAAGTACGAAATCGAAGGTACAAAATTCCACCACCATGCACATTTTACCTGTTTTCGCAATACTAACCATTGCAATAAACCCAGCCATAAACCAGAAAAAATATAAGCAGCCGTTGGTAATATTGCAAAAAAGATTGCTGCTTGTGGTGATATTTGATTTGTTGAAGCAGCCATAGAAGAAATGTAGGCAATCCAAGCTGTAGAAACGGTATTACCTACTAACCAGCCGATTGCAGTTGCAAACATCCATGACCAACCAGAGATATATTTATTTAAGGGAATAGATTGATCTGCGGCGAAAATTAATGCAAATAAACTAGTAGCAATTAACTTTGCAATTTGGAACCACAATAATTCGTTTTGGACAAAATAATCGGGTATATTCTCTCGGAGAATCTTTTCTAAAGCGAGACTGGCAATTCCTCCACCAATCCATCCTAAAGCTGTCATAAACGTAAACAAAACAAAGAATCCTCGCCGTTCGGAACGAGGTATAAGCAAGAAGTTTTTCTGCTTAACATTAGATTCAGACGGACTTTGTGGGATATTTTTAAATAAAGATGGCATAATAATTAACAATAAAGATAATTACGCTTTCACGAGTTTAAAGAGTAAAAGCGTTTTTTAAAGCTTTAGTATGACTATCAAATCTCAGGTTTTTGGAATTGACAAGTTCTCGTTCACCAAAGCCCTTCGGGCAAAAGTCGCGAAGTAAAAAGTAATAAGTAAGAAGTAATAAATTTTAGCCCGAAATATGGTATAAAGCCTCGTCTTTTAAAGACGAATAAAAACCAAATTTATCATTATTTGAATCCTCTACCTAAAAGGTAGAGGTATTACTTATTACTTACTTCTTCTTACTTGTGAATCTTTCTATTGCCGTTTTCACAACCTTTATAACTTCCATATCTCTAAAAGTCCAAGCAGTTACATTGGTTTCTCAAAGAAATGCTTTAAATAGTAACAACCGAGTTGACTGGTTAAGCTTAGGTCAAGTATTTAAACCTCGTTCTCCGAATCCTAACGATTTGCTACCCAATTCGTTCTCAGCAACATCTGAAAAAAGTTTGGGCTTAAGTGTAGAAATTCCCAAAGTAGAAGTAGATTGATTAACTCCACCATTTGTATTTCAAACCTTGCCTGAATCTGAGGGAATTCCAAGTAACTTTGCAAATGGCGATTATCTACTCTTTACAGGTTTTGTGCCTGGTACTTTTCCTGCTATTGGCAATCCAGGTTCTTTGAGCATTACTTTTGATTGATCAACCTGTAAAAGCTGCTGGTAGTCAAATAGCTGTTGATGATATTCCTAGCTTTAGTGCATTCGTTTCTGCTTTTGATCGAGATAATAATCTATTAGGAAGCTTTTCAACTCCGGGTACTTCTTCGATAGCATTAGATAATTCTGCTGTTTTTCTAGGAATTCAAAGCGATGAAGCTAAGAGGATGTTTTAAAAGTGGGGGGCTATTGTAAGAAAGCTCACAAGGTTTAAGCTGAAATCTTTCTTCAGTAGTTATTCATCAATAATGTATAAATAGCATCGCCTAAAAAAATATTCAGTTCAAATACTGAAGAGAACCATCGACTATAATTTATTTTAAAGCTATAACCTATTTATTCTCAATTCTCGAATTATATAGTAATAAAAACACGTATATAATTTTATACGTATATATTTATGCAATGAATGAATTAAAATTTACAGATAGATTTTAATTAATTACGATTTAGCACTTGCCGATAGCGTATTTATATAAGTACCCTTTTATTATGCGCTACAAGTACTTGTACTAATTAGTGACTTATAAATATAATCATTTGCATTATAGTCGTTCTAATTAATTTCTATAGTAGGAGCATTTCGCTTTCTAGCTACAAGGGAGCTTGCGGAGCAGACACCACGATCTATTTTTTATTTGAAAGGATTATAAATGTAAATGATCTAAGTTTTTCAGGGAACCATGTTCTCTTAAAACACCTCTACTAAATTTAGTAAATAACTAGAATGATTAATTTTCACTCGTACATCTAATAAAAAAACACATTTAGATGTTCGATCTGATTTTATAAAATATCTAGCAGAAGAGTACAGTTAGTACCCTAAAAATATTAAGTTGACAAATTTTCCCCCGCTCGGATAATGGGAATAAGAAAAAATATCGGTAAAGATTTACAAGTATCTATCTTTACACTACATCAAAAATTTTTTAAAAGACATAGGGAATTCATTACCGCTTCTAGCGTAGTAATTTGCGTACTTGTATTGCGCTACTTAGGATTATTGCGACCTTTAGAGTGGGCTGTTTTAGATCGGTTTTTTCAATTGCGTCCAATTGAAGCTTCTCAAGAGCGAATTACCATAGTGGCTATAGACGAAACTTCTTTACGTAAATTTGGCTCGCCAATTTCCGACAGCGATATTGCTAAATTATTACAAAAAATAGATAGTTATCAACCTCGTGCTATTGGTTTAGATATTTATAGAGATTTAGCAGTACCACCTGGTAAAAAAGAACTTGAGGAAGCATTTAATTCAATGCCGAATTTAATTGGCATTGAATTACTATCAGATAGTCAAAACAGTCGCGTTAACCCACCATCTGTATTGAAAAAAAAAGGTCAGGTAGGAATTAATAACACAATACGAGATGCTGATGGTAAAGTACGTCGCGGCTTGCTATATGCCCATTTTAAGGATCGAGAATACGAAAGCTTTGCTTTGAAATTAGCGCGGCTTTATTTAAGAAAGGAGAATATTGTACCTAAAAACGCCAAAAATTCTGAATACTTACAATTAGGTAAAGCTAAATTTATTCGATTTAAAAAGAATGATGGTGGCTATGTAAACGCCGATGATGGTGGCTATCAGTTTTTATCTAACTTTCCCAAGCCAGCTTGCTCTGAAGGTTGTGGTGATAAATCTTATGGCTATCGCACAATACCTTTGAAAGATGTATTAAATGAGAATAAGAAGCTACCTGAAAACTGGATTAAAGATCGTATTGTTCTTATCGGTTCGACTGCACCAAGCTTGCTAGATTTAAAATTGATTCCATACTCAAGTAGTTTTATGGTTGCAGAGCCAGAGTCCATAGCTGGTGTAGAACTGCAAGCTTATTTTATTGATGAAATTATTTCTGCATCACTTGAAGGAAGAAAATTATTACGAGTTTGGTCGGAACCAGTAGAATACTTATGCATTGCAATTTGGGCTTATATAGGGGCAATAACTAGGTGGCGGATTAGAAGTTCAAGTAAAAACTTTCTATTAATTTTATTTATTAGTTTTATATTTACAGTTTGCGCCTATCTTTTGTTTTTAGAAGGCTGGTGGATACCTTTAATTCCTACATTAATAACTTATATTGGTTCAGTAATTGTTATTACTAGTCAAATTGCTCATACACAAGAAGAATTTAAACGATCTAAAGATTTTTTACAGCAAGTTATTAATACAGTTGCAGACCCAATTTTTGTTAAAAATGAAAAGCATCAATGGATTGTGTTAAACGATGCATATTGTAATTTAATTGGTTCTCCACAAAAGCAGTTAATCGGTAAGTTCGATTATGATTTTTTCCCTAAACATGAAGCGGATGCTTTTATCAAAAACGATGAGTACGTTTTTAAGACTCACAAGTTTTTAGAAAATGAAGAACAATTGACGGATATATATGGCAAGCTTCATCTAATTGCTACTAAACGTTCGCTTCATAAAGATTCAGCAGGAAATTTATTTTTAGTAGGAATAATTCGCGATATTACCGAACGTAAATTCCAAGAAGACCATTTTCGTTATATCGCTTATCATGATGCTCTTACCGGCTTACCAAATCGCAAAGCTTTTACTGAGGAACTTCATGAGTCTTTGTCTTGGGCAAAAAGCGGTAATTGTATGTTGGCATTATTATTTGTCGATTTAGATGGATTTAAGCAAGTAAACGACTCTTTAGGGCATAAAATGGGCGATTTACTCTTGGTAACGGTTGCTCAAAGACTTAGTAATTGCTTGCGCGGTAGCGATACTGTTTCACGATTAGGTGGGGACGAGTTCACCATTATCTTACGTAAAATCCCCAAGGCAGAAGTGGCTGCTAAAATCGCAGACAAAATTCTCAGAACTATTACAGAACCTATTGCTCTGGAAAATCATAATGCTACAGTTTCCGCGAGCATCGGTATCAGCATTTATCCAGATAATGCTGAGAATTGTGAAACATTACTAAAACAAGCTGATGCTGCAATGTATCGTGCCAAGCATCTCGGAAGAAATCGCTATGAATTTGCACTTCGGAGTTTTTAATTTATTTAGCTTTTAGCTTTTAGCTACGGGCGGGTTAAATACCCCACCGCCGCAATTGGCCTGTAAGCTGTCTTGTTAGGGTTTAAATCCCCATCTAATTGCCAACAGAAAAGCCGATCGCCGTGAAACGATGGAGCTTTTGTTGATCTGCATCAAGGTTGAGTATCATAAATTACCTTATGCGGTCTTGGATACCTTGTCCCTTGAAGTGCGATCGGTAAATTCAAAAACAAGGAGCCTCTATCTTTAGATATATCCGAAATCCAGATTTACCAGTCTGTAGAATTAATCAGTTAGATGAAAGCCAAGGGACTAAATTGATCGTTTAATTCTGAGCATTTTGACTGAGGTATAATTACCAATTATTTTGTTTTGAGAGATAAACTTTTATAAACAGCTGCCAATATGGCAACATTGATTATCCATTTTTAGTTATTTTCTCTAATGAAGGTTTAATTAAAAAATGATAAAAAGTGACTATCTTCAGTATGTATTTACCTTTATGAATCAATATATACTGTAATTCTACTGAATAGATTAAGATAAGTTGAAGAAAACCGATGTGTAGATACTTGTATTAGTAGATTTACACCCCATGTCTAACTATAGGCAGATGTAGATAGTTCTCTGTTGGTATTACCACTTATTCAGACAATATTTAAGTTATAAATCGGTATTCATTCTAAAGATTGATCTTTTTTTTAACCTAAGCTGATTTATCAGTAATTCCACTTTTGACAAAAAAATTAATTAGATATTAACTCAAATTTCATTAAAAAAACAAGTATATACACGTAGGTACGATTGTTCTATGAAGATTCAGACTAATACACAAAAATTTTTAGGAAATAGTTTAAAGATTAGCAGCGCAATATGTTTGATTTTTGGAGTTTCTTTAATAATCCCTAAAATTGCAGATGCCGCTTTGACTTTAAATCATAACGTTCCTAAATATGCAATTCCTGCCGTAGAAGACAGTTTAGATAGATACGAAGAAGATTATATAGACTCATCAGGATATCAACCGCCTAATTTTGGTCATCCTTCCAGCGCTTATGGCAGCGGTACCCGATGATATAAAGCTTTTAAGTCAAGTAATAGGATCTGATTTGAGATAAGTAGGATTACCATCCCAGATAAAGCCGGTAGTTATTGTCCTGTTTTAATCGCGACTAATAGCTTCCTTCTTTCCACCAATGATTATCTTGTATTAACGTATGAACTTGCCAATCAGGATTTGATTGGGGATAATCCAAACGATAATGTCCTCCCCGGCTTTCAGTTCTATAAGCAGCACTTTTAAGAATCAAATAAGCTATATCAAGCAGGTTGCGGACTTGCGCCCACAGCAGCAATAGCTTTTGAGCATTATCCGATTCAAAACTAGCTGGCTTTGGCGGATTTAAAGAAGATAGAAATTTAGTTAATTTAAGGTTAGTGAATTCTGTCCGCCAAGATTCGATAGTAGAAATTGCTTTATCTAAGCTTGATCGTTCTCGACAAATTCCAGCAGATTGCCAAACTAAACGCGGTATCTCACTTCGTAATTCTTGTAAATATTTAACTTCTTTAGTGTAATCTAAAGGATTAATCTTAAATCTCTCTGAAGGAAGATGCCCAATCTCAATATTAATATTGTCTTCTAACTTAAGACGGGACATTTGAGCGCCGAAAACTATACATTCTAGTAGAGAGTTACTGGCCAAACGGTTTGCTCCATGAACTCCGGTGCTGGCTGTTTCTCCAACTGCGTATAAACCCGGAATGTTAGTACGATTCATCAAATCTGTTTTAATTCCACCCATCCAGTAATGAGCTGCGGGTGCGACGGGAATGGGTTCTGAGAATACATCGATTCCCCAACGCTGACAAACTTTAACGATGTTGGGAAAGCGATAACGAATTTTTTCGGCAGCAATAGGTTTCATATCCAGCCACACATTTGCGGTGGCGGGGTCATTTTCTGTTTTTTGCAAATGGGTAAAAATAGCGCGACTAACTATATCTCGGGGTGCTAATTCCCCAGATGGGTGATAGTCAAATGCAAAGCGTCGTCCTTGATTATCAATTAAATGTGCCCCTTCACCGCGCACTGCTTCGCTGATTAAAAATCGGTCAGCACCTGCTTTAGTTAAAGCAGTAGGGTGAAACTGCATAAACTCTAAGTCTCTGAGAATTGCTTGAGCCTTCCAAGCTATAGCTACACCATCACCTGTACTAATAGCCGGATTAGTCGTTTGAGCAAAAACTTGACCTCCACCACCTGTTGCTAGTATTACCGCACCAGCTTGAATCCATCGAATTTCGCCTTGATAAAACAAGCTAATTCCTTGAGTGCGTTTAGTTTCTGGATGCAGCCACAAATCTAACGCTAAAGCTTGTTGAATAATTTTGATATTCTGACGTTGTAATACTTGAGCGCTTAAAGTGGTGACGACTCGCGAACCCGTAGTATCGGCAGCATGAAGAACTCTGTGGCGAGAATGGGCTGCTTCTAAAGTTAAAGCTAATTCTGAACCGCTGCGATCAAAAGCTACTCCTAAGTCAACTAAAGATTGAATGCACTCCGGAGCTTGTTCGGCAAGAAATTTAACTACAGAAGGTTCGCATAAACCAGCACCCGCGCGTATGGTATCTTCGACGTGTAATTGCGGAGAATCTTGCGGAGAAACTGCTGCTGCAATACCTCCTTGTGCCCATTCACTAGCAGATAAGGAAATAGTTTTTTTAGTAATTAAGCCAACTTGTAAATCTTGAGGGAGACAAAGAGCAGTATATAGTCCAGCTGCACCAGCACCCACTACTAAAACATCAAATTTATTTTGAAGAGTATTTTTCGTCAAAATTTATATTTTTAAAAGCTTTATAAGCTCAAATCAAGAGTTCTTCATAAAAAAATATACTATCAAGAGACGTTGCACTGCAACGTCTCTTAATTTATCCTTTTGAGGATTATTTCAATTTCAAACAAAAACGCCCAGATTTAAAATTGCGATATTGCAAAACACTGGCATTGTTTATCTGTAAATACCGTTATTAATGCGCTCGTCGCCATCAATAAATATTTCGTCTGGTGGGTTAACCGTAAAGTGATCCATGTTGTCTTGCAAGCGTTGTTTCTGTCTTTCGCTTAAACCTTGAAGATTCAGTACATCTTCTATGTTGTCGTAAGGAGCGTTAAAGACTATTTTCTTAGCAAGTGTAGGATATAGTCCTCTATATCTCTGAAAAGCTCCTATGTTGGTATTGTTTAAATCAATTTTATCACCATAAACATCTGCAAGTTTGTCATCTGCTCGATTTCGCAATATTCGGGACGAATCAATTGCAAAAATAGGAGTATTGTTAACAGCAAATTCGTTCAAATTTACTGCTTGGGCTACTCCGTGGGAACCTAACCATCCCCAAAATCCGATTAACAAACTAAATACTGTTACTAAATGCGCCAATCGTTTCACGATTTCTACCTCTTTCCATCAAACTTACATAAAGCTTTAAGCCAAATCCTACTTAGATGCCATTCGTTACAGATAATGCACAAATGACAGATGCTCGTAGTAAGTAGCTTAATTCAAACACAGCAGTTATCAAAAACTAATATATAGCTTATCAATATATCTAATATTTACTGTTAAGGATTTAGAGCAAAATTTTTGCCTTCAAAAGCTTTTGTTAGCTATTACAGCGATCGCAAAGCCGATTGCCCAAACTTAAGCTATAACAGCAGCGATTAAAAATAAGCTATCTACTAAAATTGTGCTTAAAACTGCTCCACTAAAAGCATACCAGTGCAGCTGCTTATATTTTAAAGGTATAATCCCCACGCTTAATAACACAACAGCTAAAACAACTGCCCAAGCTTGTCCTAGCGGTGTTTGTACTTGTGAAAGTGCTGCTTTAAAAACGGGTGTTGCTGCTTCGGGTTCTACAACCATAATCTGCCGCCAGTAGGGTATCAAGTCCACAATGTAAAAATATATGTCGGTTAAAACTGTACCAACTAGAGAACCAAAATAAAACCAGTTACCGACTTTGCCCCAATTCCGATACAAACACCACATGGCAAAGGGTAAACCGATTGATTCTACGGGTAAATGCCATAAAGGTTCCCAGCGTAGCCAACCCCAATAAATGGAACCAGCCAACCAAGTCAAACTGAAACCTAGCAGTAAATCTCCCCAAACATAAGTTGAATTCCGCGACATCAATAATTTACTCAGCCATATCCATCCCAATGTTAGAGCTACACTCAACCACGGCAGTACTCTTACCAGCGGCGCTTCAATAAATACAGGCACCGATACCAGAAATACCGCAGCAGTAAATACTAGTAGAGCTTGTCGAGATCTAACCCCAAACGAGAGAGGTATTAACGAAGAAGTTGAGAAAGACCTTAATTTCTCATCTTTCTCTTTATGTAAGGGTATTGCCCTACTTATCGCTTTTTGATTAGCTATAGAGTTGATTTTTAAGGATTCGAGGCTTTCAACGGTTTGAGTCACGGGGTTAAAAAATGTATATGAATACAACGTATTATTAGTCAAAATTTTAATTTTCTTTACAAAGCTTAACTTTTCTTAAGGTCTTTTTGCAACCTCCTAATAGATTTGTGAATCCAGGGGGGGGGCATATTTATAGTATCTCAATTGTAGCCAAATATGAAATCTTTAAAAAAAACACAAAGAATAAAGTGAGGTTTGCGGGTATGCTGTAGCGAGAATTTAGCTTCACAATTCTAAGTAAACAGGAAACATTATTTTCAACTGTCGTATTTTTTTCCTGTAAACACTACAGAATTAGTTGAAAGTGTGATTGTTGGTAATTACGGGTAGATAGGTATATTCATGGCTGTATCCAAACGTTTGCTATTTCCCTTGTTGATGGTAGGAAGTGGCGTTGTATCAGTAGCGACATTTCCATTAAAAGTTCTGAGCCAAGATGCGAGTACTCCTGTTGTTGATGGAGCTTCGCAAATGAACCTATGGCAAGGCATTGTTTTAGGCTTTGTGCAAGGTGCAACAGAATTTTTGCCCATCAGCAGCACGGCGCATTTAAAAGCCGTACCAGTCGTATTAGGTTGGGGAGATCCAGGTTCTGCTTTTAGTGCAGCGATTCAGCTTGGTAGTATTGTGGCTGTGCTTTGGTACTTTTGGGGAGATTTGAAGCGGGTTTTGACAGGTGCGTGGATTGCTATTAGACGAAAAGATTATCAAGATACCGATTTTCGCATTGCTCTAGGAATTGCGATTGGAACATTGCCAATAGTAGTTTTGGGGCTTTTAGTCAAGATTGTGTTGGGAGAGTTTTATGAAAATACTGTACGAAGTATGGGTGTAATCGCAGTTGTGTCAATTGTGATGGGACTGCTTTTAGGATTAGCGGAAACAAAAGGTACCAGACAGCGCAATTTTGACAAATTAACAATGGGTGATGGAATATTAATGGGCTGCGCTCAAGCTTTGGCGTTAGTACCTGGGGCTTCTCGAAGCGGTTCAACTTTGACAGCGGGATTATTCATGGGTTTGGAAAGGGAAACAGCAGCAAGATTTTCCTTTCTATTAGGAATTCCCGCGATTAGTTTGTCTGGGTTAGTAGAACTTTTAGGTTTAATTAAAGATGTACAACAAGGAAATATAGCTAATTCGGAAATGCTTACCTTGTTAGCAGGTATAGTATCATCCGCAATATTTTCTTATTTAGCAATTGCATGGTTAGTGGAATTTCTTAAAACCCAAAGCACTTGGGTGTTCGTGTGGTATCGCGTAATATTCGGTATCGCCATCTTAGCTGGATTATATTTCGGTGTACTTCAGAATGCGTAACTAAAAGACAATTATCAGTTGTTGATTAATAACTGGTAACTGGTAACTGTTTGTATTGTCGTAGCCTTGAGTCTACTGATTGTTTGTGCAAGATATAGACATTCGGCCGCAGGGCATTGGGAATTGGGGATGGGGCATGGGGAGATTCTTAAAGTAGCGAGTAGTGAGTAAGGAGTAACCAGTAGCGATGGTAATTTACTTGCTACTCATAACTCATAACTCTTGACTCCTAACTCCTAACTCTCAAGCCAAAACAAAAGCATCCGTTGTTAAAATCCAAAATCCAAAATCTAATGAGTGGCCCATTGTGATGAATAATGACAAAAAGCTTCGTAAAACCCGAAGGTTTGGTTTTGTTTTAATGGCGAGAACAAATATACGGACTTTTATTCAACGTCAATTATTCTGGTTTTTAACTTTAGCATCCGCCATATTCAGCATTACAATACATCCGTTAAAAACTTTTGCTAACGAACCTTCCACAGTTGCCGATCGCGTGCAGCAAATGAACATTTGGCAAGCTGTTTTCTTAGGTTTTATACAAGGCGCAACCGAATTTTTACCGATTAGCAGCACCGCTCATTTAAAAGTCGTTCCGGTAGCGCTTGGTTGGGGAGATCCTGGAGTCGCTTTTAGTGCCGTGATTCAGTTAGGAAGTATTGCGGCGGTGCTGTGGTATTTCTGGAAGGATTTATCGAGGATTTTCAAAGGTGCTAGCAGGGCTATGGCTCTTTCGGACTATATGGATTTTGATTTTCGCTTGTGTATAGGTATTCTTTTTGGCACGCTACCGATATTATTTTGCGGAATAATTCTCAAAATTTTTATACCCGACTTTAATAATTCACCGCTGCGGAGTATGAGCGCGATCGCGATTGCTTCTATCGTGATGTCAATACTTTTAGGATTGGCGGAAAAATTCAGCAAGCGGCAACGTAATTTTGAACATCTAATAATGATAGATGGCTTGCTAATGGGTATTGCTCAAGCTTTAGCGGTGATTCCCGGTGTATCTCGATCTGGTTCGACTTTAACGGCAGGATTATTTTTAAATTTAGAACGAGAAACCGCAGCCAGATTTTCATTTTTGCTGGGTATTCCGGCTATTTCTATAGCTGGATTGGTACAATTACAAGATTTTTTTGCCGCAGGGGTTGATGGAAGTCAGATCGCTTCTTTGGTGGCAGGGATAATTTCATCGGCAGTATTTTCTTACTTGGCGATCGCTAGTTTGCTCCGTTTTCTGAAAAATCAAAGTACCTGGGTGTTTGTTTGGTATCGATTAATATTTGGAATTTTTATATTAGGTGGTATTGCTGCGGGCTTTTTGCAAAATAGTTAGGATGAGAGTTAAGAGTTAGGAGTTGTAAGACTAGAGAGTAGGTTGGGTTACACACGAAAAGAGATGAATGCTTCTGACGACAATATTTGTTAATCGTGTCGTAACCCAACATCAGCATTTTGATAAATAACATTATCGTGGCGAGGATGTAGGATATTGATGATTAAAAAATGCAATGTTGGGTTACGCCGTAACATCAATTTTTAATTAAAACTATAATTCTTCGTGCGCCTAACCCAACCTACCAACTCCTAACTTTTAACTCATGAACATTAACCCCGCTCGTATTACAAAAATATTACCGGATTCTATTGGCGCTGAAATCGGATTTGAGGTGGGTGATGCAATCGTTAGTATTAATGGTATGCATCCTCGCGATTTGATTGATTATCAGTTTTTATGCGCTGATGAATTTTTAGAATTAGAGATTTTAGATCAGAAGGGTAAAACTCATCAAATTGAAATTGAAAAAGATTACGATGACGATTTAGGTTTAGAGTTTGAAACGGCGCTTTTTGATGGTTTAATCCAGTGTAATAACCGCTGTCCTTTTTGTTTTATCGATCAGCAGCCACCGGGTAAACGCTCTAGTCTTTACTTTAAAGATGATGATTATCGCTTAAGTTTTCTCTACGGATCTTATCTAACTTTAACTAATCTACCGCAACGAGAATGGGAAAGAATCGAACAGATGCGATTGTCCCCACTTTATGTATCAGTTCATGCTACCGAACCCGAAGTAAGAATTAGATTATTAAAAAATCAACGTGCGGGAGAAATATTAGAACACATAAAGTGGTTTCAGGAAAGACGGCTGCAAATCCACGCACAAGTAGTTGTTTGCCCTGCTATAAATGATGGCATACATCTAGACAAAACTTTGCGCGATTTAGCGTCTTTTCATAGTGGCGAATTACCTGCTGTAGCTTCTGTTGCAGTAGTGCCAGTGGGCTTAACGCGGTTTCGTCCCCAAGAGGATGAACTTATACCAGTAACCCAGGAGAAAGCACGAGAAGTAATTACTCAAGTGCGGAAGTTGCAGCAAGAATTACAAGAAACTATTGGTGCAAATTGCATTTGGTTAGCCGACGAATGGTTTTTAATTGCAGGTGAGGAACTACCATGTGAAGCTGAATACCAAGATTATCCCCAAATTGATAATGGTGTTGGTTCGATTCGTTTTTTTATTAAGGAATTTTTGCAAACAGCGCGAGAATTATTACCGCAGAAAGTTGAACCTAGAAAGTTAACTTGGGTAGTAGGAAATGCAGTTGAGCAAGCTTTTCAACCTCTTGTCAAACAGTTAAATTCGGTTGAAGGTTTGTCTGTTAAGATGCTTGCTTTATCTAGCGATTATTGGGGACAAGATATTAGCGTTACTGGTTTATTAACTGGTCACGATTTACTTTTGAAATTACAGAATGAAAATTTAGGAGACGGAATTTTATTGCCGAGCGTAATGTTAAAGCATGGAGAATCAGTATTTCTCGATGATAAAACAGTGGAGGAAGTTACTAACAATTTAAAAGTAAAAATTTATCCTGTGGCAACTGTTGAAGAGTTAATAAAAACTTGTATTACATAATTGAAAGTACAGTCAATAAGGCAATCGGGTTTGAGTTGCTATTGGCTGAAGCTAAAGCGACGAGTTTTGTGGTGTTAAACAAACAATAAAAACCTGTTATTGAATAGGAAATTAAAGATGCCAACAATTAGACAGTCATTGGTAGCCAGTTTGACTAAGTTTTATCCGTTTTACAGCGGATGTGCAAGTTTTGCAAATAACTCATTAATTATAAAGCTTGCTGGTGCTAGTAACGAACGGGTATGGTCTGCCGTTCCTGGTGGTGAAGTTCTAGCTTCTTTAAATGACTATAATGGGCGTGCTGCATTTTACGTTGGTGAACGCGATCGCAAACTCACGTGGATATGCGCTCAAATCGTAAAACCGGGTGATACGGTGTTGGATATTGGTGCAAACATCGGTGCGGTTACAGTTTGGCTCTCTAAATTAGTTGGCGATCGCGGACAAGTTCATAGTTTTGAACCAAATCCGGAGTTGCAGAGTATTCTGGAAACAACTTTTGCTCGCAATAAGATGTCTAATACTCGGTTGCATCCAATCGCTTTAGGTGCAGAGGAAGGTTCGCTCGAATTGCGAATTCCTCAAAATCATCCAGGAATGGGTTCGCTTGTTCGTAATAGAGAGACGGGTAACTGCGATGTGGTTGAAGTGCTAGTACGTCGTCTGTCTAAAATTGCGGATGAACAAGGTATAAAGTCCATAAAACTGATCAAAATTGATGTCGAAGGCTTTGAAGCTGAAGTGTTTAAGGGTGGAAGGGAAGTATTGCTGAAAACTCGTCCTGAAGCAATTATTTTTGAGCTAAATGAAAAGTTACAAGGAAAAGCTAGCGAACAACCCGCGATTAAAATTCTACGCGATTTCGGCTATAAATTTTTCTCTATTCCAAAGTGCTTGGTTCGGATGCATTTAGAGTCTTTCGATCCCGATCGCTCCAATCAACTAATTGGTCACGATTTTTTGGCAGTGCCAGAGGAGTCTTACCAGAAGATTGCTAAATTAGTCAATGCATCTGTCTAACAAATCCTAAGTCTTTTTAAAACAAAAATATCAAATTATTGTAGTGCGGGCATCTTGCACCATTCTCAACAGCTTAGGCTCTGCCTCCGATTATTGCGAGTGGTGCAGGAAAGTTTGGCGAAAACAACATTTCCCTTTGTAGGTATCTTCTGACGGAGACGCGCTCGCAGTACTTTGTGTAAACTGCACCTGAGCCGCACCGCGATCGCGAGCAGCTTTTGCTAGGATTTATACCAAATACCAAAAACTATAATAGTTGTATTTTACGGGAAGGCATTCCACTAATATGGAGAGCCACTGTGTTTTGCGGGTTTCCATATCACCGCAAAATTTCCGTAAAATCCCATGTACTTTCTTAAACTGTGGTGTTCCTTAGCAATACAGTGTCTTCAAAATCTAAAATCTGTCTTGGAAAGTTCAGGGGGAAGACAATCTACACCTTGCGAGCTTTCCGTAAAACAAAAGCATCCGTTGTTAAAATTCAAAATCAAATTAGGGAATAAATAGTGGCAAACCAGGTTAAAGGAATTAGAAAAGTTAAATTAAAATCTATTCAAACTGGATTATTTTTTGTAAAATGCCAGTTTTTAGTTTGTAGTTTATTTAATATTTTGCCTGCTACGGCGGCAACTGAACCTGTTATCAGCGTTATTCAAAGCCCCGAAAATGCTAACCAGTGGAAGGGTATAACTACTCGTCTTGAACAAGCTGGGGTTAATTACTGCGTGATTCCTTTAAATAGCATTAGAAATACTGCTGATTGGGGAAGCCGCTCGGTGCTACTTTTACCTAATGTAGAAACATTAACGCCATCACAAGCAATTAGTTTGGAAGAATGGGTAGATAAAGGTGGAAAGGTAATTGCAAGTGGCCCCGTGGGAAGTTTATCTGCTCCGGGGGTACGTGAATTAATTAAAACCCTTTTGGGGGGTTACTGGGGATTTAGTTTTGATTCACCGCAGAAACTTCAGCCTTCTCAAGATAAGTTGCAGCGATGGGCCGATAATAAAAATTTAATCGGAGAAGTGCGTGGTGGTGTAGTGGTTCCTAACTCTACTACTCAAGCTGCTGCACTATGGAATCAAGATAATTCCGCAGCCGTTTTAGCTACCTCACGATCTACTTTTTTTGGCTGGAGATGGGGAGTTGATAGCGCTGCAAATCCTAGTTTAGATAGTGCTTGGTTACAAGCTGCTTTAAACCGACACGCAAGTTCGCCGGATGCCGTTAAAAGTATTCCAGGTGGTGCAACTGAATGTAATAACTCTGCTGTTGCCCAAACACCTGCGACAAATTCCAATACCCTGACACAAATAAATAGAAATTCTACTTCCTTTAATATTACTGCCGTCATTCCCGATAATTCTTCTCCTAATATCAACTTCAAACGTTCCGATGAGCTATCCGATGAAGCAATAGATAATTTGCAGGATGAGGTACGTCTTGATATTGAACCTAATTCCCGTAAACCAATAAGCCGTAATGAAACACTAGTACTACAGCAAGAATTACTAAAATTAATTGGTCGAGTAGAAAGCGCAAATCTAGCAGTTGCAGCGATAAATAACGGAAGTACTCAAACCGCAAAAGCTCAACCCGCACAATTTGCATCCAGTCAACCCGGAGCGTTAGCTTTCAACAGCCAGCAAGCGGTATCGCAAGCAAAAGAAGTTGTCCAACAACTACCGCAGTTAGTAGCGAATAGAAAATACGTTGAAGCTCGCAAACAATGGTTAGCTGCAAAAAATTCTTTGTGGAATCACTTTCCAGTAAATCAAAGGTTTGCTCAACCAGAAATTCGAGCAATTTGGCTCGATCGAGGAACTATTGTTAAAGCTAAAAACGAGCAAGGATTAGCCCAAGTTTTTGATCGACTTTCGCAAGCCGGAATCAATACGGTATTTTTTGAAACAGTAAATGCAGGTTATACAGTTTATCCCAGTCAAGTTGCACCTCAGCAAAATCCTTTAACTCGTAACTGGGACCCATTAAAATCCGCCGTCAAATTAGCCCACGACCGAGGTATGGAATTACACGCTTGGGTATGGGTTTTTGCAGCAGGAAACCAGCGACATAATACAATATTGGGTATTGACTCCAACTATCCCGGTCCAGTACTTGCCGCTCATCCCGATTGGGCTGGTTACGATCGCCAGGGAAAGATGATTCCTGAAGGTCAAAATAAACCGTTTTTTGACCCTGCAAATCCGCAATTACGACAGTATTTATTAAATCAGTACGAAGAAATTGTTACCCGTTACAACGTAGACGGCTTACATTTAGACTACATTCGCTATCCCTTTCAAGATCATCAACGAAACCGCAGCTATGGTTATGGTAAAGCAGCGCGATCGCAATTTCAACAGCGTTATGGAATCGATCCACTGTCAATTTCGCCGAGTCAAGGGGATATGTGGCAAAATTGGACGGCTTTTCGTACTCAGCAAATAGATAGCTTTGTCGCTCAAGTTTCGCAAAAAATGCGACAAAAGAAACCCGATTTAATTATGTCTGTGGCGGTATTTCCTCTACCGGAACAAGAAAGAATTAGTAAATTACAGCAACATTGGGAAGTTTGGGCACAACGAGGCGATATCGACTTAATAGTTCCCATGACTTACGCTTTAGATACTCCAACTTTCAGCAGATTAGCACAGCCCTGGATTCTATCGAAAAAACTAGGATCTACCTTGTTAGTTCCCGGAATTCGTCTCTTAAATTTACCGACTTTAGGAGCATTTGACCAAGTACAATTAATCAGGGATTTACAAGTAGGTGGTTATGCATTATTCGCTGCCGAAAACTTACAAAATCAACAGCTACAGCAAATTTTCAGCAGTACTCAAGGTAGTACCGAACGCGAACCGATTCCCTACCGCCAACCATACAAAACTGCTGCTTTGCGCTATGCTTCCCTACAAAAAGAATGGAAATTTACATTACAAAATAAGCAACTAAAAATGTCTGCTAGCAGAATTTCCGAATTCAACAGTCAAGCAGAAGTATTAGAAAACGCTTTAAATCAGCTGGCAAAATCTCCATCGCCAGCTAATTTACAAACAACCAAAGCATCATTAATTAGATTCCAATTTCAATTTAGAACATTAATGCAGCAAAATGCTTTAGATAACCCCTATCAAGTAGGAGTCTGGGAAAATCGTCTGGCAATGATTGAAAGATTAATCCAGTTTGGGGAGCGTGTGAAGAAGTGAAAAGTTAGGAGTTAGGAGTTGGGAATTGGTAATTGCGAATTGGTAATTGAATTTTTCCCAATTACCTATTACCTATTACCTATTACCCATTTCCCCTTTTGCAACTAAAAGCACAAACTATGAATTGTTTTGCTGTTCACCGGAATCTTGAGATTCTGCAACAACTTCTGGTGCTTCTTCATGGGAATCTTGAGATTCTTCTGCAACAGTTTCTGAAACTTCTTCTGGTTCAGGTTCAACCTTAACAGGAGGTTTGCTTGGCTTGGGTGGGCGTGCTAATGCAAGACTAACTGGAGCCTTGATTTCATCTCTTTCAGATGATTTTTTACCTCTACCTTTACCTCTGCCTCCACCTCTATTGTTATCTCTATCGCTGTCTCTATCTTTACGATCTGATTTTACCGGAGGAGTAAAGCTCTTAGTTTCAGAACTGCCTTCTGATTTTACCGGAGGAGTAAAACTCTTTTTTTCAGAACTGCCTTCTGATTTGACCGGAGGAGTAAAGCTCTTAGTTTCAGAACTCTTAGTTTCAGAACTGCCTTGATCCGGTTTTGGTTGGCGATCGGATTTTTTAATTGGAGGTTCTACCATTGTTAATTTCTGTTAATTTATCTGTATGATATATGGTTTTGGTGTTTGGGCAACCTCTAGCAGACAGATTTGAGGGATGCACCGGCATAGGTTGAATAATATAACCTAAGTGGTCTAAATCTGCCAATATAAATTATTACCGTATTATATATTGAACTACTCGCCATTTCTTTAAAAACGGTACTTAGAGATATTTAGATAATAAAGATTGGTAAAGCTAGTTCAAATGAAAATGCTTACACAATAGATTTTTAAGAAACAAACGACCATAGCTTAAATATCAACATAATTTACAAGGCTGAGTATAAACTGTAGAAAATACGACTTTAGACCAGTTCTGTTCTAATGCTTTTAGTAGATTATTTTTCCAAAATGAATAATTAATCTTGGAACAGTAAGTAATGTAAGGAAAATAATTCAATGGGTAATCAATCAACAATTGGATGGTCGCTGCTGAGTTCTGGAATAACTACGCTTATACTAAAAGTTCTTCCCGGTGATTCTCTTTGGTGGGGAGTCGCTCTTCTAATACTTGGAACTCTTGCACTTTTTGTACGTAAAGGTGCAACTGAGTAAAATTGCAATTATTTAACTATCAAAACATCACCATTTTTGATGTTCAATAATTTGGAAATAACAACCTTTTCTCCTGGCTGCAATCCTGCAATGACTTGATATTTATTATTTACAATTTTACCTAGCTTAACCTGTTTTTGTTTGGCGACTAGGGTTGAGGTTGCTGTTGTAGAGTTTACTTTTTCCGCTACATATACAAAAGCTTCCCCAGCTATACGAAATACTGCTGTAGTAGGAATTAATAAACCGGAATGCTGATTCCAATTAATTCTCGCTTTAGCAAATTGTCCCGCTTGCATTTTTTCTTCTTTATTGTCAAATAATGCTTTTACTAATATAGTGCGGGTATTTTGATTAACTTCTGGGGAAATAAAGAATATTTTACCCGTGCCTATATTTTCAGCTTGGGAGTTGATGATTTCTACTGCCATTCCCTTACGTAGCTGCGATTTATGTTCAAGGGAAACTGGAATATCAACTTCTAAAGGTTGATTTTGAGTAACCGTAGCAACTCTACTTGAAGGGTTTACTAAATCTCCAATTTTCACTGAAATATCTGCTACCGTACCTTTGAAGGGAGCATTAATTTTGTACTGCTGCTTCTGTGGTGTCTGTGGTGCAGGAAGGTTATTTGTAGTTTTTAATTGTGCTTGCTGTAATGCTTTTTCTAAACTAGATACAGTTGCTTGCTGTGCTTGTATTTTGGCACCTAAATTATTAAATTCGAGTTTTTCAGCGTTAAGTTTCTCAGCGTATTGATTTTTGGTTTGTTTGGATACGGCACCTTGTGCAGCTAAATTAGAATATTTTTCGTAAGTTTCTTGACTCAATCTCAAATTTTGCAGCTTCGATAATTGTTGAACTTTTAACTCTTGAAGCTGGGTACGAGCATTTTGTAGCTGTAGTTGCTTTGCTTGTATTGCGCTATTACCACTACTGCTATTATTAACAGCATCTCGATTGTTAGAGTCAATTTGTAGTAATGGAGCTTGCGCTGTAATTTGGCTTCCTTTTTTTACAAAAATTTGTGATACTTTACCTTGAGTTTTTGCTTGCAGACTCTCGGAGTTTAATGATTGTAAACTGGCAATAAACTCCGAGCTTTCTTTTATTTGACTTGCTTGTACATCGGCTAGTTTAACGGTGCGCGGTGCTTGTTGTACGGTAATATTTGAAGGTGATTTCTTTTCGCGAGCGAGCAAATTAAAAAGTACTGCGACTCCACCAATAGTTAAAGCTACTGGTATCAGTATCAAGATTAAACGTTGCGTCCATCGTGGCGATTGTCTAGATTTTAAAGAGCTATTTTCTTGACTTTCGGTTTGGGATTCAGAGGGTTTCATGGCTTGTAGAGAAATTATGATAACTGAAGCGTTCGGATAATAAAGATTGAATTTACGAATAAATTATTTTTTAGAGATAATTACTGAGCTAATCGGTATATAGATGTATAATTAAAACAGAATAATAGATATAAACTATTAGCAAAATGGTATGAAACCATTCCTGACCTCAACTAAAGCAATATATTAACTATTTTGATTAAACTTATTTTATCTAAAATCTTAAATTTATTTTCGTTTAAATAGTAAACTTATCAAAAGTAATTATTAAAACAATTTATTTTGTAAAAATTGAATCTTTTGTATGACTATAAGCTTTCCCCAAAAGACATTAATGTAACAGAAAGCTCTTTGCCTTAAGTAAATACTGTAAAAGTTATCCAACAAAGAAAGTGTTTTTAGTTAAAATATTATTTTTTAAAGTATCTTTTGATTCACGTTTTGCACCATTCTCAATATTGCCTTGGAATAAATTCCCCTCTCTTATAAGCAAACTCTGATTATTCAGACATCTTGCAATATTCTCAGTTGGGCTTCACAACCGCCTTGGAATAAATTCCCAGGCTGATATACAAAGTCTGATAAATCAGACTAGTACACCACGGCTTAAATAAGGCAACCATTAAAAATGGCTGAAAAGCTTAGAAAATCAAACTTCTTACTTCTTACTTCTTACTTCTTACTCAGGGCAAACGCATCTTAATTTAAAAGGTGCTGGTGCAGCGTAGCTGCACTCAGCACCGTCCGTGCGATCGCCCTCTGGGAGGACTGCTGCTCTGTCAATCTGTGGTAGCTTAAAAAAATTAGGATGGGTGCGGAGTGGTAAATAGTGAAACTGAAACCAAAGCAGACAATTAGCGATTATTTTGTGGATCTTGAAGACCCTAGAATTGAGCGTACAAAGCGGCATCAGTTAATTGATGTAATCACGATTGCGATTTGTGCAGTAATTTGTGGGGCTGAATCTTGGGTAGCAATTGAAACATATGGACAAGCAAAACAAGAGTGGTTAAAACGTTTTTTAAAACTGCCAAACGGAATCCCATCACATGATACATTTGCAAGAGTATTTGCTCTTATTAATCCAGAAAAATTTCAGGAATGTTTCTCCTACTGGATAAAATCAGTTGCAATTGTAACGGATGGTGAAGTGATTGCGATCGATGGTAAAAGCTTAAAACATTCATATGATAAGAAAACTGGAAATCGTGCGATTAACATGGTAAGTGCTTGGGCAACAAGCACTAAATTAGTTTTAGGTCAAATAAAAGTTGATAAGAAATCGAATGAAATTACAGCGATACCAGAATTGATAAAAATGTTAGATATTGCTGGTTGTATCGTCACAATTGACGCAATCGGATGTCAAAAAGAAATAGTTAATCTTATATCACAAAAAGATGGAGATTATATAATTTCACTAAAAAAGAACCAAAAAAGCCTCTATGAAAGTACGGAATTACTATTTAAAGAAGCAATATCAAAACGTAATAAAGGCGAGTATGCAAGTCATTACAGCACTCGTGAGTTAGGTCATGGACGCGAAGAGATACGTAATTATTTAATGCTTTCTAATATCTCTAATCGAATTGATTCAGATCATAAATGGAGCAAATTAAACAGTATAGGTATGGTTGAATCAGTTAGAACTGAGAACGGTAAAACAACTGTTGAAACTCGCTATTATATTAGTAGTTTAAATTTGGATGCAAAAAAGTTTGGAGACTCAGTTCGCAGCCATTGGGGTATTGAAAATTCATTGCATTGGATATTAGATGTAGCGTTAAATGAAGATGGTTGTAGAATTAGGAAAGATAATGCACCGCAAAATTTTGCTGTCCTCCGTCACATTGCAGTTAATCTTTTAGGTCAAGAAAAAAGTAAAAAGCTTGGAATTAAAAATAAACAATTTTTAGCTGCTATGGATGATAACTATCTTGCGAAAGTTTTAGGATTAAGTTGTTAATCGATTCATTTTAATTAAAATTATATTTTTAGTTATTTTAGATGATTATATCTACTGGTATTCACTGCCTAGTTTCCAGATTACTTTGT
Organism: Calothrix sp. CCY 0018; assembly: GCF_963920925.1. NCBI lineage: Bacteria > Bacillati > Cyanobacteriota > Cyanophyceae > Nostocales > Calotrichaceae > Calothrix > Calothrix sp. CCY 0018. The sequence continues at coordinate 29,829 of NZ_CAWUDI010000010.1, read as the reverse complement.
ATTATTTAATACTCCTATTTTTGTTGAGGCTAAATTATGGGTTATGGGCTGATTTCTACCATCGCTTGCCCGCGCTGGTGCGGCTACGCCGCACCTAGCTCAATTTTAGATGCGTTTGCCCTGACTTCTTACTTCCGCCAAGCGGTACTAGGTAGAACTTTGAGGTGATTATAGTGCGTTTTAACGTACTTTGTTTATTAGCCGCATCAATTTATTTCTCTGCGAGAAAGCCTCCGGCTTACAAGGCGAGAATTAGGGCAAAGACGAATTCGGGGTGCAAGATGTGAATTTTAAAGAATTTATGCAAGCGCAACCCCCTTTTTTAGGCAGGGCTTTGCGTAAACGATAATAATTTTGATAATAAAAAAACAATTAAATATTACAAATTAGCATAAAAAAAGGCGGGAATCTCCCACCTTGAAATCAATTTAACCTTTAGTCATACGAACATGCTCTAAAATTCGCTGCTGTCTCTCAACAGAATTAATTTTAGGTTTAATAAAATCGTTTGTACTGCGAGCAAGATGCTCCATAATTCGCTTTTGACGGTCGGATTTTTCAGCCATTTTTACGGTTAATAGATAAAGCAAACATTCTTAACAAGTAGAAACGCTTCTGATTTAATCATTTAAAAGCGTTTCTACCTTAAATTTATTTTAGTACAAAATCGTTAGATTCTGCTTGCTTAAAAATGCTTTTTTGTTAATTATAAAAAATCGGACTTATGCAAGCTTAGATATCTCCAGTATATCTCTAAGAATATATTCAAAATCGACAAAAAGATAATTGACAAAATGACTATTTTATATTTAATAGAGAAAAATTAACAAAGTCCGGTAGAATTTTGACAGTCGCGTTAGTGCTTGAAATGTCAAACATTGTTAAATCGCCATGTGATACCGGAGTCATCAATGCTAAACGATGCTCTACTTCTTGTTCTCGCACTACCGAACGCTGGGTACTAGTGGCGACTATACTGGGTTCGAGTATGGCAATGATTGATGGCACTGTTGTCAATGTAGCGCTGCCAGTACTGCAAAAATCTTTGAATGCAAACGCTACTCAAGTACAGTGGGTAGTTGAATCTTATGCTTTGTTTCTAGCTGCTTTAATTTTAGTAGGTGGCTCTTTAGGAGATAGATTTGGCAGAAGATTGATTTATGCTTGTGGAGTTACTTTATTTGCTGTTGCTTCTGGATGGTGTGCTTTATCGCCTAATATCAATCAACTAATAGTTGCTCGTGCTTTTCAAGGAGTTGGAGGTGCATTATTGGTTCCCGGAAGTTTGGCGATTATAAGTGCTTCTTTTATCGATTCCGAGCGCGGCAAAGCTATTGGTACTTGGTCGGGTTTTACAGCTATAACTTCGGCTTTTGGTCCAATTTTAGGTGGTTGGCTGATAGAAAATCTATCTTGGAGATGGATATTTTTTATTAATGTACCGTTCGCGATCGCAATCCTATCAATTTTATTTAGTCACATTCCCGAAAGTCGCGATAGTGAGTTTACCCGATTGGATCATTGGGGAGCAACGCTGGCAACTTTGGGTTTGGGAAGCTCAGTTTTTGGATTAATTGAATCTTCTGCTTTAGGACTTTTTCATCCTTTAGCGATCGGCAGCACGGTATTTGGAATAATTATTTTGGGTGCGTTTGTTTTTGTAGAAGCCAATATCTATAGCCCGATGATGCCTTTATCTTTATTTCAATCCCGTACCTTTTTGGGTGCTAATTTACTGACATTATTACTATATTCAGCTTTGGGAGGAGTTTTCTATTTTGTTCCTTTCAATTTAATTCAGGTTCAAGGTTACTCTCCGATGGCTGCTGGTGCGGTGTTTTTACCATTTATTCTGCTGATGTTCTTTTTGTCGCGATGGTCTGGTAATCTAGTTAATCGCTACGATGCTAAGTTACCTTTGGTGGTAGGGCCAATAATCGCAGCAGTTGGTTTTATCCTCTTTGCAATACCCGGAATCGGCGGTAGTTATTGGATAACATTTTTTCCCGCTATTGTAGTATTAGGATTGGGAATGTCAATTAGCGTTGCTCCTTTAACAACAACCGTTATGGGTTCGGTGAGAAAGCGTCAAGTTGGTGTTGCTTCCGGAGTCAACAACGCCGTTTCTCGTACCGCTGGATTATTAGCGATCGCTATTTTTAATATCTTTGTTTTCAATACTTTTAATTTTAGTTTAGATCGACGTTTGGCAAAGTTAAACGTACCATTTCAAGTGAGGCAAGCCTTAGCGACAGAAAGAATAAATTTAGCTGCCGCAAAAGTTCCAGATAATATAAGCAATGAGTTAACAAATGCAATAGAAAAAGCAATTGCACTTTCCTATGTAGATAGTTTTCGTTTAATCATGTTTATTGCCGCAGCTGCTTCAGTTGCTAGTGCTGTAATTGCATTATTAACTATTAATAATAAGCGACAGAAAGTTTTGTAGGTAATCGGTAATTGGTAGTAGATTGAAACAATTTAATTTTGGATTCAGAAAAGTCAAGTTATATACTTCACCTGGCGACTATAAGTCGCGGCTACACAAGCAAAACCCGCCTGCGCGGGTTAAATAATTGATTAGTCCACGGAGGTGGACTTTGTTTGTGTAGTAGCGGTTTCAACCGCCGGATACTGATGAGATATTTATTTTTATTCCTAATTACTAATTATTAATATGAAAGGCTGGTTGCAAGTTCCCCGTTTACGTATAGGTGAAGAAGCAGCAGACGAACACCGTCATGCTACTTGGTTAGAACTTTTTTACGATTTGGTTTATGTAGTTGCTGTTTCGCAAATTGCCCATTATCTATATGAAGATACTTCTCTAAAAGGTTTTCTTGGGTTTGTATTTTTATTTGTACCAGTATGGTGGGCATGGATTGGAACTACATTTTATGCAAATCGATTTGATAGCGATGATATTAAACATCGGCTATTAACTGGTTTACAAATGCTGGCAGTGGCGGCTCTTGCTGTTAATATTCATCATGGTTTAAGCGAAAGTTCTGCTGGTTTTGCAATTGCTTATGCTGTAACAAGATTTACCCTAGTTTTAGAATACCTGCGAGTCATTAAACATATTCCGGAAGCCAGAGGTTTAGCTAAATATTACTGTTTTGGTTTCTCTATTGCTGCGATTTTGTGGTTAATATCAGCTTTTATCCCAATTCCTATACGTTTTGTACTTTGGGGATTGGGTTTAGCTGTAGACTTCATTACCGGAATCACTGCAAAACGTTTTCAAGTTGCTTTACTTCCCCATCCCGAACATTTACCGGAACGTTTTGGACTGTTTACAATTATTGTTTTGGGTGAAGCAATCATTGCCGTTGTACATGGAGTTTCTGAACAAAAATGGGACACACAAAGCGCAATTTCTGCGGTGTTTGGGTTTAGTATTGCTTTTAGTTTGTGGTGGATTTATTTTGAAAATGTTAGCGGCTCTATTTTAAGTGCTAATGTTGATAGAAAATTAGGATTAATTCAAGTTTGGCTTTACGGACATTTACCGTTAGTAATTGGACTTGCTACTACAGGAGTTGGTGTGGAAAAAGTAATAATGAGCAATGTAAATCAAGCGCTACCAACTCCATATCGCTGGCTGATCTGTGGTGGAGTAGCCATGTGTATGCTAAGTTTAAGCATTCTCCATCGAACCGGGTTGATATTTCGATGCAAAGTAAGAGCAAAGTACAGACTTGGTGCTGCTGCAATTTTGATATTTCTGGCTGTAGTTGGGATAAGTTTACAGCCTATCGCAATAATTGGATTGGTAGCTTTCGTTTGTGCAACTCAAGTGTTAGAAGATTTATATCAAAGCGGTGAATTATCTACAGCCAAAGATTGATATTAGAAGATAAGGCTTTACTTCAAATTATCTAAATTTTGTACAGAATACAAGTATTAGTTATCGCCACTATAAATAATACTTATTCTTGTTTATTAAAAAAACATTATGAGCTTTAAAATAATCGTAACGTACTATATCTTATTAGAGGTAGGTTCTAATTATTGGAAAAGTGTTATTCAATCAAGAAAAGCGTAACTTATTTTTAAATAAGGTAGATGGTTATCTAAACAGAATATTCCTTTAATAATTTTATAAGAAAGTAATATTGGCTTTGCCTGAGTAAAACGTTAACAAGAAGAGATTTTATTACCCTATGTTTGATTCGCCTCAAATATCGGCTAATCAACTACTGATGGCTTTACCCCCTGGAGAATACAAGCGTCTTATTCCTTATTTAGAGCCTGTCAATTTGGTTTTAGGGCAAATTATTTATGAACCGAAACAGTTGATAAAAGAAGTGTATTTTCCTTTAGGAGCAATGATTTCTTTAGTTTCGGTTATGAAAGATGGTTCAACTACAGAAATCGGTTTAGTAGGTACTGAAGGAATGATAGGGCTTCCTACATTTTTAGGAGGAAATATTGCTACAAATCGTGCGATCGTGCAGGTAGAAGGTAATGCTGTAAAAATGGATGCCTCGATAGTTAAAAGCGAATTTGAAAGAGAAAAACAATTACAAACAAAGCTCTTACTGTACACTCAAGCAAGATTAACCCAAGTATCGCAAATAACTGCTTGTAAATCGCATCATCTGATTGAGGAAAGACTTGCTCGTTGGCTGCTTTTTGTAAATGATTGTGTAAATAAGCCAGAGTTACCGCTCACCCAAAAATTTATCTCCGAAATGCTCGGAGTACGTCGCGCTAGCGTTGCAGAAGCGGCGGGAACACTTCAGAAAGCAGGGTTGATTAGCTATAGCAGGGGACAAATTACTATTTTGAAGAGAAATGAACTTGAGCAAGCAGCCTGCGAATGCTATGGGTTAATCCAGAATGAGTTCAATCGCTTGAGTCGTGACATCTGAATTGTGAAATTTTTATATTTTCTTAAACTTTCCCAACTCTATGTACGATATCGTACTGTTTTTTCCTGGGATAGAGGTATTCTTTTGTTTACAGATATACGGTGTCAGCAGAAGTAATCCCATTTTTGATTCTAGGTTCTATTCGTTGTAGCAAGCTTATGAGGCTTCGATAAATCCAACAATCCAGCTATGGAATTCTTTTTGAACATTGATATTGATATTATTGCTGTGTTGATATGGTAGGCAATTCAATGTAAAAATGCCTTTAGACATGACTTAGATATTTTTATTCTTCTTGTGTCGTTAGATATTTTTACAAATACGACTCAATTAAGAAGATTGTGTTCTTTCATATGTCGGACGATATTAGTGGTGCAATAGTCAATCAATTGCTAGCAGCTTTACCTTCAGAGGATTATCAACGGTTAGTTTCTCATTTAGAATATGTTTACTTAACCTCCGGAGAAGTCTTATGGGAACCAGGGGAAAAAATGACAGAAGTTTATTTCCCTACTTTGGCGATGATTTCTTTAGTTTCAATAATGGAAAACGGTTCCACAACAGAAATAAGCTTGGTAGGTAAAGAAGGGTTGGTGGGTTTACCCGTATTTTTAGGAGGTAATTCGACTACGAGCCGTGCCATAGTTCAAATTGAGGGTACTGCACTAAAGCTTAACGGCAATATATTAAAAAGCGAGTTTGATAAGGGTGGGGAACTGCAAAGACTTTTGTTACTTTATACGCAAGCATTACTCACCCAAGCTTCACAAAACGCTGCGTGCAATAGACAACATAATATTGAAGAAAGACTTGCTCGCTGGCTGCTGACAACGCAAGATTGCGTGATGAAAAATGAATTACATCTTACCCAAGAATTTATCTCTCAAATGTTAGGTACTCGTCGTTCGGGTGTAACTGTTGCAGCAGGCACACTTCAACGAGCGGGAATGATTTGTTATACCCGTGGTAAAATTAGTATTCTAGATCGAGAAGCTCTAAATGCTACAGCCTGCGAATGCTATAGAGTCATAAAAAATGAGTATACTCGCTTGCTCAAACCGAAACAAACTTAAGAAGTAAGTACGATAACGTACAGACGAGGAATTAATATTATGGCAATTTTAAATATAATAGGAAGCTTTGATGCGGATTGTTCAGTACGAACAATCAAGTTGATTGAAAGTTAAATCTCTGAAAGTATTTCCTTTATTTTTATTTATTCTTTGAGCATTGAGAAAAGGAATGTTTTTGTTGCTCATTAAAAATTGTTGTATCTTCGATGAGTAATAAATTTATCGTTTCTAGCTTTGCTGTATGGTAATTCAAAGAATAGCCAGTAAATAACAGGGTGAGAATAAGTTTTTTATTTTTTTCAATGAATCGTAATTATAAAAAGCAAAAATAAGTTATTTACTTTGCACAATAATATTAATAATAATTTTCAGAAAAAAGATCAAGTAATTATCTTAAAATTAATATAGATATATAATAAGTTGGAATAAAAACTAGTTTAAACTGATTTTTTTCAACCTTTATTGCAAATGATTTGCGAAAAGCTACAATATATATTTATATCGATACAGTAATTAAGTTGCACAGTTATTTGTAAAACTTTAAAAGTAAATAGCTTAGTTCACTTCAAAATACAAAGGATTAAGTATATGTTTGAAAAACAACAACAAACAGTAAAAGAGTTAAAATCGCTGGTACTTATGGGAATCTGCCCCTGTTGCGGTTCTGTAAGAATAAAGTATCGTGAATATATCACAAATCGTACATTTGGATTCCAATGTTTCCATTGTGGCTGGAAATCTGAATATAATTTGACTGAATTGCAACAAGCTTCAGCAAGTTGGTTCCCGAACGCAAAATAGTAAAAAAATAAATACAAATAAATAAATACAAAACTTCTTTTAAATAAATCCACTATCAAGCAAGTTTGAAAATGGTAGAGATAATTGAAATAGGAAGCTTAGTTAAAATACTATACCCCAAATACGCATTAAAATTTCACGGTATAGTTGAGGCTCCAGAAGATAAAGCGAGGCGTTGGATAATTAGATTAATCAATAATCCTTTTAGTAATAGTAGAGAACCTTTATTATTATCTTTAAAGGAATCAGAGATTGAACTGATTAGTGTATATTCAGGACTTAAACAACGTTGGGGCTGAAATTTTTGTAAGGGAACAGGCAACGGGCAACGGGCAGCAGCTATATAACTGAGTAGTAAATATAAAAATTTTTCTGCTTAATTACTTACTAACCTGCGTTGATAAAATGGCAAAAAGTAGTAGATTATTAGAAGTTTGGTAGCCATCAGGAAGTAACTACTTTCCTGAATGCAGTTCTAATTGGTACATTAGCCTGGAACAAACCCATATTTTTTATGTCTACACAAGTTTCATCCCCATCTACGTTTTCACCAGCAACCTCACTTGCTCTATCATCTTTCCATATTCGTCTGGAAACCTTAGAAAAAGAACATCAGTGGTTACTCAAGCAAATTAAGAAAAAACGCACCGAGCAGAAGAACTTTCTCGAACAGATGCGTGCTGTGGCAACAGAAATACACGGTAGATGCACTCCTTGCTTCCAAAAAATGGCATCTCTGGATGAGGAAATACATTCACTATTTGATCAAATTTTGACTGCACGAAAGTTAGGCAAGCAAACTAGAAAAAATATTGAGCAAGTTTATCGTAGCCTTCAAGTTGCCGGAATAATCAGCGTCAAACTAAGTTCGATAGAAGATGATTTCCCAGAAGATTTTTTTGAGGGAGAGGAAGAAGAAAGTGATTTCTCCGAGTCGGGGAATGAAAATAGAGATAGCTTTGGGGATTCCGAACAAGAATATCAACAAACACAACCTGATTTTTCTTCTGCGACAAGAAGTAGTGAATCCAAGAAAATCCGTCAAATATTTCTAAGGTTAGCTGAGATATTTCACCCCGACAAAGTAAAAGATAGTGATATCCAGATGCACCATACAGAAATCATGAAAGAAATTAATAAAGCCTATCAAGAAGGTGATTTAGCCAAATTATTAGAAATTGAAAGATTGCATCAGGTAGAAGAATCATTTTCAATTAACAGTGAGGATGACTTAACCAGACAATGTAATAAATTAGAACAGCATAACGAATTTCTTAAAACTCAGTATGAAAATTTAAAAAGCGAGTTGCGATTAGCGAAGAATACGAACGAAGGACAAATGGTTTCAGGTTATAGAAAAGCCGTTAAAGGAGGAATAGATCCGATTTCTCAAACCGTCGAACAAGTAGAATCTGAAATCGAAGTAATTTCTTCAATATGTAACTTCGTGAAAGATTTTAGAGATAAGAAAATTACAATTAAACAATTTCTTGGTGGCCCTCCTGTTTTACAAAGAAATCAACAAATAGTTGATGAGATTTTTGAGGAAATGCTGGGTGAATTTGAAGAATTTGGAGCTTTTTAGAGATTTGAAAATAGGGAACAGGGAACGGGCAATAAGGTTTTTAGTAAGTGCTTTAGCGCTAAAGGTTTGGGATGTCAACAAAATAATTTTCACGCGATTAACAAATTATTTTTTGCCAAATTTTCAATTGCTTCATCAATCAAAGCTTCCCCATCAACCACCGTTTCAACTGTATTAAACTGCTGTCGTAATTCAGCAGCACCTTCAAAACCTTTGGCATACCAAGCCATATGTTTTCGTGCTTGATAAATTCCTCTATTTCCCTTATATTCCCACAAAGCTTTTAAATGTTCTTTAGCGCATTCCAAACGCTGAATAACTGTTGCTGAAGGTAACTTTTCTCCTGTTTTAAGAAAATAATCGATTTCTCCGACTAAAAACGGATAGCCCAAAGTACCACGCGAACACATTACCCCATCAGCACCAGTTAATTCCAAACACTTAATAGCTGATTCAACAGAAAAAATATCTCCATTAGCTATAACCGGAATATCAAGCACTTTTTTAACGTGAGCAATCCATTCCCAGCGAGCGTTACCATTGTATCCTTGAGCGCGAGTACGTCCGTGAATAGTAATCATTTGCGCTCCTGCATCCTGCATTCGTTTTGCAAAATCGATAATAGTAATTTCCGCATCATCCCAACCAATGCGAGTTTTTACTGTAACAGGAATATCTACTGCATTAACAACTTCTTTTACTATTGCTTCGGCGACTTCTGGCTGTCTTAAAAGTGAAGAACCCCCGCCTTTTCTTGTCACTTTATTTACCGGACAGCCCATATTAATATCGATAGTATCGGCACCTTCTTTGACGGCTTTTTGAGCAGCTTGGGCAAGAAAATCCGGACGACAATCAAATAATTGAATACTTATTGGACGTTCATTTATATCAACATCCATTACCTTGGGTAACTGCTTGACGTGAGCCAAACCCGAAGCGTGAACCATCTCGGTATACATCATCGAATCAGGTGCATAGCGACGTACCAAACGGCGAAATACTAAATCGGTAACGCCGGATAAAGGTGATTGTAAAACTCGGCTGTTGACTTCCACCGAGCCAATTTTTAAAGGAGTTGAAAGTTTTGTTTTTAGTGCGGGGGAAAGCATGGGAATTGGGGATTGGGGATTGGGGATTGGGGATTGGGCATGGGGGATTGTAAATAATTGGCGGTTGAAACCGCTACTACACAAGCAAAGTCCACCTCCGTGGACTAAATAAATGACGCAAAGCCCCCCTTTTTAAGGGGGGTTGGGGGGATCTTAATATCTGGTGGAACGCTATATTTTATGTTTTCACCCCCAGGGTGTGGATCATCGCTGCGTAAGTCCTAATTTTATTTATCTTGATTTTCTACTTGTCTTCTAACTTGTTCTAAATCCAAATCTAAACCTTGGGCGATTTGTTCTATACTTAAACCCAACTTTAATAATCTAGGTATAGATTCAATCTGTAATTCTACACGCCCCTCTTGCTTTCCTTCTTGCTTTCCTTCTTGTTTTCCTTCCTCTACTCCTTCTTGATAAACTCGGGTTTGTTTCAAGTCGCTTAATCCAAACATCGCTTCAATCTCCTTTCTATTCATCTTGGGGAATTTATAAACTAATATTGTCTCTATCAATTCTAATAACTGCCTTTGCTGCTGTTGGATGTTGATTTCTTGCTGGGTTCTAGCTATCAAATCTCTTGCGGCAACAATGGCAGTATTTCGATCTTCAATTATTAGTTTTATGGTAGCAATTCCTACTGGTAATGATGCTGTTTCTCCTAATTCATCTAGATAAATTCTGGTAACTCGTCCGCTTGCAAAAAATTCGCTGTAGTGATTGATATCTGCTGTATCTACATTACGACTGGGATAAATGACTATTCCTCGCCAAGGATTTTTAGGTTTGTTTTGCCGGAGGTATAAAGATATTTCTGAAAATAACCTTAAATAAATTTCTTCGTCGGTTTGAAATTGGACTTCTACAAAATAAATTGGGTTTTCTTCTTGTTGTTTGGGAAGAAAAACTCCATCGATTCGGAATGCTGTTTGTTTAATTTCAACGGAAGAGAATTCGTAATCATTTGCTGTTTGTGGTGAATTGCCGATTAATTCAAAAAAGATGCTGGGGAATTCTTTAAAAAGCCGGTAGAAGATGCTATCTGTTTTCACGCTGATGAAATGGTAATAATTTGGCGCTTAAAGGATTTTATCGCGCTGTTGTTTGTAATATTAAAGTTAATTCTCAAAAATTCTTTTATATCACACGTTAGATCCCCCCAACCCCCCTTTTTAAGGGGGGCTATAATAAGAATTTGAGATATAGAAAAACCCGGCTTTTCAATAAAAAAAACCGGGTTTGTGATTCAATTCAAGATTAAACGACTACCACCAATATATGCTTCTGACGGCTAATACTCCGGCTACAGCACTTGCTGCAAGTGATGCCAAGGCTGCACCAAATAACCACCATGCGGCACTTGCTGCGGCTCCTTTGGCATCTTTGGCTTGTTTTTTAGCTTGTTTTTTAACGGCTTTTAATCTTTTCTTGGTTTCTTTCTGGATGCGCTCTCCTCTTTCTAAGACGCTATCTCTGGCTGATTCAATTTGATTTACTATGCGGTTTGCATCTTTTTGGGAAATATCATCGCGGGAACTTAGTACGGCAATTAAGCTATCTCTGTCAAATTCTGATAAACGACTGCGTAATGCTTCAACGCCCATTTGTGGGTCGTCAAATAGCTTTGTAAAGTCTTGTTTAATTCCTTCGTAATTTAGCTCTGGACGCTCCAAAGAGTTGAGGTAATTACGAATTTTATTTAAACTGCCGTCAACCGCAGATTGCACCTGTTGCTGCACCTGCTGATACTGTTGCACAATTGAGTCTCTAGTGGATTCGATTTGATCTGCAATCCGATTGGCTTCTTCCTCGGAAATATCTTCTCTTTGCGAAAGTACCGAAACTAATGTGGAACGATCAAACTGAGAAACGCGATCGCCTAGTATTGCGATTCCGGCGCGTGGATCTTGCAATAGTAATTGTAAGTCGCGTTTGATTCCTTCGGGATTAAGTTCTTCTTTGTCGGTGTTGCGTAAATATTCTTCTATGTTGGCTTGGAAGTTGGCAACTTGTTCGTTGGTACGCTTTGCTAAACGACTCGGTGCTTTTACGATGTCGTTAATTGTGTTTTGTACGTTGTCGATTACCTGGTTGACTTTTTCTTCACTCAAATCGTCGCGTTGAGAAAGCAATTTAACTAAGGTTTCTCTATCCATCTGAGAAAGGCGATCGCCTATTGCTGAAGCTCCTGTTTTTGGATCGTCAAGCAGTTTTTGTAAATCGCGTTTGATTCCTTCGGGGTTAAGTTCTTCTTTGTCGGTATTGCGTAAATATTCTTCGATTTGGCTTTGGAAGCTGGCAACTTTTTCGCCGGTACGCTTTGCTAAACGACGAGGTGCTTTTACGATATCGCTAATTGAGTCTTGTACGTCGTCAATTACTTGGTTAATTTTCTCTTCACTCAAATCGTCGCGTTGAGAAAGCAATTTAACTAATGTTTCTCTGTCTACTTGAGAGAAGCGTTGCTGTATCGCTGAAGCTCCTGTGTTTGGATCTTCAAGCAGTTTTTGTAAATCGTGTTTGATTTCTTCGGGATTAAGTTCTTCTTTGTCGGTGTTACGCAAATATTCTTCGATTTGGCTTTGGAAACTTCTAGCTTTTTCGCCGGTACGCTTTGCTAAACGACGAGGTGCTTTTACAATGTCGCTGATTGAGTCTTGTACATCGTCAATTACTTGGTTGATTTTCTCTTCACTCAAATCGTCGCGTTGAGAAAGCAATTTTACCAAGGTTTCTCTATCTATTTGGGAAAGGCGATCGCCTATTGCTGAAGCTCCTGTTTTTGGATCGTCAAGCAGTTTTTGTAAATCGCGCTTGATTCCTTCGGGGTTGAGTTCTTCTTTTTCAGTGTTGCGTAAATACTCTGAGATAGATTGTACTGTTTTTTCGTATTGCTGTTTAGCTTTACCTGCAACTTTTCGCGGTGCTTGCAAGACGTTATTGCGTACAGACAATAATTGGTCAATGTTTTTGTTGATTTCTTCTTCGCTCAAATCGTCGCGCTGAGAAAGTAGCTGAACTAACGTATCGCGATCGAATTGCGAAAGCCTTTTACGTAACTGTTTAGCTCCGACTTCTGGATCGTCTATAAGTGTCTTGAATTCGCGTTTGATTCCTTCGGGGTTGAGTTCGTCTTTATTGGTTTTAAGCAGATAGTTTTCTACTTTTTCGCGTAATTCGTTGGTTTTATTTTCCGCTTGCTGCTGCAATTCTTGAGCTTTATTTAAAACTTCATCGCGGGTACCTTCAAGTTGATTGACTATGTTATCGGCTTCTTCTTGGCTGATATCGTCACGCTTAGAAAGCACTTCTACCAAATTGTTGCGGTCAAAATTTGAAAGGCGATCGCTCAATTCTTCAAAGCTGGCTTCGGAATCTTCTAGCAGTTGGCTAAAATCGCGTTTAACTGCTTCGGGGTTGAGTTCATCTTTACTTGTGGAACTAAGATAATCTTCAATTTGACTGCGGAGATTTTGCGATGTTGCTTCGTTTACAGTTTGTAAAACTTCGTTACGAACTTCTTCCATTTGTCCGACGATTTCTTTTACCCTAGCTTCGCTCAAGTCTTCCCGCTGCTTGAGTAAATCGGTTAAATAGTCTTGATCAATTTCCTCTAACCGCTGTTTAACTTGTTTGGGATCTGCATCGGTATCGTAAATGGCTTCTTTAAATTCATCCTTGAGGGTTAAACGGTTGAAATGCCAAGGGAAAGAATTAAGAATATATCCTTCCACATCTTCCTTAATGGGATTGTTATTAGCAGATGCTTGAGATATTTTCTGAGTAGCTTGTTCCTTAAGATTTTGCAACTGCTGGCTAATCTTATCAATATCGATTTCGGGAGTTTTTTCCTTGAGCTTTTGCAACTGAGGTTTGATTTTATCAATATCCAAATCGGATAAATGAACATTCTTCATCACAGCCGGAACCGCTGCACCCAAGCCATATTTAAGCGCTTGTTGCATTAATAAACCAGTACCGCCAGTTGCTGCAACTCCTGCTAGTTGTTTCTCCAGCTGCGAACCTAAATCTTCTGAATTTAATTGTTCGGGAGTAGATTTTTCAATCAAATCCATGACTTGCTGCGTCGGATTTTGACTTCCTACAGCTTGAGTCCAAGCTGCTTCGAGTTGATCTGCAACTTTGTTAATATCCTGTTGGGAAAAATCTGTCCGATTGCTAATTAAGTTAATAAAAGTATCGCGGTTGACGCTTTGTAATAAATTGCTATTAGCAAGAGATTTTAAATTGCTATCTTGAAGAACCCGATCAAATTGACCGCGAATTTCGTTTAAATTAAGATTGGGTAAATTTACAGACCCCAAAGAAGTTTCTACAGTATTTTTAATACTATCTGTATTAATCCCAGAAGTTAACTCCCGACGAACTGCGGCGGTAATATCTTCTGCGGTAGAAACCATTTGATTTTTGGCAGCATTGGCACCTAAAGCACCTGTCGCCGTACCGATAATACCTTGCACGCCAGAACTGGCAGTACTCAAGAGCGAACCAATTAGCGAGCCAGCAGCCGACGAACCCAGCCAAGCAATCAGCGAAAAGTATGTAGACCAAATTACTACACCAATAATTCCGCCTAAAAGCGTACTTTCGATTAAACTTAACTTCACCGCCAAAAAGCTAGCGATAAATAAAGCTATCGTCGCGGTAATTAATGCCCAAATACCGACTTTCGCTTCTACCTTCTTAACAGTTCCACCTACCGTGTCAGTATCGTCATCGTCAGAATCCCACTCTCCTAACGATGAAATTCCGATAGCGATTGAGAAATTAGTCAGCAGTAATTGAAAGGCGATCGCCATTACGATTCCAGAGGCTAAAGCAACTAAAAATTGCGGCCCTGAAAAAATCAGCGATGCTTCTTGAGGAGTTACATATCCTTCTGTGATTATTGGCGCTTGTCCTATTAACCAGTAGTTTTCAACAATATTTGTGATTGGGAACATTCGGGAAAGTCCTTTATCTAGCTTTTCTACAGGCTGCTATTTGTTGATTTGAAACAGCCTATTCCAACGCTAGCTAGCAGATACCATACCTTTTACTTCCCAAAGAAATATTATGTTGATATCGAAAGTACTAGATTTTAAGTAGGAAAAATAATCTTTAACTATTGCAAAGTTTCGAGTTAATTTGAAAGTCGGTATAACTTATATCTAGTATCTCAAGTTCAAATCAAATTTCTTCCCAATAGCTTTAGAAAAAATCATTACTCTTCAAATAGATATTGCCAGTTGCTTTACTTCTAATTAAAAATAGAGTTAACAATGGGTAAAAAAATAGTTTTTAATTAGATTTTTAGCGATAGAACTAATAAATAATTGCTTTTTTTAGCAAAAAGACGGCAAACACCACATTAATATTACGGTTCACCCGAATTACTCATAGTATTAATTCTCATACATTAGTCATTGTACAAGCAAACACTGATTGAGCCTTCAACACCTGATTGTTGCACAACCGTCCATTCACGGGTTCGGGAAACCACCCTTCATTCACTGGCTGCACAGGCTCAGTATATATAACAGTGTAAATAGGATAGCCAGTGGCTCAATGCTCAATAAATGCTTTCATATTGATGCCTTTAGTGGTTGCTTTTAAGAGCCAGTTACCTCAAAATTAAACCTTTTATATTCTCATTCATTGTTTTTGTAGTTATACGGAGCCAAAAAGAAAATGGCAAAAGTAGTTGGAATTGACTTAGGTACAACTAATTCTTGCGTAGCAGTAATGGAAGGTGGGAAGCCCACAGTTATTGCTAACGCCGAAGGTTTTCGCACTACACCTAGTGTTGTTGCTTTCGCGAAAAATGGCGATCGCCTTGTCGGACAAATCGCTAAGCGTCAAGCGGTGATGAATCCGGAGAACACTTTCTACTCGGTTAAGCGTTTCTTAGGGCGCAAGCAGGAAGAAATCACCCACGAAGCAACCGAAGTTTCTTACAAAGTAGTTAAAGACAGCAACGGCAACGTTAAACTCGATTGTCCTCAAGCTGGTAAGCAGTTTGCTCCGGAAGAAATTTCCTCGCAAGTTCTCCGCAAGCTAGTTGACGACGCTAGTAAGTACACTGGCGAAACTATTACCCAAGCAGTAATCACCGTTCCTGCATACTTTAACGACTCTCAGCGTCAAGCAACTAAAGATGCTGGTAAGATTGCCGGTATTGAAGTAATGCGGATTATCAACGAACCTACTGCTGCTTCTTTGGCGTATGGTTTGGATAAGAAGAGCAACGAAACCATCTTGGTATTTGACCTTGGTGGTGGTACCTTCGACGTATCGATCTTAGAAGTTGGCGACGGCGTATTTGAAGTACTTTCTACTTCTGGAGATACTCACCTTGGTGGTGACGACTTTGATAAAAAGATTGTTGATTATTTAGCTGAAGAATTTCAAAAGCAAGAAGGCTTAGACTTACGGAAGGATAAGCAAGCTTTACAACGCTTAACTGAAGCCGCAGAAAAAGCTAAAATCGAACTTTCGAGCGTTACTCAAACCGAAATTAACTTACCATTCATTACCGCAACTCAGGATGGTCCCAAGCATTTGGATACAACCTTAACTCGCGGTAAGTTTGAAGAAATTTGCTCGAACTTAATCGATCGCAGTCGCATTCCGGTTGAAAATGCATTGCGCGACGCAAAATTAACCAAAGATAATATTGATGAAATCGTATTGGTTGGTGGTTCTACTCGTATTCCCGCAGTAAAAGAAGTAGTTAAGCGCGTATTAGGTAAGGAACCCAACCAAACAGTTAACCCTGACGAAGTTGTAGCTGTTGGTGCTGCAATTCAAGCTGGCGTACTGTCTGGTGAAGTTACCGGAATTTTACTTTTAGACGTAAGTCCGTTGTCTTTGGGTGTAGAAACCCTTGGTGGCGTAATGACCAAGATTATTCCTCGCAACACCACCATTCCTACCAAGAAGTCAGAAGTATTCTCCACCGCAGTTGACGGACAAACCAACGTAGAAATTCACGTACTCCAAGGCGAGCGTGAAATGTCCAACGACAACAAGAGCTTGGGAACTTTCCGTCTTGATGGAATTCCTCCCGCACCTCGTGGAGTACCTCAAATTGAAGTTGTTTTCGATATTGATGCTAACGGTATCTTGAACGTTACCGCGAAAGACAAAGGTACTGGTAAGGAACAATCCATCAGTATTACTGGTGCTTCCACTTTGGATAAAACCGAAGTTGAAAGAATGGTTAATGAAGCTGAAAGCTTCTCCTCAACCGACAAAGAACGTCGCGAGAAAATTGACCGCAAAAACCAAGCTGATTCCTTGGCATATCAAGCAGAAAAGCAGTTGCAAGAATTGGGAGATAAAGTCCCCGAAGAAGACAAAACCAAAATCGAAGGTTTAGTCAAAGATTTGAAAGAAGCCGTCACCAAAGAAGACGACGAGCAAATTCAAAAGGTAATGCCAGAATTGCAACAAGCATTATTCACAGTTGGTAGCAATATGTATCAACAAGCTGGTGCTGCTCCCGATGGTGCTGCTCCCGGTGGTGAAGCTCCCGACGGTGCGACTGGTGATGCAGGTGCTTCCCCAAGTGGTGATGATGTAATTGACGCTGACTTCACCGAGTCTAAGTAGTTATATAGAGGTGAGGTTTTTGCTCACCTTTATTTCAAATAATATTTTTTATCCCTGCATTTATTGGAATGTGGGGATTTTTGGTTTAATTGTCCCTAAAATAAATCCAGTTTTTAAAAACAATAATCAAAACGTATAAAATCGCATTTACTACTGCATAAATTGCTACAGTACGTGGACGAGTGGACGACCACCAGGCAATGGTTCCGGAAACAGGTCTTCAATTAACAACCACTGTTCCCATGTCAGATTCATAAGATATGCTGTCTTTCATGGCTCTAATGATGCATATGTCTTCAATTTGAGCTTAAACCTTGTGAGCTTTCTTACAATAGCCCCCCACTTTTAAAACATCCTCTTATAAAAAAGCCAACAGAAGTATATACCTCTGTTGACTTAAAAACTTAATCTTTTGTACCTTTATGACAATAAATCAAAAGAAAATTAACGATTCAGATAATACTTGAAATTAGTCGGACCTTCGTAACCAGAAACTTTTGCTAGTTCCTCAAGACTCTGCGCTCCGGTATAAGTTTTACCCTTTATCTTCCAAGTGGGATAACTTTGAATCCCAGCTGTTTTACACTCCGGTTTTTGATCGTTAGGAGTATCAGCAGGAGCGCAATCTGTATGGGGAACTTCTTCATAAGCTTCCTTGCCAAACAATAGCTTCTGATCGTGACAATGAGGACACCACCATGCAATATATTCTTTGGCTCCAATTTCTTTGAGGTGACGCGCCAATGCTATTTCCGCTTCCCCAGAAGTGGTGGTAACTTCCCAGCCAACTCCTGGTTGAGGAGGATTATCTCTAGTAGGAGTAAAAGTAATTTTTCCATCTTCAGCAACTTGTGCTGCGTTAGGAGAATCGGTTTGAACACTACCACCTGGTGTCACACCAGCGTAAACGCCTAAAGTGCCTATTAGCGTTACCATTCCCACGATAACTGCGGTAAAGAAGATTTGACTGATATCTTCCCAACTACGGCCAATAATTGTCAGCACTAACATAGTTAGAGAAAACAGAGCCGATGCAATACAGTAGGGGCAAGTAGTTTTGAGATAACTAAATAATACGAACATTAGATAGCTGCTGAAAACCGTCATGGCAATTGAGCCGATCAGCAGAAAAGTCCATGTTAAGTTTTCTAATTTCTGACGCTGTTCTTTATTTTCTCCGCCTTTTAAAAGTAAAGGCGCAAGAGCAAAAATCAGCATACTGAAATATGCTAGAAATCCGAATAACGCTAATGGTTGCCCAAGAACTTCTGCCCAAGGACTTGAAAGAACGCTATTACATCCAGCACCCGTACCCGCAGCAGCAGAAGAAGCAGTACAAGCCGCTTCTCCTCCCGATAGCTTAACAATGGTCAGATAACCAGTGACTAAAGCACCACAGGAAGCGATTCCTGCGATGAGCAAACGTGAGAAGCGATGAATCCAAGGAGTAGAACGACGACGAATCATAAGCTAAAACATTATTAATTGGGATTAATAAATCGGTTAAGGGGAATAATTTAGGAAATATTATTCTAAATCTATATACAGTTCCGTAATTAAAATCGGATTGCTATAGCTTAATTTAGTTAAAACTAAAATTAGCTGCAAGAATCCGAAGTTACTTTTAGTGTAACTAGACTTAAAATAATTAGACCTCAAGCATTCAAACAATAAATCAAACAATAAAAATCTTTTTTATTGCTGTTCCGCAGATTTGTTGGTAACTACTACAAATGCAAACCACCATTATTCCCAATTTCCGCATTTAACTGTCGTGGGTTCGGGGGTGGATAAGTCCGTGCGAAAAGCTAGGGCGATTTAAGACGGGAGCAGTAGTTGCGCCCAAGGTGTTGCCGTTAGGATACAGCCACGCCTGAGCAAAATTGAAGCCTCGATGCCTGAAAATTTTGCAATCCATAGATTTTCTAACAAGGCAGCAAAATCTGTAAGAATATGATTATGGAAATCTTAACTTATACATACCGCATTCATCCAGATATCGACCAAGAAGCTAAGATGCTTGATTGGCTTGAACAATGTCGCCGTGTCTATAATTACGCACTGCGACAAAGAAAAGACTGGATAAATAGCAGAAAGTGTAGAGTCAACTTTGCCCCGAATGTGGGACCGATGTGCCTAAAGACTTGAGTGTCAGGGTACATAATTGTCCAGAATGTCATGTCATCATGCCTCGTGATGTGGCTAGTAC
Organism: Calothrix sp. CCY 0018; assembly: GCF_963920925.1. Classification (NCBI taxonomy): domain Bacteria; kingdom Bacillati; phylum Cyanobacteriota; class Cyanophyceae; order Nostocales; family Calotrichaceae; genus Calothrix; species Calothrix sp. CCY 0018. Next base: position 10,561 of record NZ_CAWUDI010000010.1, on the reverse strand, counting down.
CGCTTGGCGGAAGTAAGAAGTAAGAAGTAAGAAGTAAGAAGTAAGAAGTTTGATTTTCTAAGCTTTTCAGCCATTTTTAATGGTTGCCTTATTTAAGCCGTGGTGTACTAGTGGAAAAATCATAGTAAACAGGGCCATTGCAGCCGTTAAAGGTCTAGCGGTCAAGCTGGATGTGGAGGAAGAATCAATAGATTCCCAATGAAGCACCAAGTTCTTAATGTGAGTTGAGAAGCCCACACTATATTACTTAGCGATCGCTAAGTAATGCTAAGTAATATAGTGTTGAGTGTTGGGAGTACGTCACGAATGTAGCTTTAAAGAAGATACTGATTCGGTTCTCGCTCCTAGGTTAAAATTTCGCCGAGCAGCCTCCACAAACTGACTGACACGGATTGGGTCTATTGTTTGGTCGCGATTGCCGTGGCGTTTCAAAGAACTAGAAACTATTACACCGTCAGCAGCTTGCATGAGTGTAGCAATATTATCCCAACTAGCTCCACTACCAACAAATACTGGAGTACCTTTTGCCGCTCTCGATGCTAGTTCCAAGTCTTCGGGATTTGGGGGATCGCCTGTAGCCCAACCTGACAAAATCACTGCATCTGCTAATCCACGCTCGATGGTGTCTTGGACGGCAGTAGTTAAATTAACCGAACCTAAAGGGCGAGCGTGCTTCACCAATACATCCGCGAGAATTTTCACCTCGCTACCTAATTCTCGACGGTATCTTAGTAACTGATGTGCCTCTCCTTCGATTAATCCTTGATCTGTTGCCATTACCCCAGTCAGCACGTTAACGCGGATAAACTGCGCTCCAGTACAACTTGCAATGGCGATCGCGCTGTGAGCGTCGTTTCGCAATACATTTAAACCTATAGGCAAAGTAATCAGGTTTTGTATGCGCTGCACTACAACAGTCATAGCGCTTACAACCGCAGGGTCTACCCGATTTTTAGTAAACGGCGCATCAAAAAAATTCTCGACAATAATGCCGTCAATTCCCCCACTAGCAAGGGCAACAGCTTCTTGTTCGGCACGGTCGATTACCGCTTTGAGACTACCTCCCCAACGCGGTGAAGTTGGTAGCGGTAACAAGTGAACCACACCAATAACGGGTCTTCGTGTTTTAAATAAATGATATAAATCCACGTCTTTTTTTTTTACGGACTCTGTGTGGTTTCCCGAACGGACAACGCTCTTTTGCGCCAATATTTAGCCTTAGCAACAATTGTGTTACTACAACCAATATCCTAAATGTATTCTGTAGCAAGGACAGAAAGCAAAAAACACCGGCCGTAAACCTTTCTTTAGTAGAGGAATTAACCAGCCAAGCAGCGATCTATATGCTTGGTTAAACCAAACAAAAAAACACACGAAGACTATTTTACCTGACAAGGCGCGTAAAGCCTCATCGTTATAGGGCGGGCGATGATGTAAGCCAGCCAACATCTAGGCTACAATTTTATCGTTGCAGGCTACGATAAAATGATTGTCTACGAAGCAAAATTAGAAGGAACCATCGACCAATATGAACAGTTAGACCAAGCGATTCGTACTGGTCGATTCGTGCGTAATTCTATAATTCGTGCTTGGATAGACAAAAAAATTAAAAGTCGTAACCAAGCCTATGCTTATTGTAAGGTTTTATCCGATAATCCCGAATATCCCTGGGTAAAACAATTAAACTCAATGGCTAGACAAGCTCATGCCGAAAGGGCTTGGGCAGCAATTGAAAGATTTTATCGTAATTGTAAAGCCAAAAATTCTGGGAAACAAGGATATCCTAAATTTAAAAAATATCAAGTTAGAGCATCAGTTGAATATAAAACTTCTGGTTGGAAATTATCTGACGATAGGCGTGATCTAAGTTTAACTGACGAACATTGGGCAGGAACTTTTAAATTATGGGGGACTCGTAATCTACATTTTTATCAACTCAAACAAATAAAGCGCATACGAATTGTTAGAAGACATGATGGTTATTATGCTCAGTTTTTGATTGACTATACGAGAAAGGAGAATAAAGAATTAACTAAAAAACAAACTGGCTTAGATCTTGGTTTAAATCATTTTTACACCGATTCTGAAGGCAACAAGGTAGATAATCCGAGATTTTTAATCAAGTCCGAACGAAAAATAAAAAAGTATCAACGTCGTTTATCTCGTACTACAAAGGCAAGTAAAAATCGGATTAAAGCTAAAAATCGATTGGGTAGAGCGCATCTCAAGGTTTCACGCAAACGTAACGATTGGGTATGTAAGTTAGCCCAGCGCGTCATACAGTCTAACGACTTGGTAGCAGTTGAAAACCTAATGGTGCGGAATATGATCAAAAATCATCATCTGGCTAAATCAATCGGTGATGCAGCTTGGTATAAATTTAGGGAATGGCTTGAGTATTTTGGAACAGTTTATTCCGTTCCGGTAATAGCTGTGGAGCCGAAATATACCTCACAAAATTGTTCTAACTGTGGTGAAAAAGTAGTAAAAACTTTAAGTACTAGAACTCATAAATGTCCCTATTGTAATTATGTTGCCGATAGAGACGAAAACGCCGCAATAAATATTTTAAAAGCTGCTTTAAGCCAATTATCAAATACGTTGGGGCGCAACGGAATTAACGCCTCCGGAGAGAATGACCTCTACGTGGAAGTGGAAACACAACCTCGCAAGCCGACTCGTAGAAAGAGGAAACCACTTCAGTAATGAAGTGAATCCCCGCTCGTTTACGAGCAGGAAGAACGTCAACCGGATTACCGCTATCTCTGAATCAAAAACGAATAAATTCTTCGAGTACCCTTTTTAAGTAAGCAGCAATATGAAAGTATTTGTCTTTGTCAAATATTTAGATAAAATAGTTCAGATACCTCCTCCAAGAGAAGTAATTTGGCAAAAAATATTTCATAAGATATGTTAAGATAAAACATGGTAAAAGAGGAGTCTGCCGCTCCGAGATGCAGCGGCTTGCAGCTTTATTTATAACAGTGTAGGCTGCAACGGATACAGGTAATCCAAAGGGAAAAGGGTAATATTACCGCTGACTAAAGCGTAACTCAGCCTGGGATTACATCATAGGGTAGCGACTTCTCTACATAAACCGACTTCGGTCGGCTGCTTCCTAAGGAGTAAATCAGTATTGTAGGGACTGCGGTAATGTCGAATACCATTTATTAACAGTATGTAAAAGAAAACTACAACAGGCTGAGCGATCGTGAAAAACTATTCAATATCTTATGTGTAATTAAAAGTACATACGATGTCATAGCACAATCTGCTTAATTTCCGATTTAGATAAAACCTTAATTTATAGTTGGTTGATGTCGGGTAAAAAGAGTAGACTAAGCATCTATGAGTTTTGCGATATTTCATGGCAAAATTCCTTCACTCGCCTTTTCGTTCGCTTAAACGTTCAACTCGAAACAGTAAAATATCTTTTATAATATGGGTGATAAGCCAACAATCGCAATTTCTCACCTTGGCTGCGAGAAAAATCGCATTGATACAGAGCATATGCTTGGTCTGCTGGTAGAAGCAGGTTACGGCGTAGATAGCAATGAAGAATTAGCGGATTACGTTATTGTCAATACTTGTAGCTTTATCGCAGCAGCGCGAGAAGAGTCTGTTAAAACTTTAGTTGAATTAGCAGAAGCTGATAAGAAAATAGTAATTACTGGTTGCATGGCGCAACATTTCCAAGAGCAGTTATTGGAAGAGTTGCCTGAAGCAGTAGCAGTTGTAGGTACGGGCGATTACGATAAAATCGTAAATGTCATTGAGCGAACCCAGCTTGGCGAACGTGTCAAGCAAGTAAGTGCCGAACCAACTTTTATTGCCGATGAAACAACGCCTCGCTATCGGACTACTTCAGAAGGTGTAGCTTACTTAAGGGTTGCTGAAGGATGTGATTATCGTTGCGCGTTTTGTATAATTCCTCATTTAAGAGGAAACCAACGTTCGCGTACCATTGAATCAATTGTTGCTGAAGCAGAACAGTTGGCATCTCAAGGAGTACGGGAGATAATATTAATTTCCCAAATTACTACAAATTACGGTATAGATATTTACGGTAAACCGCAGTTAGCAGAATTACTTCGCGCTCTGGGTAAAGTGAATGTACCGTGGATTAGGATGCATTATGCTTATCCAACGGGGTTAACCCCAGAGGTAATTGCGGCTATAAAAGAAACAGCAAATGTTTTACCTTATTTAGATTTGCCATTACAGCATTCCCACCCTGAAATTCTTCGCGCTATGAATCGTCCCTGGCAAGGACAGGTGAACGATACAGTTATTGAAAATATAAAGCGGGCATTGCCAAATGCCGTATTGCGAACAACCTTCATTGTGGGTTTTCCTGGCGAAACAGACGAGCATTTTGTGGATCTACGCCAGTTTGTTGAACGTCACGAGTTCGATCATGTGGGTGTTTTCACTTTTTCACCGGAGGAAGGAACAAAAGCCTATAATCTACCGAACCAGTTGCCGCAAGAAATAATGGATGAGCGGCGAGATATATTAATGCAAACTCAGCAGCCAATTTCCTTGAAAAATAATCAACTCGAAGTTGGCAAAGTAGTTGATGTGTTAATTGAGCAAGAAAATCCCATTCGGGCAGAACTAATCGGTCGTTCTAGTCGATTTGCTCCAGAAGTTGACGGACAAATATATGTTCGTGGGGAAGCAAGTTTGGGGAGCATCGCCAAAGTGAAGATTGACGCTGCGGATGCATACGACTTATATGGTGAAGTCGTAAAAGTTTTTTAGCTGTAAATTTTGGCTGTTAGTTATCAATTTTGCTTGACTAATGGTCAACAATTAACGCAAAAAATGATTTATTGAAGATTAAACTTAAAACATAGGAGAATTGATGAGTCTTACTTTTGAAGATTTAGGAATTTCAGAACAACGCCTTGCACAATTAGAGAAACTAGGTTTTAGCACACCTACAAACATTCAAGAACAAGCAATTCCTCAACTGTTATCCGGTCGCGATGTAGTCGGTCAATCCCAGACTGGAACGGGTAAAACAGCAGCATTTTCTTTACCAATTTTGGAAAGAATAGATGCCGATCACAAAGCAGTACAGGCAGTAGTTTTAGCTCCAACCCGCGAGCTAGCAATTCAAGTTCATAGTGCTGTTGCTGAATTTGTTGGCAGTCAAAGATTGAAAATATTGGCAATATATGGTGGTCAATCAATTGACCGTCAAATGATGCAGCTTAAGCGCGGCGTTCACGTTGTCGTCGGAACTCCAGGACGAATCATTGATTTGTTGGATCGGGGCTGTTTGAAGCTCGACCAGGTGAAATGGTTTGTGTTGGATGAAGCCGATGAAATGTTGAGCATGGGCTTTATTGATGATGTAGAGAAAATTCTTTCTCGGGCACCAAAAGAACGTCAAACCGCTTTATTCTCCGCCACAATGCCGCCTTCAATTCGCCAGTTGGTGAATAAATACTTAAACGATCCCGTAACGGTAACGGTTCAACAGCCAAAAGCGGCTCCGAATAAAATTAATCAGGTCGCTTACTTAATACCGCGTCACTGGACGAAAGCAAGAGCTTTACAGCCGATCTTGGAAATGGAAGATCCCGATACGGCGTTGATTTTCGTTCGTACCCGACGCACCGCAGCAGAACTAACAAATCAGTTGCAAGGAGCAGGTCATAGCGTTGATGAATATCACGGCGATTTATCTCAGCAAGCGCGGGAAAGGTTATTAGGACGCTTCCGCAATCGTCAAGTTCGTTGGGTTGTAGCAACTGATATTGCTGCCAGAGGTTTGGATGTTGACGAACTTACCCACGTAATTAACTTTGATTTACCTGATAGTGTAGAAACTTACGTTCACCGTATTGGTCGTACTGGTAGAGCCGGAAAAGAAGGAACTGCGATTTCCTTGGTACAGTCATTCGAGCGACGCAAACAGCAAGTTATCGAACGCCATAACAAGCAGAACTGGGAAATGATTTCGATTCCAACCCGCGCTCAAATTGAAGCGAAACAGTTGGTAAAATTGCAAGTTCAGGTTAAAGAAGCTTTAAGTGGCGAACGTTTGGCTTCATTTTTACCGATAGTGCGCGAACTAAGTGAAGAATATGATGCTCATGCGATCGCAGCAGCAGCATTACAAATCGCTTACGATCAAACCCGTCCAGATTGGTTAAAAGCAGATAGCATACCTGAAGAAGATGCAAAGAATTTTACTTCTTCAGCAAAACCCAAACTTCGTGGTGGAGGATCGCGTCGTTCAAATAGCGATCGAGGCGGCCGTCGTTGGGGAGAAGGTAAAAATAGAGATGGAAAACGTGGTGGTGGCAATGCCGGTGGTGGTACAAGCTCCAAGCCAAAACTAAAATCAAACGATCGGGAAACATCTTCTAGTGCTGCTAAAGAATCAGCATCTTAAATTTAGATTTGGTTTTCTTCTAGAAGGCGGGATCTCTACTGGTTACTTGATTTCATATTTCATATAGAGCAATACTGGTAGAGAAATCATCAAATATATCAGGTTCGTTTGACTACTTAAATTATTGACAAGGCTGTTAAAGACTGATAGGTAGCTGGAAAATTTTGAACGGTTATGAGTTGAACTACAACCGAAGATAAATGTAGAATCAATCGAACTTGATATTTCCAAAAAATTAAGCCAAGCGTGTTAAATCGCAAAGCAACTGGTTTCAATGCAAGCTTCATACTTCTGGATAATTCAGAAGTAAGTTTAGAAGAAAGCAATGGAGCCAGTTATTGTTTTTAGGAGTTAGGAGTTAGGAGTTAGGAGTTGGGAATAGGGAATAGGGAATAGGGAACAGGGAACAGTTAGGAGTTAGGAGTTAGGAGTTTTGACCTTTAACCTAATAATAATTAATTTAACCAAGGACGACTAATTTGCTCTAATTGAGTAACTTCATCGTCGCTTAATTTCCAATTTAGGGCACCAGCATTTTGTTGAACTTGTTCTGCTGTTTTTACTCCGGAAATTGGGATTACATTACCTTGAGCAATTAACCAGTTAAGAGCAACTTGTGCGGGAGTACGATTGTATTTTTCGCCGATGATGCGTAATAAAGATATTACTGGGTCAATTTTTTGTAAGTTATCTTTACTAAAACGCGGATCTATGCTTCTTGCTCCTGTAGGTTTCACACTGCTATCTAAAGAATATTTACCTGTAAGTAAACCTTGAGCTAAAGGGCTGTAAGCTAAAATTGTCACGCCTAATTGTTTCGCCGTAGCAATAATTCCCTGACTTTCAACTTGACGAGTTAATAAAGAATAACGCACTTGATTAACTGCCAAAGGTATGCCGCGACGAGCTAAAATTTGGTGTGCTTCCTGCATTTGCTCTTGAGAGTAATTACTTACACCAATTGTTTTAATTCTGCCTCTTTCTACCTCAGTTGCTAAAGCATTCATCAATGTTTCCTGGCTCATGAAAAAAGTAAAAGGCCAATGAACTTGATACAAAGCGATTTGCTCTACTTGAAGACGTTTAAGACTTTCTGTTAATGCTTCACTGACAGATTCAGCCGAAAATCGCCAAGGTAAAGGACCAAATTTTGTAGCTACCTGCACCTCTTTGTCCGTTTTTTTGATAAATTTTCCCAGCAATTCTTCTGATAGTCCTAACCCGTAGACTTCCGCAGTATCAAAAAAAGTAATGCCAGCTTCGATCGCAGCGTCAAAAGCTTGTTCTACCTGTTCCGAACCGTAGTCATTGCCATAATTCCAAAATAGTTTATCGCCCCAAGCCCAAGTACCAAGACACAAAGGGGTGACTGATACAGCGTTTTGTCCTAATGTGATGTTTTCCACTGGTAACTAAATATTTTTACAATACTTTACTTTAAGTGTATCGCTGTTGTTGATATTGAAAGCTTTATTGATGAATCGTTAGTGGGATAATAGCAAAGCAGCAACCAATTAATTTTGGTTACTTCGACTTTATTTATATTTTTACGTTTAAGTAGTTATGGCAAACAGCGATTCTTTACCGAATCCAGAATCTAACAACTCGGAAAAAATAAAATCGCTTCCTAGAATCAAGCTTTTAACAATGTTTCGCTTGGGTTTGTTTCAAATGGGGCTGGGGATTATGTCACTTTTGACATTGGGTGTACTTAACAGAGTCATGATTGACGAACTTAAGGTTTTACCCTTGATTGCAGCAGGTGCGATCGCCATGTACCAGTTTGTCAGCCCAGCGCGAATTTGGTTTGGGCAAATGTCCGATGCAAAGCCGATTGGTGGCTATCATCGTTCTGGGTATGTATGGATTGGAGCAGCTTTTTTTACTGTTATTTCATTTGTAGCGCTGCAAGTTGTGTGGCAGTTAGGCTTTAGTTTGCAGGCTCGTGGGTGGAGTTTTCAAACCTACGCTTGGACTGCAATATTGGCATTAATTTTTGCACTTTACGGTTTAGCTCTCAGTGCAAGTTCTACTCCTTTTGCGGCTTTGTTAGTAGATGTAACCGACGAAGACAACCGTTCTAAATTGATTGGGGTTGTTTGGTCAATGTTGATGGTTGGTATTGTAATAGGAGCGATTGTCAGTTCTAGATTATTGGAAACACCAGAAGTTTGCGGCGCGGCTATATTATCTTACAATCCTGCTCAAACTGAAAAAATAGCTGATATTGGGCAACTCCAAGCTGTAATCAATCCCGTATTTATTATTATGCCAGCCATAGTTTTTGGGCTGTGTATTTTAGCAACTTTTGGGGTAGAAAAAAAATATTCGCGTTACTCTTTACGTTCTCAAGCTGTTGAAAGAGAAGATCAAATAACTTTAAAAAAAGCACTAAAAGTTCTTACCGCTAACCGTCAAACAGGTTTATTCTTCGGATTTTTACTGATATTAAGTATAAGTCTTTTTATGCAAGATTCAATATTAGAGCCTTATGGTGGTGAAGTTTTTGGAATGTGTATTGCTGAAACCACAAGATTAAACGTTCCTTTTGGTATCGGTACTTTAATCGGGATTGCTTCAAGTGGCTTTTTAGTAGTACCTCGTTTGGGAAAGAAAAATACTACTAAATTTGGATGTATTAGCGCAGCAATCAGCAATATTTTTATTATTATGGCGGGATTGACTGCTAGCAAAAGCTTATTGATGGGTAGTTTACTATTTTTCGGTTTATCATCTGGAATGCTGACAGCAGGAGCTACAAGTTTAATGCTGGATTTGACTGCGGCGGAAACTGCGGGTACGTTTATCGGTGCTTGGGGATTAGCGCAATCAATGGCTAGAGGTTCTGCGACAGTGCTTGGTGGAGGTTTTCTAAATTTAGGTAAAATGCTGTTTGAGTTACCAGCAATGGCTTATGGGTTGGTATTTTTACTGCAAGCAATAGGAATGATTTTTGCAATTTTATTACTACGTAGAATTAGTGTTAAAGAATTTCAAAGCAATGCGAAGGTGGCGATAAGTTCGATTTTGGAAGGTGAATTAGATTAAATCAATTATCAATTATCAATTATCAATTATCAATTATCAATTACCTTTTCAGATATGAACGATTGGAATACTATTTTAGAATTTTGTCAAACTACTACTGTTAGAGTCGGAAAGCAGTTAATGCAAGATTTTGGTAAGGTGCAAGCCGATAATAAAGCTGATGGTAGTTTGGTGACGAAAGCCGATAAATGGGCTGATAATCAAATTCGAGAGTTTATTAAGGCTCAATTTCCCAATCATGGTGTTCTCAGCGAGGAGAATGATAAAGTTTTTCCTGATAATGAGTGGTGCTGGATTGTCGATCCTTTGGATGGTACTACTAACTTTACGAGGGGAATTCCTATCTGGTGTATTTCTCTAGGCTTGCTTTACAAGGGTACACCTGTATTTGGTTATGTTTATGCTCCTCCTACCAATGAAGCTTTTCACGGTTATTGGCAAGGTGATTCTGGATTGGATTTACCACAGGGAGCATTTCGCAATAATCTTCTAATTAAAACCAGTGATGATGAAATTAGTAAAAATCATTTTTTCAACGTATGCTCTCGCAGCACGTCGATAATTACTCCAGATTTTCCTTCTAAAATTAGAATGCTTGGTGTTGCTAGCTATAATTTTCTCACGGTAGCAACGGGAGCAGTATTGGGTGCTGTTGAAGCGACACCCAAGGTATGGGATATTGCCGGAGCTTGGGTTATTTTACAAGCTGCGGGAGGTTTTTGGATATCTTTGAAATCCGAGCCTTTTCCTTTGATTGTAGGTGAAGATTATAGCGCGAAATCTATACCTACTTTGGCTGTAAGTAAACCAGAATTAATTGAGGTATTTAAACCTTTTGTGGTTAGTTGTTAGTCGTTAGTTGTTAGCTTGTAGGTTGGGTTAGGCGCACGAAGAATGGTAGTTTTTGACTAGATATTAATCTATGCGCCGTAACCCAACATCTTTATTATTGGTATTTCATAATATCTCAAATACCAATGTTGGGTTACGACACGATAATCATCAATTCACGTTGCCTACTTAAATTATTTTCGTGTCTAACCCAACCTACATCTTTATTATTGGTATTTCATAATATCTCAAATACCAATGTTGGGTTACGAC